>NZ_CP062222.1:3667500-3984955 GCF_017487405.1 Brevundimonas goettingensis | reverse complement strand
CGTTAAGCCACCCGCCATAAAAAAGTCATCCGAAGCCGCCGTCCTTCTGACGCCGGTCACGCACCACATCCCACACAGGAGCCGGCAAATTCAGGGACGCATTGTCCTGCCCCGCGAAGCGTGTGCTTCAACGGGCCGGATAAGGCCTCTCGGTTTGACGTCTCACGCCGACTGGAACCTGGTTCCCGCCGTCTTCATCCGTGTGGGGATGGAAGTGCGCTAGAGCCCAAAACTTACGCTCGGCGGCGGGAGGGTCAACGCTGATTCGAACGTCGATTCGTACTTAAATTGTTTGACTCCGCTAAATCCAAACCCGGCTTGGGGAAATGCGGATTTCACCCCACAGGCGAGCATGGATTCTCCTGTGAACAGTTAGCGACAGACGTGCAAACGGCGAGGCAACCGAAGCTGCCTCGCCGTTGAATTCATTGGATTTTACAATGACGGTTCGAAAAAATCCGATCCGTATGCATCCAGACCGCAAGCTTGACCGTAGGGTATCCTACGAAAGTTAAGACACCCGCTTAACGGGCGCCGAAACCTTAATCAGGCGGCCGACATCTTCTTGAGTTGGGCAGCCAGGCGGCTGACCTTGCGCGAGCCCGTGTTCTTGTGAACCACGCCCTTGGTGACGGCGCGCATCAGCTCGGATTGAGCGGTGATGAAGGCGTCCTTGGCGGCGCCGGCGTCGCCCGCCGTGACCGCTTCCTGGAACTTGCGCAGGAAGGTGCGGACGCGCGTGCGGCGCGCCTTGTTGACTTCGGTGCGGGCGGCGATCTTACGGATCGCCTTACGGGCGCCGGCGTTGTTGGCCATCGGTAAACCTATGAGACGGAAAACGCCGCGGAGCACAGTGTCCACGGCGCGGAAATCTGAAGAGGCGCGGCTATAGCCGAACCGACGGCGGGGGTCAACGCGAGTCCGTCGCTGTCTTTCGATCCTATAGCCCCTGCCCGCGGACGAACAGTCTCCGGAGCAAACCCCGGCCCTGACAGGGGACCCGGTCCGCGCGGGAACACCGCCATGTGACAGTTGACGCCCACTGGTTACAATTGTAGCGTACTCGCGACACCTCTTACTGAGACGCCACGATGACCCAGCCCCCCTCCCCGACCGACGCCGAGCTCGACGTCCTCAAATGCTTCTGGCGCGACGGCGACCTGTCGGCGCGCGAGGTCCAGACCCGGATCGCCGCCGACCTGGGCTGGACCTCCTCCACCACCCGCACCGTGCTGGAGCGGATGCGGGCCAAGGGCATCCTCAGCCGACGTGACGCGCACGGGATCGCCGTCTACTCGCCCGCCCAGCCCAAGGTGACCGTGATCCACGGCGTCATGCGCCGCCTGGCCTCCATGCTGGACATCGACGGGCCCCTGCCCGCAGCCGCCTTCTCAGGCAGCCAGATCCTCGACGCGGAGGAGATCGCCGCGCTGGAGACCGCCCTCGCCGCCGACGCCCTCAAGGACGGCGCCGACAAGGGAAAAGGCGAATGACCCTCGCCCAGATGCTCGCCCTGTCGCTGGGCCTGTCGGCCGCCGTCGCCGCGGTCGGCGGTCTGGCCGCCCTGGTGCTGCAGAGGTTCAACCCCGATCCCCGCCTGCGCGAACGAGGCTGGAGCCTGGCCCTGTGGACGCCCGTGCTCGCGCCGCTCGCCACAGCCCTGTTGCTGCTCGGCCCCGCGCCGGTCCTCCAGATCGCCCCCGCGGCGTTCACGCCCCTGACCCCCGAGATCCTGAGCCCAACCGTCGCCACCACCACGACGACGGCGGCGCCCGCCTTCGTCGTGGACTGGAATCTCGCCGCCCTCATCCTTCTCGGTCTCGCCGCCGCCCTGACCGCTGTGCGGCTGATCGCCCTGGCGGTCCGAACCGCCCGGCTGAACGGGCTTGTGCGCGCGGCGGAAGCGGCCCCGCCTTCCCTGATCGAGGCCATCCACGCCCTCGCCGCCGACTTCCAGGTCCGCGCGCCCGCCGTGCGTGTCTCCGCGACGACCTCCGAAGCCCTGCTGGCCGGCCTGATCCGTCCCGTCCTGATCCTGCCCCACACCCTGGCCGGCCGGGAGGAGACGCCGGACGCCCGCGCCGTCTTCGCCCATGAGCTGGCCCATCTGAAGCGCCGCGACCACTACGCCCTGTGGCTGGAGGAGGCCCTGCTGGCCGTCCTCGCGATCAATCCCCTGCTGCCCCTGTTGCGCCGGGTTCGCGCCGCCGCCCGCGAGGAGGCCTGCGACGCCCTGGCCCTGGCCGGCGCGGCGCCCGAGGTCCGCCGCGCCTATGCCCGGACCCTGATCGAAGCCCTGAAGTCGCGCGCCGACCTGTCGGAGCCCGCATTCGCCCCTGCCCTGACCTTTACCGGAACCCCGAGGAGCCTCGCCATGTCCCGCCTGAAAGCCGTGCTTGATCCCGCCCCCGCCGCCGGTCGCCGCGCCCGTCTGATCGTTCTCGGCGTCGCCGCCCTGATCCTCGGCCTCGCCGGCGGCGGCGCCTTCGCCGTGGCGGGTCAGAGAGAACCGGAAATGGTCTCGGCAGACGCAGGCCCCGGCCTGCCGATCAGGGCCCGCGACACCCGCTGGCTGAACGCGGCCCTGGAGCCGGTCTACAAGGCGGCCTGGCCCAAGGCCTGCGGCTTCGGCTCCAATAGCGACGGCGCGGTCTTCGTCCAGATCGGCAAGGGCTGCACCACCGAAGACGTCGCCGATCCGGTCATCGAGAGCATCGCCTTCGTCGATCCGTCCCGGTCGCCCCGCGACGCCTTCGCCGCGGTCAAGGCCGCCTGCGACGCCGGGCTGGAGGTGCCGATCCGCTTCCGGCAGGGCGGGATGCGCGCCGAGACCTCGGTCCGCTGCACGGCCCCGGCCGTCATGCCCGCCGAGCCCAAGGCCTTCGAGGTCCGGCTGACCTGGCGCGGCGTCACGCTCCAGCCCGGCGACCGGCTGGTCGTCGCGCTCGAGCGCAAGGTCGGCGACACCACCTTCCGCCGCTCCCTCGACTTCAGCATGGCCGAGCACGCCGCCCTGCCCGCGAGCGTCAAGGCCATGGTCGAGCCCGAATATTTCCAGGGCCAGCGCTCGCCCTCGATGAAGACCGCCCTGATCGGCCGCGACGGCCGCATCCGCGCCGTCTCGGGCGACCGCGAACTGCCCATGCTGGTCCGCGACACCGAGGCCGTCGGCTATGCCGTGCTGAGCCCCGCGACCGACGATGCACAGGCCGCGGCCACGGAGGCTCAGCAGGCGGCCGCGCGCGCCGCTCTGGCGACCCAGACCCCGGACCGGCGCACCCGCTACGCCTCGCCTTCGGCGGCGGACATGAAGGGGATCTGCGGCGGCGACGCCACCGACGGCTTTTATTGTGACGGGGTCCTGTACGGTTCGATCTATCGGGTCGCCGAGCGGACCGAGATCTGCATGCCCCTCAAGGCCGACGGCGATATGGACAGCCGCGCGGTCTCCGCCATCGGACGCCCCGCCGTCGCACGCGCCGTTCCGTCCGCCGGGCAGAGCGCCCAGACCTTTGTTCAATCTGTCGTGGAGCGCACCTTCCGATGCCGCCCCGGTCAGACGCCCTACCGCCTCGAAGCCGGATCGGACCGCGCCGCCCTCACCCCCACGATTGCGCGGCAGGCGCCGTCCCGTACGGTCAGCGCCGGGGAGCAGCGTCTCAACGGTCAGCCCATGCCCGCTGGACTGCCGATCTGGGCGATCGCGGCCCAGCGCGTCGACATCCGCGACGCGGTCGACGACCAGCCCGCCGTCATCAACGTCATCACCGCGCCGACGGCCGGCCCGCGTATCCGGGTCAACGGAAGACTGATGCCGGCGCGCTTCGGCGTCGCCAATCTGAATGCCGGAGCCATCCAGTCGCAGCGATCCAACGAGGCTGGCGAGATCGAGGTGACCCTGAAGCCGTTGCCGGAGGCCGTGAAGGCGATCAACCCGGAACTCGCCAAAGCGTCGCCCTACACCTGAGCTCCGCCTCAGGCTGTCGCCCGAGCCCGGGCTCCGGTGACGGCGGAGCCCTTTCGTGGTCTGGTGCGTTTCGATGGCCGGGGCTGTTCGGAAGGAACCTTGAGACATGAAACGCACCGCCCCCGTTCTGCTCGCCGTCGCGACCCTGCTGGCCGGACCGGTCCTGGCCCAGAGCACCGCGCCCGTGGACAACGTCGACGCCCTTCTGGGGGCTTCGGCCCAGACCTCCGCCCAGACCCCGGCCCGCCCGGCCCAGGTGCCCAACCCCGCCTCGGCCACCGCCCTGGAGCTCAAGGGTGAAACCAACGCCCCGGCCCCGGATTCCGAGCAGAACCCGGTCGAGGTCTCGATCACCCAGCGGCTGAACGCCCAGGTGGCCGAGCGCAACGAACTGGCCGACCAGACCGATCACACCAACCAGGCCGCCTATGCCGAGGCGGTCCACGAGTACACGGAACAGAAGGCTGACGTCGAAGCCGAGACCGAACGCCAGGCGATCGACGCCCAGATCAACGCCCAGTCGCGCGCCGAATACGACGCCGACCAGGAAGCCCGCTACCAGAAGGCCATGGCCGACTGGCGCGCCACCGTTGCGGCCTGTGACCGGGGCGATACCGCTCGCTGCAACGCCGGTTCGATGCCGGCGCGTCCGGGGTCGCCGCCGCCGGTCAACTGAGGCCTCAGGAGCCCTTGAATTCCGGCTTCCGCTTCTCGACGAAGGCGGTCATCCCCTCCTTCTGATCATCGAAGGCGAACAGGGAGTGGAACAGGCGGCGCTCGAACTGCACGCCCTGGGTCAGGGTCGTTTCGAGGGCGGCGTTGACCATCTCCTTGTTGGCCATGACGGCCAGCGGGCTCTGGGCCGCGATCCGGGCGGCGATCTTGCGGACCTCGTCCATCAGTTCGGTGTGCGGGAAGACGCGCGACGCCAGGCCGGCGCGCTCGGCCTCCGTGGCGTCCATCATCCGGGCGGTCAGGACCATGTCCATGGCCTTGGACTTGCCGACCAGACGCGTCAGCCGCTGTGAGCCACCGATGCCTGGCGCGACCCCGAGGTTGATCTCGGGCTGGCCGAACTTGGCCTTGTCCGAGGCGATGATGAAGTCGCACAGCATGGCCAACTCGCAGCCGCCGCCCAGGGCGAAGCCGTTGACCGCCGCGATGATCGGCTTCCTGAACCGGACGATCCGGTCGTGACCCAGGGCGAAATAGTTGTTCGCATACATCTGGGCATAGGTCTGATCCGCCATCTCCTTGATGTCGGCGCCGGCGGCGAAGGCCTTCTCGCCCGAGCCCGTCAGGATCAGGCACCGAACCGTATCGTCGCGCTCGACCGTATCGAGGAAGGCCGCCAGATCGGCGAACAGGGCCGCGTTCAGGGCGTTCAGCGCCTCGGGCCGGTTCAGGGTCACCACCGCATAGCCGTCGGCATGGCGTTCGATCAGGATGTTGTCGTAAGCGTCGGACATCGGGAGCTCCTTGGATGGATGTCTCATATCCATCACCTCAGCCCGGCGAAAGCCTCAGCCCTCCCACTCGAACACCCCGGTGATCGGCACTCCGAACACCTGGGCGATGCGGAAGGCGGCCTCGAGGCTGGGGGAGTATTTGCCCTGTTCGATGGCGACGATGGTTTGGCGCGTCATGCCGATCCGCTCGGCCAGAGCCGCCTGGGTCATCTCGCCCGCATGGAAGCGCAACTCGCGGATGCGGTTCTTGATGGGGGGCGGAGCGGGCATTAGCGATCGCACCCCAACAGAACCGCAGCCCCGGGGATCGAGGCCGCGCCACCGCAGACCCTGCGCCCCATATCCTCGGTCAGCCCCGCCACCAGCGCCACGCCCAGAACGAGGCCGACGACCCCGACCCAGACTTCACGCGCCCACTGCAACCCCTGCGGCGCGCGCGTCTCTTCACGCCCGCCCGTCATCAACGCAGCCCCCGCAGCAGCATCAGGGTCACCCCGGCCCGCACCAGCTCGGTCAGGACCAGACAGGCCAGCAGCACATTGGCCAGCACCACCATCAGATTGCCGTTGACCGAAAAGACCGCGCGGCCGCCCACCATATTGTCGTCGACCACCCCGGCCAGCCAGGCGGCCGCCGAGACGCAGAAGATCAGGCCGATCAGGGCCATCAGGGCGATGTGGCTGGCCTTGAGCGCGGCATGAATCTCGCGCTCGTCCTTCATCTTCCGCTCGACCTTCGGCGTGATCGCCGTAGCGATGAAGGTCAGGACTGCCTCGATCAGCACCACCAGGATCAGACAGCCGAGGAAGGCGAGACTGAGCGTCGCGGTGAAATGATCGTCCGTGCGCCAGCCGGCCGCCAGATGCCGGGCCACGAACCAGAAATACCAGCCCCACACCGCCACGCTGGAGACGATGCTGACCCACAGATGCTTTTCGCGAAACGACATGAGGCCTCCTCGGCCGCACTGCGCGGCGCCACGAAGCGATATCTCATGGAGCAGACATTGAGTCTAGTATTTTTTACACGATGTCCGCTTTTCCAAACATCGGCGCCGTATTCTGGTCGATCATTAGCGAAGCTTAAGGTGCACAGCCGACCGGGATCAGCGATGTCCGGATAACTGAGGGATATGCGATGCGACTGAAGGTTCTCGCGGCGGCGACGCTGGCGCTCACGATGACGATGGCCTGCGCTTCCACACCGACCGCGTCGCCGGACGCCAGGGTCGGGCCGGCGTCTGCCTTGGCCGACTTCATGCCTTGCACGGACGCCGCGCCCGATCATCTTGCCGGCAGCCTGTGCGCCGTCGCCAAGGCACCGCTTCGCCATGATGATGCGGCCTCCGGAGAAGTCGAACTGTTCGTCCGTAAATTCCCGACGCAAGGGATCAGCCGCGGCGACGTCTGGCTGGTCGCGGGCGGTCCGGGCGAGGCCGGCGCCGGCTTCTATGGCCTGCTTGACCGATTCAGGGCCGCCTTCCCGGGATACGACATCCTCGTCCCCGATCATCGCGGCACGGGCCGGTCCAGCCGCGTCTGTGTCGCCGAGGAGGCTGCGGACTCGCCCGGTGGACGGGGGCTCGAAGGCGCCGAATGGGGCTCCTGCTTCGGCCAGCTCGGCGCCCGGTCGCCCTGGGTCCGGTCCTTCACCGTCACCCAGGCGGCGCACGACCTGCACGATCTGATAGGGCGCTATTCGCACGGGCGGGAGACCTATGTGTACGGCGTCTCCTACGGCACCCAGCTGGTGTTGCGCATGATGACGGTCGCGCCTCCCACGGCCTTGAAGGGGATCGTTCTGGACTCTCTCGTGCCGCCCGACGGTTCGGAGGTCTGGGACCTCAGCCACCGCTCCCAGGTCGTCGACGCCGTGGGCCGCGAGGTTCTGGCCGACTGCGATCGGGACCCGGCCTGTCATGCGAAGGTAGGGAGCTCCGCGATCGAGGCGCTCCAGCGCGTGGTCGACGATCCCGAGCGGGCGAATCTGTTTCCGGGTGGCCAGCCGAAAGCCTTCCTCGGCGCCCTGCTCGATGCTCCCGACGCGCGGGCCATGATCCCCGACGTCATCGCCGACGCGCTGGCCGGAAAGAAGGACGCGATCGAGCGGGCGCAGACGACGCTGGAAGCCTTCTACGCCCCCTTCATGTCGCCCGACGCCGCCTCTTCCATCCCGCTGGTCGCCCTGATCTCTGCGTCCGAAAACAACGCCCGGCCGACCCTGACGCGAGAGGATATTGCCGCCGAAAGCCAGGCCCTGCTCTTCACAAGCAGCCTGCCCTTGCAGCTGCTGGGCGGCGCCGACATGACCTATGCGAGGGACGCAGCGTTCGGCCATGACCCGACGCGTCTTCCGCCGGTGCTGGTGCTTCAGGGCGACCGGGATCCCAAGACCCCGCACGCAGGCGCGGTCGCGCGTGCCGAGACGCTCGCGAAAGCCGGAGAAGTCCAGTTCGTGACGGTGGAGGGCGCGCCTCACTACGTCGTGCTGACGGATCCGCAGCACGCCGAAGACGCGATCAACGCCTTCGTCTCCCGGACCTCCGTGGGGCCGCGCTAAAGGCCGGCCATCTCGCCCAGCCTGAGCACCGTGTTCCAGTTCCGGCCGGTGCCCATGCCCAGCATCTTCGGCGTCGCCTTCTTGAAGATGAGGGACTCGCCCTGGCCGTTCGGGAACCAGAAATAGAGGACCCCCTCCACGGCCTGGACATCCTCTCCGTCGCGGCACAGGGCCTGAACCGCGTCGAGCGCGCCCGGGTTGATACCGTCCTTCATGACCATGGCCACAACCTTGGCGGGGTGGGCCTCGGCCTCCTTCGGAAACGGATTGGCGGCGATCAGCTTCGCCCACTGATCCGGGGTGCGAGCCATGGCGGCGATCTTGAGGTCGAAGCGGCGCGCCATCTCCGTTTCGATGGCTTCCTCCAGCGCCGCCGTCGCCATCCCGGTCTCGACCACCAGATTGCCGCTGGCCTGAAGGGTGCGCGGGTTGTTCAGCCCCATGGCCTCGGCCATGGCGCGTTGCTCGCCCACCGGGGCGCGGACGCCCCCGGTGTTCATGCCGCGAAAGAGGATGACGCGGTGTTGGGTCATTTCTTCTGGCAGCTCGGGCAATAGAAGGTCGAGCGGCCCGCCTGGACGATGCGTTTAACCACGCCGGTGCAGCCCTCGGCCAGACACGGCTTGCCCTCGCGGCCGTAGACGTCGAAACGGTGCTGGAAATAGCCCTGACCGCCCTCGGCATTGGCGAAGTCCTTCAGGGTCGAGCCGCCCGCCGCGATGGCGTCGTTGAGCACGTCGCGGATCACTGAGGCGAGCGTCTCCAGCCTGGGGCGGGAGACCTTGCCCGCCGCGATCAGGGGCGAGATCCGGGCGCGGTACAGCGCCTCGCAGACATAGATGTTGCCGAGGCCCGCGACATTCCTCTGGTCCAGCAGGCTGACCTTGATGTTCTGTTTCTTGCCCGCGAAGACCTCGGCCAGATGGGCGGCGGAGAAGCTGTTGCCGAGCGGTTCAGGCCCCATGGCGGCGAACCAGGCATGGGCCTCGGCCTCCTCGGTCGGGATCAGCCCCATGAAGCCGAAGCGGCGGGCGTCGGCGAAACCCACGCGGGTCGCCTTTCCATCCCGCACCGCGCAGAAGCTCATGTGCTCGTGCTTGCCCGCGGTCGGCGCCGGCTCCTCGAACTCCCCGATCTGGGTCCCGTCGAGGGTGAAGCGGCCGGTCATACCGAGATGGGTGACCCAGGTCTCCCCGGTCGACAGTCGGGCCAGCAGATATTTGGCGCGCCGGTCGATGGCCGTGACCGTCGCCCCCTCCAGCCGTTCGACGAACCGGTCGGGGAAAGGAAAGCGCAGATCCGGGCGATTCTGTCGCACACGGGTCAGGCGGGCGCCGACCAGAACGGGCTCCAGGCCGCGCCGGACCGTCTCGACCTCGGGAAGTTCAGGCATGAAGCCTCCTAACCCGCTGAGAGGCCGGAGAGAAGGTCGGCGATCAGTGGCCGGAGCGGACCCGATAGGGCTGGTGGCACGACTTGCAGGTGTCGCTGACCACCGCCAGCTGGGCCTTGAAGGCCTCGGTGTCCTCGGTCAGCTCGCCCAGCTTGTCGGCGGCGGCGGCATAGGCGGCGGCCTTGGCCTCGAAGTCGGCGCGATTGGCCCAGATGGCCGGCGAGGCGGTGGTCTCGCCCGGCATGTCGGTGGCGCTGGTGCCGGCGGGGAAGAGCCCGGGCAGGGCGTGGGCCCAGCGGGCCAGGGCCTGGGCGCTGAACGACAGCTGGCGCGGCTCCGGCGTGGGCGAGGCCGCCGCCGCGTTCATCGTGCTGAAGGCCACCGCCGACAGGTTGAAGGCCGCCTTGCGCGCCGCGACCGTTTCCGCCGCGGATGGGGACGCTGAGGTCTGGGCTCCGGCCGCGCCCGCAGCGCAGAGAAGGGCGATGAGGCTGGTGACGATGATGCGGCGCATGGGTCTTCCTCGAAACCGATGTGAGACAGTTCGCCGCGCCGGCCCCCGCGTCAAGTCATCGGATCGGGTGATCGGTCGTCATACAGCCCCGCCGTTGCCAGCGGGGGCGTTTCCGGCTTACCTCCGCCGTCAAAGAGGGACCTTATGACCGACACCCCCGCAGTACCCCGCACGAAACGCGTCGAACTCACCATCCGCGCCCTGATCCTGGGCTGTCTGCTGGCGGTGATCTTCACCGCCGCCAACACCTATCTGGGCCTGAAGGTGGGCCTGACCTTCGCCTCTGCCATTCCGGCGGCGGTCATCTCGATGGCCATCCTGCGCGCCTTCAGGGGCTCGACCATCTGGGAGAACATGACCGTCCAGACCGTGGCCTCGGTCGGCGGGGCCATGAGCTCGATCATCTTCGTCCTGCCCGGCCTGGTCATGGTCGGCTGGTGGATGGACTTTCCGTTCTGGGAATCGGTGGCCATCTGCGTCCTGGGCGGCGTGCTCGGCGTCACCTTCTCCATCCCGCTGCGCCGCGCCCTGGTGGTCAATGCCAACCTGCCCTACCCCGAAGGCGTCGCCGCCGCCGAGGTGCTGACAGTCGGCTCGCCCGGCGTCGACCAGAGCGAGGAGGCGGTGCGCGAGAACAAGGCCGGCCTCGGCGTCGTCATCGTGGGCGCGATCGTCTCAGCCCTGTTCGCCTTCCTGATTTCGGCGCGCGCCTTCGCCGGCGAGACGGCCAAATTCATCAAGCTTCCCGCCTTCCTCGGCGGCGGCGCCACGGGCGTCGGCTTCGGCATGCAGTTCGCGCTTCTGGGCGCCGGCCACCTGATCGGCCTGACCGTGGGTCTGGCCCAGTTGTTCGGCCTGATCCTGGCCTGGTGCATCGCCGTGCCCCTGCTGACCTCGCCCGACGTCGTGGCCTGGCTGGGTTCGCATTTCGGCATCCACTCCCTGGCCGCCACCCTCGCCTCGGCCCCGGCCGAGGAGCTGGCCTCCAAGGTCTGGCGCAATGAGGTCCGCTTCATGGGCGCCGGCGTCATCGGCGTCGCCGCCATCTGGACCCTGATCAAGCTGATGGGCCCGCTGGTCGGCGGCCTGACTTCGGCCCTGGCCGCCCAGCGCCGCCGCTCTGAAGGCGAGGTTCTGGACCGCACCGAACAGGATATCCCGATCGGCATCGTCGGCGGCCTGTCGATCATCGCCCTCGTCGGTATCGCCACGGTCCTGGCCCTGTTTACCCAAGGCACCCCGCTGGCCGCCAGCGCCCCGATCCTGGTCATCGGCGGCCTGGTCTATGTGATCGTCATCGGCTTCGCGGTCGCCGCCATCTGCGGCTATATGGCCGGCCTGATCGGCTCGTCGAACAGCCCGGTCTCGGGCGTCGGCATCATCGCCATCGTCGTCGCCTCCCTGCTCATGCTGGTGGTCATGGCCGTCGCAGGCGTGCCGGCCGATCCGTCGTTCGTCGCCTTCGCCCTGATGGTCACGGCAGTCGTCTTCGCCGTTGCCGTCATCGCCAATGACAACCTTCAGGACCTCAAGACCGGCCAGCTGGTCGAGGCCACCCCCTGGCGTCAGCAAGTGGCCCTGATCGTCGGCGTCGTCGCCGGCGCCCTGGTCATCCCCTTCATCCTGAGCCAGCTGAACGGCGCCTTCGGCTTCGAGGGCGGACCCAAGGGCATCGCGGACGCCCCGCTGGCGGCCCCGCAGGCGACCCTGATCTCGGCCCTGGCCAAGGGCGTCATATCGGGCGAACTGCGTTGGGACCTGATCGGGATCGGCGCCGTGATCGGCGTCGTCATCATCGTGCTCGACGCCGTTCTGGAGAAATCCACCAAGGGCAAGATCAAGCTGCCGCCGCTCGCCGTCGGCATCGGCTTCTACCTGCCCGCCGCCGTCACCACGATGCTGGTCGTCGGCGCCGTGGTCGGCTGGTTCTACGACAAGGCCATCGCCGGCACGAAATACGCCGACGTCGGCCGCCGCATGGGCGTGCTGCTGGCCTCGGGCCTGATCGTGGGCGAGAGCCTGTTCGGCGTCCTGCTGGCCGGCGTCATCGTCGGCACCGGCAAGGAGTCGCCGTTCGGTCTGATCCCGGAGGGCTCGGCCTGGCCGGCCATGCTGGCGGGCGTCGTCGCCTTCGCCGTCCTGTCCTTGGGCCTCTACAGCTGGATCAAGCGGGTCTCGGTCAAGGTCGCGGGCTGAGGTCGACACCCTCTCCCATAGGGAGAGGGCTTGAGCACACGGCGGCGCAAGCCGTCGTCCTTGTGCGAAAGGGTGAGGGGTTCTGTCGCCAACCGGCGAGGGCGGAACCCCTCACCCTCCCGCCGCTTCGCTCGCGGGTCCCTCCCTCTCCCTATGGGAGAGGGGCCATTTTCTCGAAATCCACCACGACCGGCTCCCTGCCCAGCAGGGTCAGCACCTTGCGGAAGGCCGCCTGATCCAGCGCCGTCGTCGCCGTATTGATCAGGGGGTGGAAGTTGACGATGGCCGCTTCGTGCAGCCGCCTGTCGAGGACGAAGGTCACCCGCCGGTCCACGTCGTTGATCAGCCCCAGGGCCGTGACCGAGCCCGGCCGCACGCCCAGGGTCTCGTACATTAGCCCCTCATTGCCGAACGAAAGTCGGTCCGACCCCATGGCCGCATGCGCCCGCTTCAGGTCGATGACCGTG
The DNA here is from genome assembly GCF_017487405.1 of Brevundimonas goettingensis. Lineage (NCBI taxonomy): Bacteria > Pseudomonadati > Pseudomonadota > Alphaproteobacteria > Caulobacterales > Caulobacteraceae > Brevundimonas > Brevundimonas goettingensis. The sequence continues at coordinate 3,972,390 of NZ_CP062222.1, read as the reverse complement.
TCCTGGGCGGCCGAGATCAGCCACAGCCGCCCCTTCTTGTCCTTCAGAAACAGGTTCTTGGTGTGGACGCCGGGCATCTCGGCCTTCAGGTCCAGCCCCTCGCCCACGGTGAACACCGCCGGATGGTCGTGGGTGATCTGTTCGACCTCGTGCTCCGCCATCCAGTCCAGCAGGCGGTCGCGATCGAAAGCAGGCGTGAAGGCGGGCGTTTCGGACATGGTTGAGGTGGCGGCTCGGGACGGGCTAGGAAGGAGATCAGTCCCGCTTACAGAACGGAGCCCGGCCTTGGAACTGGAATGCTATCCGATGACGGCGACGCCGCCGGACCTCGTGCCCGGCCGTCAGTCCCGCAACTGGATGGACGCCTTCGTCTCGCGCCACCCCTATCGCTGCCTGCCGCTGAATATGGCCAATACGACGGGGTGGGAGATCCTCTGCCCCTTCGGCTTCAGCGCCGAATGGAACGGCGGGCCGCAGCAGTCGGACATCACCATCACCCCTGACCGGCCCCAGCCGACGCTCAGCCATTTCGTGACCTCGCACTTCTCGCGCGGGGTCCTGACCATGCATCCCCAGTACCTGTTCCGCACCCCGCCGGGCTGGGGGATGCAGTGCTCGGGATCGCCGAACCATGTGAAGGACGGCATCCAACCCCTGGTCGGGCTGATCGAGACCGACTGGCTGCCCTTCCCCTTCACGATGAACTGGATCTTCACGCGGCCAGGCCGGATCAAGTTCGAGAAGGGCGAGCCCTTCTGCTTCATCACCCTGCTGGAGCACAAGAAGGTCGAGGAATTCCAGCCGGTCATCCGGACGCTGGAATCCAACCCGGTCATGAACGGTCAGTTCGAGGCCTGGAACCGCCAGCGCACCGACTTCAACACCCGCCTGGCCTCGGGCGATCCCGATGCGGCCAAGGAGGCCTGGCAGCGGTTCTACTTCAAGGGCGAACTGCCCGAGGACCTCGGCAACGCCCCCGCCAGCCACTCCAACAAACGCCGGCTGAAGTCGCCGAGGATCGGGTAAGAGAGACTAGGGACTAGGGACCAGGACCAGCTACGAGCCGCTTGCCTTACTAGTCCCTAGTCCCTCTTCCCTAGTCCCTTCCTGTCAGCTTCCCGCCCGCGTCACCCGCGGACCGAGGTTGGCGATGACCTCGCCGGCGTCGAAGGCGTTGGGGTCGCCGGCGGGCTTGGCGCCACGGCCCATGACGATCTCCGAGGAGGCCTCATAGCGGTCGATCTGGCGCACGTCCCAGTCGTTGAAGCCCGGGCCCCAGCCGCGGCCCCACGGGCTGCCCCAGGGACTCCAGCCGCCGTTGCCGTAGAAGCGCCAGGACGGACCCCAGTAGCCGCCGTAACGGCCGGTGTAGAAGGGATCGCCGTAGGGGCCGCTCAGGTTCTGGTAGCGGGTGTCGCGGTCGGTGGCGCGATTGACCGTGGCGAACCAGTCGAAGCCGTTCTGCTTGGTCAGCTCGGCCGAGCGCAGCAGCAGACCCATCTCCACCTGTTCGCGCGAGGTCACGGAATTGCCCGCGAAGCTGACCCGGTAACGATCGTTCTCCAGCCGCTGCTCGGCATAGCCGCCGCGCGCGCCGCCGGTTCCGACGGGTTGGTAGGGGGTGGAGGTGGCGCAGGCCGCAAGCGCCAGGCTGGCGGCCGCCGCGAGCAGAACCGGTTTGAGGAAACGCGTCTTCATCACTGAACTCCCATGGCGACCATGCGGTGCGCCTTTTCTGCTCAACGGTCAGCCAGCCTATCCGTTCCGGACGGCTAACCCATTACAATCGTGAAACTATCAGCACGGCGGCAAGCAAAAGCAGGACGCCGACGAAAATCCCGAACCCGCGCCGGAACCGGGGCTCCGACAGGCGGCGGGCCAGGGCGGCTCCACCTAGACCGTAAGCGCTCATGGCCAGCACGTCCATGCTGATGGTGGCCATCGCGAACAACAACAGTTGCGGAACGATGGGCCGCTGAACGTCCAGGAACGGCGGCAGGACGGCGGTGAAGAACAGGATGGCCTTGGGATTGGCGATCTGGACCATGAAGCCGTTCACGATGGCGCTGCGGTCGCGCACCGTGACGATGGCTCCAGGCTGGCTTTCGTTGGCGAAGGCGCCGCGCAGGGCCTTGATCCCCAGCCAGGCGACATAGAGGGCGCCGCCGACGGCGACCAGTTTGAACACCTGGGGAAAGGCGGCCACCAGCGCTCCAAGACCGAGCGCCGCCGCCCCGAACCAGACCAGGGTCGCGGCGTTCATCCCGACCACGCTCTGCAGGGCCGCCGCCCGGCCACGCTCCACCCCGACGGCGACCTGAAACACATTGGCCGGCCCGGGCGTGATGGCCATCACCGCCATCACGCCCAGAAAGGCGCCGTACAGATGCGGATCGACGGGAAGGCTATTCATAAGCGGCCTTTCGGGCGCCCGGCCCGGTCAGGTCAAGAGACAGCGGCCAAACGAAAAGGGCCGACCTTTCGGCCGGCCCTTACCCCGGGTCGAGGTGGGGGAATCTCATGGCGACCCGGAGGACTGAGTCCGTTCCAGTTCTGGGGAGAGTGGAAGGTCTCAGGGGTGCGTATGCGGCGTGTGATCTGCATGCGCATCCGCTTCGGCGGCTTCTGCGTCCGCCTCCGCGTCTTTTGCGGCCTCGGCCTTGTCCGCGTCGTCGGCGATGGCGTCCAGGGCCTGATCGACGCCGTACTGGGCCATCAGTCCATAGGTGACCATCTGTTCGGGGTCGTTCTGGGCCCAGGCGCCGTTGCGGGCCATGCCGGCCGCGCCGGTCAGGGCCGCCTGGACCTCGGGCGTATCGAGCGCCTGATGGACCAGGGCGTCGACGTCGATATTGGCCAGGGCTTCGGAGGCGATCTGGCCGGCGTGCTGGCTGACCACGGCGGTAAAGACGGCGACCTCGGGCTGATACTCTGACCACAGGGCTGCGATCTTCATTTCGCGCTGGGCGTCGGTCAGGGACTTGTCGTCATTGATGGCCTCCGCGCGTTCGCCGAAGGCTTCCATCCGGGCCTCGAAGGCGCTGGCGGCGGCCTCGATGGCGGCCTCGGACGGGGTCTTGCGCTCGTCGGCGGCGGCCTGGGTCAGGGGCAGGACGGCCAGGGCGGCGGCGAGGCTCAGGATCTTGATCATGGCGCGGCTTCCTTGCGGTATATGTCGGGAAACTCCTCCCCGAACCCCGCTACCGCAAGTTACTTCGCGTTAAGGCGCCGGCGGCGGGGTCGCAGGCAGGCTCGCAGGCGCGGGAGCCGCCAGATGGTGATCGCGGATCAGCCCCGGCATGTCGCGGACCTGTTGCACCGCCTCGCGCGCTCGGGTCTGGGCCTCAGGCGGAACGGGGCGGCTGGCGATCAGGGCGGCGACCATCTCGGCGAAGGCGTCGGCTCCGGGCTGGTATTTGGCGACGATGGCGTCGCTGGCGGTCTTCAGAGCGGCGGCGTCGGACCCGGAGGCGGTCTTCGCCGCTTCCAGCTCTTTCGCCATCTCGTCCATCTGGGTTTCGAAGCCGGCGGCGGCGGCCTCGACCGCCGCCTCGTCCGGGACAGCCGTGTTGGCGGGCGCGGCGGCCGTCGGCGCGGTCCGCACGGGACCGTCGTCCTGGGCGAACGCCGCTGAAGCCGACAGACCGACCACTGCGCCGGCGAGGATCAGAACACGGATCACGGGACCTGCCGGCCTATTGGGCCGCGGCCGGTTGGGGCTTTTCAGCCTCGGCGCGCAGCATGGACGGCAGGCTGCGGAACTGGGGGATGGCCTGCTCGACCTGGGCCATGGCCTCGGTCCGTTCAGCTTCCGGAACCGCCGCCAGCTCCGTCTGCATGAAGCTCTGGAAGTCCGTGGCGAAGGTATCGGCCTCGGGCTGGTAGCGGGCCTGAATGGCGTCCAGGGCGGTTTTCTGCTTGCCGGCGTCGCCGGCGGCGGCGGTGACCGCGGCCTGCATCTCTTCGTACATCCCCTTCATCCGATCACCGAAGGCGTCGGCCTTGGCCTTGAACGCTAGTTCCTCAGGCGAGTCCGTCGACTCGACGGCCGGAGCCGGAGCGGCCTGCGGAGCCGGGGCCGGGGCCGTTTGGGCGAACGCCGGGGCGGCGACGGCCAGGGCTGCGGTCAGGGCGGCGGCGGCCGCCAGAAGGGTCTGTTTGCGCATCGAACGTCTCTCGGAATGGAGATGAAGGGGCCGGCACGTCGAAACAGGCGAAGTCCGGGTGTCAGCCCCGCGCGTTGCGCTTGGCCAGCACCCGCAGACGCAGGGCGTTCAATTTGATGAAGCCTGCGGCGTCATTGTGGTCATAGGCCTGAACACCCTCCTCGAAAGTGACCAGATCCTGATCATAGAGGCTGTAGGGGCTTTCGCGGCCGATGATGGTGACATTGCCCTTGTAGAGCTTGACCGTCACCGTGCCCGAGACCTTCTGCTGCGAGTAGTCGATCGCCGCCTGCAGCATCTCGCGCTCAGGGGCGAACCAGAAGCCGTTGTAGATCAGCTCGGCGTATTTCGGCATCAGCTGGTCCTTCAGGTGCATCGAGCCCCCGTCCAGCGTGATCGACTCCATGCCGCGGTGGGCGGCAAGCAGGATGGTGCCGCCGGGGGTCTCATAGACGCCGCGCGACTTCATCCCGACGTAGCGGTTCTCGACCAGGTCCAGACGGCCCACGCCGTTGTCGTGACCCAGACGGTTCAGCTCGGTCAGCAGAGTCGCCGGCGACATGGCCACGCCGTCGATGGCGACCGGATCGCCCTTCTCGAAGGTCATGGTGAAGACGTGCGGCGTGTCGGGCGCGTCCTCGGGAGAAATCGTGCGCTGGTGGACGAACTCGGGGGCCTCGACCGCCGGATCCTCCAGCACCTTGCCCTCGGACGAGGAGTGCAGAAGGTTGGCGTCGACCGAGAACGGGGCCTCGCCGCGCTTGTCCTTGGCGATCGGGATCTGGTTCTTCTCGGCGAAGTCCAGCAGGGCCTCGCGGCTGCGGTATTCCCACTCGCGCCAGGGGGCGATCACGCGGATGTCGGGCTCCAGGGCGTAATAGCCGATCTCGAAGCGGACCTGGTCGTTGCCCTTGCCGGTCGCGCCGTGACAGACGGCGTCGGCGCCGACCTGACGGGCGATCTCGATCTGGCGCTTGGCGATCAGCGGCCGGGCGATGGAGGTGCCCAGCAGATACTGGCCTTCATAGACGGCGTTGGCGCGGAACATCGGGAAGACGAAGTCGCGCACGAACTCCTCGCGCAGATCGTCGATGAAGATGTTCTCGGGCTTGATGCCCATCTTCAACGCCTTCTCGCGCGCCGGGCCCAGCTCCTCGCCCTGGCCCAGGTCGGCGGTGAAGGTCACGACCTCGGCGTTATATTCGGTCTGCAGCCACTTCAGGATGATCGAGGTGTCCAGACCGCCGGAATAGGCGAGGACGACCTTCTTGACGGGCTTGTCGGAAGCTTTGGACATGGCGGGACCTTCGAGGGAGCGGCAGGCAGGCGCACAAGGCGTGTTTGCGCGCGCTTAAAGGACCTCACGCCCCCCGATGCAAGGGCCGGATTGCGGCAAAGCTGCCTAGAGCAGGTCCGCGATCGCCGCCCGGGCCGCTTCGCCCAGCTTCTCGTGCTTCAGCGCATAGGCCACATTGGCGCGCAGCAGACCGACCGCGTCGCCGCAGTCATAGGTCGTTCCGTCGTATTCCAGGGCGTGGAAGTCCTTGACCTTCATCAGCCTGGCCATGGCGTCGGTCAGCTGGATCTCGCCGCCCGCCCCCGACTGTTGGTCGGCCAACAGGGGGAAGATGTCGGGCGTCAGGACATAGCGGCCCGAGATGAACAGGTTCGAAGGCTCCGTCCCGAGCGGCGGCTTCTCGACCATGCCGGTCATGCGGTTCAGCCGGCCCTCCTGGCCGTCCAGAGCGACGATGCCGTATTTATAGGTCTCGCCCTCGGGGGCCGGTTCGACCACAACGATATTGCCGCCGGTCTTCTCATGGGCGGCGATGGCCTGACCGAGCGCGGGCGTATCGGCCATCATCAGCATGTCGGGCAGGATCACCGCGAAGGGCTCGTCGCCGATCAGGTCGCGCGCGCAGAAGACGGCGTGGCCGAGACCCAGAGGGGCCATCTGGCGCACGAAGCTCATCTCGCCGGGCCTGGGCAGGTCGGCCTGGACCAGTTGCAGGATGTCGTCCTTGCCCTTGGCCTTCAGGATAGCCTCGATCTCATAGGCGTGGTCGAAATAGTCCTCGACCGCCGACTGGCCCCGTCCCACCACGAAGATGAAATGCTCGATCCCCGCCGCGCGGGCTTCCTCTACGATGTGCGACAGGATCGGCCGGTCGAACACATTGAGCATGTTCTTCGGCGTGGTTTTGGCGGCGGGCAGGACCCGCGTTCCGAGACCGGCGACAGGAAGCACGGCCTTGCGGACGCGAGGAGTAGCAGACAACATCGATTACCAGCCCGGGGAGTTCTTCTGACAGCCGAACGATCATAGGCCGGTTTGCGTTGCCCGCGAAAGTCCGGCGCCCGTTCTGGACAGTCGCCGTTACTCGACCGTCACCGACTTGGCGAGGTTTCTAGGCTGATCGACGTCGGCACCCTTCACCACGGCCACATGATAGGCCAGCAGCTGGATCGGGGCGGACATCACCAGAGCCGATACCAGAGGATCGCTGGCCGGGGCCGTGACGACCACGCGCGCGCCCGCCGGAGCGTGTTTGGCGCCCTCCGGATCGGTGATGAAGACCACCTGGCCGCCCCGCGCCATGACCTCGCTCATGTTCGAGGCCGACTTCTCGAAATAGCTGTCGTACGGCGCCAGGATGATGATCGGCGTCTTGTCGTCGACCAGGGCGATCGGGCCGTGCTTCAGCTCGCCCGCGGCATAGCCCTCGGCGTGGATATAGCTGATCTCCTTCAGCTTCAGCGCGCCTTCCAGAGCGAGCGCCGACATCGGACCACGCCCCAGGAACAGGACGTCGCGGGCCTTGGCGATGTCGACGGCGATCTCCTTGAGCGCGTCCTCCAGACCGATGGCCTCGGCGATCAGGCGGGGGGCCTCCAGCATCACCTTGACCATCCGCTCTTCCTCGGCGGCGTCGATCATGCCGCGCGACTTGGCGGCGGCGACGGCGAGAGCGATCATCACCGACACTTGGGCGGTGAAGGCCTTGGTCGAGGCGACGCCGATCTCGGGACCGCAGTGGATCGGCCAGACCACGTCGACCTCGCGGGCCATGGTCGATTCCTGGGCGTTGACCACCACGGCGCTCTTCATCCCCTTGGCCTTGCAGTAGCGCAGGGCGGCCAAGGTGTCGGCGGTCTCGCCCGACTGGGACATGGCGATGACCAGCGAGCCCGGGCGCAGGGCCGGTTGGCGATAGCGGAACTCCGAGGCGATCTCGACGTCCACCGGCAGATCGGCCAGCTGTTCGATCAGATATTTGCCGATGACCCCGGCGATATAGGAGGTGCCGCAGGCGACGATCTGGATCCGCTCCAGCGTCTTGAAGTCCAGGTCTCCGGGCATGGCGGCGCGCGAGGTCAGGGCGTCGACATAGGCCGCTATGGTGCGCTGGCAGCCCTCGGGCTGATCATGGATTTCCTTCTCCATGAAGTGTCGGTAGTTGCCCTTCTCCATCATGACGGCCGAGGTCGGCACGACCTTGACCGGGCGGGTCACCGCCGCGCCCGAGGCGTCGAAGATGCGGGCGCTGTCGTGGTCGATGGCGACGTAGTCGCCCTCTTCCAGATAGATGACGCGGTTGGTGAAGGGGCCGACGGCCAGGGCGTCCGAGCCCAGGAACATCTCACCCTGCCCCTCGCCGACCACCAGCGGGCTGCCGCGCCGGGCGCCGAGGATCAGGTTGTCCGCCCCCTCCACCAGCACCGCCAGGGCATAGGCACCCGTCAGCCGGTCCAGCGTCGCCTTGAAGGCCTCCAGCGGCGCCAGCCCCGTCGCCAGCTCGGCGTCGATCAGCTGGGCGATGACCTCGGTATCTGTGTCGCTCTCAAACGTCCGGCCGGTCGCCGCCAATTCGGCCTTGAGCTCGGCGAAATTCTCGATGATGCCGTTGTGGACCAGGGTCACGCGGCCGGCGGTGTGCGGGTGGGCGTTCTTGACGTTCGGCGCGCCGTGGGTCGCCCAGCGCACATGGCCGATGCCGTTCTGGGCCACCAGCGGCTGCTCGGCCAACACGGCCTCGAGGTTCTTGATCTTGCCTTGGGCCCGGCGGCGCTCGACCTTTCCGTCCACGACAGCGGCCACGCCGGCCGAGTCATAGCCGCGGTACTCAAGCCGCTTGAGGCTGTCGATCAGCCGGTCCGCGACGGGCTGGGTCCCGACGATGCCGATGATGCCGCACATGATTTCGCTCCTCGGGGACTGAACCCAGCTCGCCTCTATGGGATATTAGGACTCCACGCTGCTAAAATGGCGTTTCGGATGATTTCCGGACCCGGATAAGAAGCGGGCGCGACGATCAAGGAGACCCGTCATGGGCGACAGGAAGTATTTCGGCACCGACGGGATTCGCGGCAAGGCGAACACCCCTCCGATGACCGCCGAGGTCGCCCTGCGCGTCGGTCTGGCCGCAGGCCGCCTGTTCATGTCGGGCGACGACCGCCGCCATCTGGTGGTCATCGGCAAGGACACCCGGCTGTCGGGCTATATGCTGGAGCCCGCCCTGGTCGCCGGCTTTGCCTCGGTCGGGATGGACGTGCGCACCTTCGGCCCCCTGCCGACACCCGGCGTGGCCATGATGACCCGCTCCATGCGCGCCGACCTCGGCGTCATGATCTCGGCCAGCCATAACGACTATGCCGACAACGGCATCAAGCTGTTCGGCCCCGACGGCTACAAGCTCTCCGACGAGATCGAGCTCAAGATCGAGGCCCTGATGGACGCCGGCCTTGACACCGGACTGGCCCCCTCCAACCGCCTCGGCCGGGTCAAGCGCCACGACGAGGTTCCGGCCCGCTATATCGAGATCGCCAAATCGGCCTTTCCCAAACGCCTCAGCCTCAAGGGCCTGCGCGTCGCCATCGATTGCGCCAACGGCGCCGGCTACAAGGTTGCGCCCACCACCCTCTATGAACTGGGCGCCGAGGTCTTCCCCGTGGGCGTCGAGCCCAACGGCACCAACATCAACGCCGACTGCGGCTCGACCCATCCGGCGACCCTGGCCGAGGCCGTCAAACGCTACCGCGCCGACATCGGTATCGCACTCGACGGCGACGCCGACCGGGTCATCATCTGCGACGAGAAGGGCCAGGTCGTCGACGGCGACCAGATCATGGCTCTGGTCGGCCTCGACTTCGCCAAACGCGGCCGCCTCAGCGGCGGCGGCATCGTCGCCACCGTCATGTCCAACCTCGGCCTCGAACGGAAGCTGAAGGCCGAGGGGCTGACGCTGGAGCGCACCAAGGTCGGCGACCGCTACGTCATGGAACGGATGCGCGAGGGTGGCTTCAACATCGGCGGCGAACAGTCGGGCCACATCATCCTGCACGACCACGCCACCACCGGCGACGGCCTGATGGCGGCGCTGCAAGTGCTGGCCGTCCTGGTCGAGAGCGGCAAGCCGATGAGCGAGCTGGCCCGCCAGTTCGACCCCGTGCCGCAACTGCTGGAAAACGTCCGCTTCAACGCCGGCAAGCCGCTGGAGAGCGCCGGCGTCAAGGCCGCCATCGCCGAGGCCGAAAACGCCCTGAACGGCACGGGCCGCCTTCTGGTCCGCCCTTCGGGCACCGAAAAACTGATCCGCGTCATGGCCGAGGGCGACGACGAGGCCCTGGTGAAGAGGGTGGTGTCGGACGTCTCGGCGGCGGTGCGATCGGCGGGCTAGCGGCCGATCAAATTACTTCCCGCTCGGCAGGAAGGGCGAGAAGGTAATCACCGTGAAGGTGTCGCGGATGTGCGGCCGGGTCTGGACGGATTTCGTGACGAAGGTCCCGATGTCCATCTCCTTGGGCAGCTGGAACTTGGCCAGCAGGTCGTACTGGCCCGAGGTCGAATAGACCTCCGAGACGTTCTCGACATTGTCCACGATGTCGGCGGCCACGTCATTGGCGTGGCCCAGCTCGCATTTGATGAAGACGAAGATGGCGGTCATCATGGCAGGCGGCTCCTCCGGCGTTTGGAGCGTCTCTAGCGGATGGTTGCGTGACAGACGAGATCGATCTCGAGGCGGAATACAACAACCGCGCCCGTGTCCCCGACCATATGGAGGCCATGGGGCGGTGGAAGGCGACGGCCGAGGCGGCGCGTATGGCCCATCCGCCCGAGACCATCGCCTATGGCCCCGGCCCGCGCGAGGTCATGGATATCTTCTCCGCCGGACCTGAGGCCCCCGTCGCCGTCTTCCTGCACGGCGGCTACTGGCAGGCGCTGGACAAGGACTGGTTCAGCGGCCTGGCCCCCGCCCTCAATCACCACGGCGTCACTCTCGCCGTCCCCTCCTACGACCTCGCCCCCACGGTTCGGCTGTCTAGGATCCTCGAACGGGTCCGGACCGCCGTCGACCTGATCCGCACCCGCACCGGCAAGCGGCCGATGGTCTTCGGCCATTCGGCGGGCGGCCATATGTCGGCGGGAATGCTGTCCGAGGGCCGCGCCTCGGCGGCCCTCGCCATCTCCGGCGTCTTCGACCTGCGCCCCCTCGTCGGGACCTCGATCAACACCGCGCTGGACCTCAACCCCAACGAGGCCGCCGCCCTGTCGCCGGTCTTCTGGCCCATCCCCAACGGCTCGACCCCAGGCGGCACCGTGCTGGACTGCGTCGTCGGCGGCGAGGAGAGCCCGGAGTTCCTGCGCCAGTCGCGGATGATGGCCGACCACTGGGGAAACAACGGCGTCCAGACCCGCTACGAGGCCCTGCCCGGCCTCAACCACTTCACCGTGCTCGGCCCGCTGCTCGATCCGGACAGCGCGCTCGTGAAGCGGATCGTCGAACTGGCGAAGGGGTGATCCATCCGATGCGAGTCTCATGAGAACCGCCCTCGACGCGCCTGCCGAAGCCCTTGATCCATCCGAAAGAGCCTTTGTCCTTGAGGTGAAGGAACACGGCTGGTTTCGCACCAACGTTTTCGCTGACGCCGAAGGCCCGGGGTTCTCGTTCACCACAGGCTTCTGGCTGAACGCACAACATCCTGAGGTGATTGTGTGTGGCCTGAAGAGCGAGGTGGCGCACGACATCCTCTGGGACCTGTTTCGAGACGCCAAGTCAGGAAAGCCGATAGCCATCGGCCAACGAACGCTCGATGTCTTCGGCAATTTTCCGGCCTACGCCTTCCCGGTCGCGGAGCGCTTCTATGCCGACCATCTCGGCTGGAGTCGGTGGTTCTATGCAGGCGACAGCTTTCCCTGCGTCCAGATCGTATGGCCGGATCGGGCAGGCGTATTTCCGTGGGAAGAGGGGTTCGACGTCACCCTCTTCGATGCTCAACCGGACCTCACCGAACACGGCTGGAACGCCGGGGTCGTCGGATAGGCGAGCGTCGGCGCCGCCACTGACACCAAATGTTTGATGACGCCCCGGCGCCCGGGGCCTATCTCACCCCCATCACAACGCCGAGCCAGAGCCTCCCCATGCGCCACAACCGCCTGACCGTCCTGACCGCCCTCGAAGCGCAAGGTGTGGCGCCCGTCTTCTATCATCCGGATCCCGAGGTCTGCCTGAACATCATCCGCGCCTGCGCGCGCGGCGGCGCTCCGGCGGTCGAGTTCACCAACCGGGGCGATTTCGCCGCCGACCTGTTCGGCGAGATCCATCGCGAACTGATCCGGACCGACCCGTCAGTCGTGCTCGGCATCGGCTCCATCGTCGATGCCCCGACGGCCGCCCTCTATATGTCGCGCGGCGCCCGCTTCGTGGTCTCGCCCTGCCTGGTTCCCGAGGTGGCGAAGGTCTGCAACCGGCATATGGTCGCCTATTTCCCGGGCTGCGGCTCGGTGACGGACATCGGCGAGGCCCAGGAGTTGGGCTGCGAGATCGTCAAACTCTTCCCGGGCTCCAGCGTCGGCGGCGCCGACTTCGTCAAGGCGGTGCTGGGCCCGATGCCCTGGACCAAGATCATGCCGACCGGCGGCGTCGACCCCGACGAGGCCTCCATCGCCAAATGGTTCGGCGCCGGCATCGTCGCGGCGGGCATGGGCTCCAAACTGATTACCGACGCCGCCATCAAGGCCAAGGACTGGGCCGGCATCGAGGCCAATGTGAAGCTGGCCGTCGACAACATCGCGGCGTTCAGGGCGTCGAAGAAGTAGCCCTCAAACACCGCTTACCCCGGCGAATGCCGGGGTTCAGATTCACACGCGGCGCCTGAGGTTTCGCGCCGTCTCGGCTCTGCGGCTGACACCCGATCCGTATCTGGATCCCGGCTTTCGCCGGGATGAGCGGTGATGGATTGGATGACGGATTGTGGGGCTACCGCTTCCGGAACCGGCTCGCTTCCGCCGCCAGGTTCGAGCCCCAGTCCGTTTCCTTGACGTCCGGCTCGGCCAAAAACGGCAGTTCGCCCGAGACACCCCGCATCGCAAGGGCCAGCGGCAGGGCCAGATGCGGCAGAAGCCTCAGCGGCTTCCTCTTCTTGTCGGTAACGTCCCAGCCTTCGGCCTCGAACGCCTCGACCATGTCGGACGGCGACAGCCGCTCGATCCGATCCCAGTCGGTGGGCTTCTCCGTATCGTCCGCCGCCTCAAGCGACAAGCCGAACAGAGCCGTCGAAAGCGCGTCGATCTCGTCGCGTCCTTCGGGCACATCCGGATCGGCGAAGCGCGGCTTCATCACCGCCTTCAGCTCCAGATCGTCGACGCCGGGCAGGTCTCTGAGGGTTCGCAAGGTCATGGCTGACGGTTTAGCGCTTGACCCCCGCCCCGAACAGGCCGCCCACAGATCCTTTGCAAGGACCGCCAATGGCCACCGAAACCGTCTACATCGTCCAGGCCTATGTCCAGGGACGCGGCAAGGGCCTCAAGGCCGAACCCCAGGTCGGCTGCAAGACGCCCGAGGAGGCCCGCCGCAAGGCCGAGCGTCTGGCGCCCCTGCGGCTCGGCGTCGTGGCCTTTTCGGTGTCCGCCGACACCGAAATGGGCGACTATGACGAGAACCCCACCATCCTGTTCAAGGCGGGCCAGCTGCCCGAGATGTTCGACTGAGACCGACAGTCGCGGCCATCCGCCCCAACATTACAGGGTCGTAACTTCCGACCGGCGTTCTTGCTGATACGGTCCCGCATCCCCTGACGCGCCCCTGGAGTTCCGCCCATGCCCCGCCTCGCCCCGCTTCGCGGACTCGTCTTTGGCTGCTCCCTGCTGGCGCTCGTCGCCGGAGCCCCCGCCATGGCCCAGACTCCTCAAGCGCCCGCCGCTGGCCTTGAGGCCCTGACCCCGCCGCCGCTGAACTTCACCCACCGCACCCTGGCCAACGGGCTCAACGTCTACGCCATGCCCGATGCGACCGCCGGCACGGTGACGGTCCAGCTCTGGTACGACGTCGGCGGCAAGGACGATCCCGAGGGCCGCTCCGGCTTCGCCCACTTGTTCGAACACATCCTGTCGCGCAAGACCGTCAACCTGCCCTACGGCCAGATCTCGACCATGGTCGAGAACGCGGGCGGCACGCGCAACGCCTCCACCGGTCAGGACACCACAAACTATTACGAGACCGTCCCGCCCCAGTATCTGCAGCAGATGCTGTGGACCCACGCCGAGCGGATGGCCCGCCCCGTGGTCGACGAGGAAGTGTTCAAGACCGAGCGTGACATCGTCAAGGAAGAGCTGCGCCAGCGCGTCTACGCCCCGCCCTACGGCCGCCTCGGCGTCTTCGTCATCGGCGACAACGCCTATGACGACCACATCTATCGCCGCCAGGTGATCGGCTCGATCGAACAGCTGAACACCGCCACCCTGCCCGACGCCCTGGCCTTCCACGAGGCCTACTACCGTCCGGCGACCGCGACCCTGATCGTCTCGGGCAATTTCGATCCAGCCCAGCTGGACCGCTGGGTCGACCAGTATTTCGCGGGCATCGAGAATCCGGCCCGTCCGGTCCCGCATTTCGAGCGCCCGGCCTTCGTCAAACGCACCCAGCCGCGTTCGATCGTCGCCTACGCCCCGAACGTTCCCCTGCCCGCCGTCGCCGCCATCTGGCAGGGCGTCAGCGCCTCGGACCCCGACGGCCCGGCCCTGGAGGTCATGAGCGCCATCCTGTCGCGCGGCGAGTCCAGCCGCCTGTATCAGTCGCTGGTCTATGGCAAGCAGCTGGCCGCCTCGGCCTTCCTGCGCGCCGGCGGCGATGACGAGGAGGGCGGCTCCATCACGGCCCAGGTCACGGTCGCCCAAGGCAAGTCGGTGGACGAAGCCGAGGCGGCGCTCAACGCCGAACTCGCCCGCATCCGCGACACCGCCGTCACCCCGGCCGAACTGCTGGAAGCCCAGACCGAGCTGTTGTCGCAGGAGCTGCGCGGCCGCGAAACTGCCTCAGGCCGCGCCTTCTCGCTCGGCTCGGCCGTCATCGCCGAGCACGACCCGTCCGGCCCCGACAAGCGCGTCGCCGCCATCAAGGCGGTGACCATCGCCGACGTGCAGCGCGTCGCTCGCCAGTACCTCGACGACAGCGGCCGGGTCTCGATCCGCTACCTCGACGAAAGCCAGCGCCCGGAAGGCACGCCCGACTTCGATCATCAGACGGACTGGAAGAACCCGGCCCCGGTCCCGACCTTCGTGACCGTGCCGCCGGCGATCCTGCCGCCCAACGCCCTCAAGCCCGAGGGCGAGCGCGAGGCCCCGCCGCCGCTCGGCGCCGCCCGCCCCGCGGTCGCCCCGGTCATCGCCGAACGCACCCTGCCGAACGGCCTGCGCGTCATCGTGGCGAAGTCGACCGACCTGCCGATCATGAACGCCCAGCTGGTCATCGCCGGCGGCGCCGCGGCCGATCCGGCCGGCCGTCCGGGCCTGGCCTCCATGACCGCCAACCTCGCCACCCAGGGCGCCGGCGGCCGCACCGCCCCCGAGATCGCCCGCACGCTCGAGGCCCTCGGCGCCAATATCGGCGGCGGCGCTGGCGCGGATTCGACCACCCTGTTCGTCTCGGCGCCCAAGGCTTCGGCCGACGCCGTCGGCGCGGTCCTGTCCGACGTGGTGCAGAAGCCGACCTATTCGCCGGAAGAGCTGGAGCGGTCGCGCGTCCAGTCGGTCAATGCCCTGCGCGTCGCCCTGCGTCAGCCCGGTCCGCTGGCGTCCCAGGTCCTGAACCGCATCGCCTACGGCGCCGCCCCCTACGGCGCGCCCTCGGCCGGTACCGTGGCCTCGCTCGGCGCCATCTCGCGCGACGAGATCGTCGGCTTCCATGACGCATGGTGGCGGCCCGACAACGCCGCTCTCATCATCACCGGCGGCATGACCGCCGAGGAGGGCTTCGCCTTCGCCGAACGCACCCTGGGCGGCTGGGCCAGACCTTCGGGCGCCGTCCCGACCGTCGGCGCCCGCGCGGGCGAGGTTCAGGCCCCGCGCGTCGTGGTCGTCGACCTGCCCGGCTCGGGCCAGGCCGCCGTCTCCGCCGCCGTGCGCGGTCCGAACCGCTCCGATCCGTCCTTCTATCCGCTGGCGGTCGCCAACGCCGTCATCGGCGGCGGTCAGAACGGTCACCTGTTCCAGGAGGTCCGGGCCAAGCGCGGCCTCAGCTACGGCGCCTATTCGGCCCTCGGCGCGCGCGTCGACAACGCCCTCCTGACCGCCTCGACCCAGACCAAAAACGAAAGTGCGGCCGATGTCGTCGAACTGGTCCTGGCCGAGCTCGACAGGCTCAAGACCGAGACCGTCACCCCGACGGCGGCGACCGACCGTGAGACCTTCCTGACCGGCGGCTTCTCGCGCTCGATCGAGACCACGGGCGGCCTCGGTGGCTTCCTCGCCGACGCCGTGACCCTGGGTCTGCCGCTGAACGAGAGCACGGCCTATGCGACGAAGATCGACGCGGTCACGCCCGAAACGATCCAGGCCGCCGCCGTCTCCACCCTCGGATCCGACCGGGCCTATGTGGTGGTGGTCGGGAATTCGTCGCTGTTCCTCGACGCCCTGCGCGCCAAACACCCCGACCTGGTCGTCATCCCGGCGGCCTCGCTCGACCTCGGCAGCCCGACGCTGGGCCTGTGATGCTCCGGGCGCTGGGGGGCTCCCCTAGCGCCCGAAATGCTCCAGCAGGAAGGCCGCCTTGGCGCGGTAGAAGTCGATGATGTTGGGCAGGTCCGACAGGATGTGCCCCTCGCCCTCGTAGCGCATATAGGTCACCGTCCCGCCCGCCTCGCGAATGGCGGTGACGAAGGCGTCCTGCTCGCCCGCCCCGTTCCTCGGATCGTTGGCGCCGACCTGGACCAGCAGGGGCGTCCGGATCTTCGCGGCGTTGTTCATCGGCGAGATGGAGGCGAAGAAGGCGCGGTCGTCGGGGTCGTGGACGTCGCCGTATTCGACCCGGTCCGAGGCCTGCAGCGACGGCGCCGCGTTCTCCAGATTGCGCACCCAGTCGGCGACCCCCACCTCGCTGACCCCGGCGACGAACAGGTCGGGATAGGCGCCCAGAACCGCATTGGTCAGATAGCCGCCGTAGGAGGGGCCGCCGACCGCAACCTTCGATCCGTCCAGCCCGGGCTGCGCCTTGATCCAGGCCACGGCGTCGGCCAGGTCGCCGACCTCATTGACCCTGAGCCTGCGGTCGTTCAGCGCCGCCCCGGCCTTCCCGTCGCCGTCCGAGCCGCGATAGTTGAAGTCCAGCACCGCGATCCCGCGCGCGACCAGGTACTGCATGTCCGGCTTCCAGTCGACGCGGGCATGGCTGGTCGGCCCGCCGTGCAGCCTCAGGAAGACCGGGACCGGCCCCGTCGCGCCCTTGGGCCGGTACAGCAACCCGCTCAACGCGACCCCGTCCCGCGCCGTGAACCGGACCGGCTCCGGCGTGACCAGTCCGGCCAGGTCGATCCCCGCCGGATCGGGCGCAACCACCCGCCGCGCCTCATTGGTCTCGGGCTTCCAGATCCACACCTCGCCCGGGGTCGTCGGCCCCTTGATCAGGATCGACAGCACCGGGGCGTCATGGGCGAAGCCGAAGCTGTAGGTCCCGGCCGGCAGATCCGGCGTCGGCAGGGGGCGACCCGTCGTCAGGTCCAGCGCATTCAGCTTCACGAAGCCGGTGTCGTCGGTCGCATAGACGAGGATCTTCCCGTCCGGGCTCAGGGCTGTATTGAGCACCTCATGCTCCGGCTCGGCGATGATATGTAGCTGGCGCGACGCCAGATCATAGTGGCCCAGCACCGCATGGTCGTGGCCCTCGTCCGTCGCCAGGAAGAAGCCCGACCCGTCCGGCGACCAGCTGATCCCGTGATAGACGGTCGGCTCGGCCGGCTTGCGCAGGCTCTCCTCCTTGCCGGTCTTAAGGTCCATCAGGCTCAGGTCGTTGCCCCGCTCGCCGCGCGCCTCCTGCATCAGCATCAGCGACCCATGCGGCTGCACATCCGCCGGATAGAGGCCAAGCCGCCCCGGCCCGATCAGCTTCGACCCGCTGCCGTCCAGCGCCGCTGAATAGAGGTCGAAGCCGTCGCGGCCGCCGGCGGTCGTCGCATAGAGGATGGTCTTCCCGTCCGGCCCGAAATCCCCCGGAAAGGTGAAGGCGTCGCTGCGCGGCAGGACCTCCACCTCCTTCATTCCGTCGGGCGTCACCGAATACAGGCCGAACCGTTCGTCTCCGCCCTTGTCGGCGCCGTACAGAATGGCCTTGCCGTCCGGCGTCCACATCACCCCGTCGATGCCGAGACCATAGGTCAGCCGACGCGGCGCCCCCGACCCGTTCTGGCCGTCCAGGCCGACGATCCAGACCTGAGGCTCGCCCGTGACAGTGCTGACGAAGGCCAGTTGCGTCCCGTCCGGCGACAGGGCCGCCTCGCTGGGCCCGCTGGCCATCAGATAGCGGGTCACATCCGGCGTCGCCGATCCCGCCAGCGGCACGCTGACCGGCTGCGGCTTCGGAATATCCGCCGCGATCGGCCAGACCGCCGCCCCCTCCGCCGTCTGGGCCAGGGCGGGCAAGGCCGCCGCCCAGGAGAGAGCCAGGGTCGAGATCAGACAGGCGGCGCGCATGGGATCACCCTCAAGGAACGAAGATATTCGAACCTCGCCGGTCGCCGACGCTCTGGCAAGCCTTCCCGAGCCTCCACGGATGCCAATCGCCTTTGGCTTGAGGTGACTGACAGGTCGCGACGTCTTCCGAACAGGTGGCTCTCTCCACCTCTGCGGCCGTTTCGGGGGAGACGGCCGGATCTGCACAGATCAACGGCCCGGCGTGGGGCGCCGGGCCGTTTCTGCATTCAGGGGGTGGACTGGTCGCAGGGATGCGATCCGCGCGGGGAGCGGCGATAGGCGACGGCGACCGACCTGTTGCGGACGGGTGGCTTAACGTCTGCTACCGCTTCCGAACTGTGCATCCAGCCAGGCTTCGCGTTCGTCGCAGCTAGCGAACCGCCCGACGAGCTGGGTCACTTCCGCCATTCCGTCTTCTTCCAGGAAGTAGCCACCGTTCTCCGGCACTTCAGAGAGCGGACAGATGAACGGGGCATCGAACGTGAAGAACGCTTCGAAGGTCGCTGCCGCCGTTTGTCTCATTCCTCGACCACGGGATGCGACACGATCGTGCAGACGTAAGTCGCCCCTGCGACCCGTCGCAACGTGCGTTGCGGTGTATGCACGATTGTTTCGAAAATCGACCTTCGACATGCGCCGTTCCTTGGACGGGTACAGCCGGCAAGTTGGCCTGACCCAGCAGACACATTAGCCAGCTGGGAAGCAACCGCCCCCCATAGCCGCCCCCTCCAAGGCCCGCTTCCGGCAGCGTCTCAGATCACCCGTACTCCGACGCCGTCTTCCTTCGCGGGACCGACGGCCACATCCAGAGTGTCCGTGCCGAAGTTCACGCCGGAGACGGCGCGCTGGACCATGGCGCGGATTTCGTCGGACGGGCGGGCGGTGCGGACGTCCAGATACCAGCCCCGGCGGTCGGCCTCGCTCCAGTGGGCGCGGGCCAGCCAGGCGGCGGTGATCCCCGTGCCGCCGACCGGTCCGAAGGCCGCGGCCAGACGCTCGACCAGCACCGTCGGAACGGGCTCGGGCGCGCTCAGATGGACCTTGCCGCTGGGCCGTCCGCCGCCGGCCTTCAAGGTCTCGGCATGGCGGTTTGCGGCGGCCAGCAGGTCGGCGATGTCGTCCTTCTGGAACACCATCGCCCGGGTCGAGCCGGGGTTCAGGATGATCGGCCCCTCGCGGAACAGGTGCAGCACCTGACGACCGTTCATGGCGATGAATGTGGTGTCCTCGCCCCAGATCGACTGCAGCCGGCGCGGATCGGTGAAGACGCCGGCGGCCACACGGCCGTCGTCAAGGGTCACGCCCTTGACGTCCATCCCCTCGTCGGGCCGCAGGGTGCGCATGCCGGTCGCGCCGGGCGCGATCGCGGCGAGGGTCGCCCCGTCCGGCGCCAGGAACAGGTCAACGGTCGCCAGCAGCTCCTCGAAGGCGCGCCAGTGCTGGGGATCGGCCATGGCGGCGTCGATCACCTGCTCCAGCCCGTTCAGGGGCGCGTCTGTGGGGGCGGGCGAGACGGCGGTCAGAAAATCGGTCATGCCCGATCCTTCGCCGCGCGAGACGGCGCCGTCAATCGAAGGCTTGTATCGCACATTATTTCTATATTACTGGAAATATGGAATCGATATCCGCCGCCGAAATGCTGTCCGCCCTCGGCCATCCGGGGCGGCTCGCCGTCTTTCGGCTGCTGGTCCGGGCCGGACCGGAGGGGATGGCGGCGGGCGAGATCGCGCGGACACTGGAAGTCCTGCCCAACACCCTCTCTGCCAATCTCAGTATCCTGTCGCAGGCGGGACTGACGATGTCCCGTCGCGAGGGTCGGTCTATCCTCTACGCCGCCCGTTTCGACCGGATGCAGTCGCTGCTGGGCTGGCTGGTGGAGGACTGCTGCAACGGTCATCCGGAAGTCTGCACGCCTCTCGCCGAAATGGCCCGCACCTGCTGCGGAACGGCGGCGTGACCACCCGAACGCTCGCCCTACCGACGCCGCTCGACTTCGACCTGCCTCGCAGGCTGGCGGCAGAGGCCCTCGGCTCGGCCCTGCTGCTGATGGTCGTGGTCGGCTCGGGAATCATGGGTCAGCGCCTGTCCGACGGGAACGACGCCGTCGCCCTCTTGGCCAACAGCCTGGCCACCGGCTGCGGCCTGGTGGTCCTCATCTGGATTTTCGGACCCGTCTCGGGCGCGCACTTCAACCCGGTCGTCACCCTGGTCGCAGTCCTGCGCAGGGACCTGCCCGGGCGTGCGGCCCTGACCTATGTTCCCGCCCAGATCCTCGGCGCCGTCGTCGGCGTCTGGGCGACCCATCTGATGTTCGGACTGTCCGTCTGGCAGGTCTCGGCCCACGTCCGCACAGGCGGCGACCAACTCTTCGCCGAGGCCGTCGCGACCTTCGGCCTGCTGGCGACCATCCTCGGGACCACGCGCTTCCGCCCCGAGACGACCCCGGTCGCTGTCGGCGTCTACATCACCGCCGCCTACTGGTTCACGGCCTCGACGGCCTTCGCCAATCCCGCCGTCACCCTCGCGCGGTCGTTGACCGACACCTTCGCCGGCATCGCGCCGGGCGGCGTGCCCGCCTTCATTCTGGCCCAGACCTCCGGCGCCCTTATTGCCCTAGGGATGATCCGCTGGCTTCTCGATGCACGGAAAATCTCATGAGCGACGCTAACTTTCCCGTCGTCATCTTCCATAATCCGGCGTGCGGAACCTCGCGCAACGTCGTCACCATGGTGCGCGCCGCCGGATATGAGCCGACGGTCGTCGATTATCTACAAACTGGCTGGACTCGCGACCAGCTCCTCGGCCTCGCGACGCGTGCGGGCCTCGGTCTGAAAGATCTGATGCGGGAAAAGGGAACGCCGGCAGCCGAACTCGGCCTGCTCGCTGGCGATGTCACGGACGAGCAGATTCTCGACGCGATGCTCGCGCACCCCATCCTCGTCAACCGCCCGATCGTTCAGACGCCGAAGGGCGTCAAACTGTGCCGCCCGTCCGAGGTGGTATTTGACCTGCTGGAGCAGCGGCCGGACGTCTTCGTGAAGGAAGACGGCAAGATCGTCCGGTTTTGACGCCAAAACGGGCGGCGGTCCTTTCTACGCGACGCCATACACGCGCCGTGGGGACCGCCGCCGTCTATTACGTAAGGACGACGATGGCCACCCGCCGGTTCTGGGCGCGGCCTTCGCGGGTCGTGTTCGGCGCGACCGGGGTGTCGGCGCCGTAGGAGATGGTCGACATCCGGTTCAGGGCGATGCCCTGACGGCTCAGCGACCGGCGCACCGCCTCGGCCCGCTGGGCGCCGAGTTCCTCGTTGTATTCCGGGCTGCCGGTCGAGTCCGTGAAGCCCTGGATTTCGAGGTAGACGTTGCGGTTCTCGGACTTGAGCCGCGTGGCCAGTTCGGCCAGACGCTGCTCGGCTTCCGGCGAGAGCGAGTGGGCGTCGGTCGGGAATTTCACTGAGTCGTCCGACAGCACGACCTGATAGAGGAACTTGCCCTCGGCCAGCTTGTGCGCGTCATTGGCGCGTTGAAGCGCCTGACCCGCAGTGCCCTCGACCTGGGCCAGATGCTGGTCGGTGGCGTCGACGCGGGCGTCGACCACGGCGATATTGTCCCGTACGAAGCGATGGGAGGCGCAGCCGCTCGCGGTCAGCCCCACCATCATCACGACACCGGCCATGGCCACCGCGCGGGGGGTGATACGCCCCTTGAAGCTGGTGACGGGCGCGGCGCCCATGAATGTCGATCTGATCAAGATCAGTCTCCTTATTCCGGCGGGGCGCGACGTCCGCGTGAATGCGCCCGGTCAGGTGGGAGGTCGGAATCGGCCTCAGAATGACCGGGAAAGGGCCGGATTACGTCAGCTTGACCATAACAAAATCAGGCGTTTGGGACCTTTCGCGGAGCGAAACGCTCAAAGGCGCCGCCACGTTCCTGACGCGGGGAAATGATCTTTTTTTCGCGTGACGACGCCGCCTCCATCTCGACAGGATGTCGCCCCGCCCGGGGACGCCCCTCGCACACGCCCCGGCGGCCGTCGACGCCGCGTGATCGCCGTGGCGGCCAGCGTCGGCTTCCACCTGCTTCTGGTCGTCCTCCTCCTGCCTTTCGCGACCCATGCGCCGCCGCTCGCGGAGGACCCGCCCGTCGTCGTCACCCTGACGCGGCCGGAGCCTCCGCCGCTCGCCCCGCCCGCCCCGACGCCCGGCGCCGAACCCGGCGGCGGCGCGCGCCGAGAAGGCCGAAAAGCCGACGCCTCCAAAGGCGCCCGAGCCCGCCGTCCCCCTGCCGGCGCCGAAGCCGGTCGTCGCCCCCGTCCGGCATCGTCCGGCCCGTACGCCGCCGCCGACGGTCCCGACCGTCGTCGCGGCCGCCGCCCCCGCCTCGACCGAAGGCCAAATCTCCATTGTCGGCGAGGCCCAGCTGGCCGGCGCCCTGACCGCCGGCTCGGGCCAGGGGACGGGTCCCGGCGACGGCCTCGGCGCGGGTTCGGGAAACGGCGTCGGCTCGGGCAGCGGAACCGGCGGCGGTCGCTGCGACATGGTCGAACGGCTCCAGACCGTGCTCCGCCGCGACGCCAATATCCGCGCCGTCGCCGCCGGCGCCCATTCCGCCCTCTCCGCCGGCCAGTCTTCAGGAAGGGGGCGCCCTCCTCGTCTGGAACGGCGACTGGCTGAGGAACCCCGGTCAGGAGGGAAAAGGTCTGGCCGGTCTGCGTCAGGCCATCGCCGTCGAGGTCGCCTTCGCCCCCGCCGCCTGCCGCGCCCAGGTCGTCAACGGCCTCGTCCTGATCCGTCTCGGCGACGCCCCCGGCGACCCCGCCTCGCCCTCGGCGCCGGCCGCTGGCGCTGGTCCGACCTTCTGGGCCTCTGACGGCGAAGATCGTCGTTCGATGACGGTCGCGCATTCCGAAACGGTCGTTTCCGAAACTGCGCCTTTCAGAAACAATGTGTTTCGACCGTTTCTATTTCGCATCCTCCGGGTTCGGGTAGCTTGGCCTCACACCGGTCGCGGCGGCGACGCCAGACCCCGCCGGTGAGTGCCCCGCTTCCCGTTCCCCAACCTCTGAAATCAGGATCAGACCCATGCCCTTCGTGAACGCCGCCGACGGTACGCCCATCTTCTACAAGGACTGGGGACCCAAGGACGCCCAGCCCATCGTCTTCCATCACGGCTGGCCCCTCAGCGCCGACGACTGGGACGCCCAGATGATGTTCTTCCTGGCGAAGGGCTATCGGGTCGTCGCCCACGATCGCCGCGGCCACGGCCGCTCGGGTCAGGCCTCCGAGGGTCACGACATGGACACCTATGCCGCCGACGCCGCGGCCGTCTATGAGGCCCTCGACCTCAGGAACGCGGTCCACATCGGTCACTCTACCGGCGGCGGCGAGGTCGTTCGCTACGTCGTCAAGCACGGCGCCGGCCGCGTCGCCAAGGCCGTCCTCGTCAGCGCCGTCCCGCCCCTGATGCTCAAGACCGAGGCCAACCCCGGCGGCCTGCCCATCGAGGTCTTCGACAGCTTCCGCGCCGGCACCGCCGCCAACCGCGCCCAGTTCTTCCGCGACGTCGCCGCCGGCCCCTTCTACGGCTTCAACCGCGAAGGCGTGACCCCGCAGGAAGGCGTCATCCAGAACTGGTGGCGTCAGGGCATGATGGGCTCGGTCAAGGCCCACTACGAAGGCATCAAGGCCTTCTCGGAAACCGACTTCACCGAGGACCTCAAGGCCATCACCGTCCCGACCCTCGTCCTGCACGGCGATGACGACCAGGTCGTGCCGATCGCGGACTCGGCCCCGCTCTCGGCCGCCCTGGTGAAGGGCAGCCAGCTGAAGATCTACCCTGGCTTCCCGCACGGCATGCTGACCACCCACGCCGAGGTCATCAACCCCGACCTGCTGGCCTTCATCCAGTCCTGAAGCCCCCGCGCCCGCTTCCTCACGGAGGCGGGCGTCCTTACCCTCTGAAAGTCCCCTGATGTCCGACCTCGACCCCGAAATCACCGACAACCGCGAGACCCACCGCTACGAGCTGGTCGTCGACGGCCAGACCGCCGTGGTCCAGTACAATGAGGTCGCCGGCGGCCTGCTGATCTCCGAGACCTTGGTCCCCGTCCCGCTCGAGGGCCGCGGCATCGCCAGCCGCATGGCCCGCCACGTCCTGACCGACATCCGCGATCGCGGCCTCGTCGTCCTGCCCACCTGCCCCTTCTTCGCCGGCTATATTCAGAAGCACCGCGAATGGGCCGACATCGTCCACCCCCACTACCGCACAGCGCTCGGCCTCTAGACTGCATCTTTCTCGGGACAGAAGGCGCAAGCCTCTTGCGTCTTCCGCCCCTTCGCTGCACCTCGGCGGCAAGCCTTCCCTGTGAGCCGACGATGTCCGAAGAATTCTACCGCATGCGGCGCCTGCCGCCCTATGTGATCGCCGAAGTCAACAATATGCGCCACGCCGCCCGCACCGCCGGCGAGGACGTCATCGACCTCGGCATGGGCAATCCGGACCTGCCCCCGCCCGCCCACGTCATCGACAAGCTGATCGAGGTCGCCCGCAACCCCGACGCCCACGGCTATTCCCAGTCGCGCGGCATCCCCGGCCTGCGCCGCGCCCAGGCCAACTATTACGCCCGCCGCTTCGGCGTCGACCTCGACCCCGAGACCGAGGTCATCGTCACCATGGGCTCCAAGGAGGGTCTGGCCAGCCTCGCCACCGCCATCACCGAGCCCGGCGACGTGGTCCTGGCCCCCAACCCCTCGTACCCCATCCACACCTTCGGCTTCATCATCGCCGGCGCCGCCATCCGCAGCGTCCCGACCACGCCCGACGATAAGTATTTCGAGGCGCTCGAGCGGGCCATGGCCTACACCGTGCCGCGCCCCAAGGTGCTGGTAATGAACTATCCGTCCAACCCCACGGCCGAGACGGTGGATCTGGCCTTCTATGAGCGCGTCGTCGCCTTTGCGAAGGCCAACGACCTCTGGATCATCTCCGACCTCGCCTATTCCGAGCTCTATTACGACGGCAAGCCGACCGTCTCGATCCTTCAGGTGCCGGGCGCCAAGGACGTGGCCATCGAGTTCACCTCCCTGTCCAAGACCTATTCCATGGCCGGCTGGCGCATGGGCTTCGCGGTCGGCAACAAGCGGCTGATCGCGGCCATGGCGCGGGTGAAGTCCTACCTCGACTACGGCGCCTTCACCCCGATTCAGGCCGCCGCCGTCGCCGCCCTCAACGGGCCGCAGGACATCGTCGAGAAGAACCGCGCCCTCTACCACAAGCGCCGCGACGTCCTGTGCAAGAGCTTCACCGCCGCCGGCTGGGACATCCCCAAACCCGCCGCCTCCATGTTCGCCTGGGCCCCCCTGCCCCCGGCTCTGGCCCACCTCGGCAGTCTGGAGTTCTCCAAGCAGCTCCTGACCCACGCCAAGGTCGCCGTCGCCGCCGGCGTCGGCTACGGCGAGAACGGCGAGGGCTATGTCCGCATCGCCCTGGTCGAGAACGAACAGCGCATCCGTCAGGCCGCCCGCAACATCAAGGCCTTCCTCAAGGCCCGCGGCGTCAACGGCCCGTTCGGGGATGAAGCCGGCTAAGCCACGCGGCGCCGATCACCTCCCCATCGCCGCAGGGCGATGGGGAGGACAGACCGCGCAGCGGTCAGGAGGGGGCCAACACCCCACCATCGTCTCCTCCCCACGCAGTGGGGAGGGGGACCGCGTTGCCCTTCGCGCCGTGGTGGAGGGGCTCTTCAACCCAGCTCCGTATCCATCTCCACCTCTTCCTCCCCATCCACCTTTGGCGCCTCCGGCAACACCACGCCCTGCGCCTCCGCCACGCCCCTCCAGTAGGTCTCCGCGCCTCGGCGCCCCATCAGCGCCCCTCGGGTGAATTCCCCCATCGCCTTCGTCCAACGCGTTTGCCGCTCCGCCTCCTCCCGTTTGTCCCGCCTCTCCTTCCGGTCCCAGAACCGCTCCTTGATCGCCGTATCCGGATCATTGTCCCGCGCGCCGATCATCGACATGCGCGACAGCCAGCGCCCTTCCGAGCCGAAGACCAGATCCACAATCAGCCCCAGAGGCGCAGTCTCCGGCGTCAGCTCGCTCTCCTTCTTGCGCTCCGCCAGCCGGGTATAGCTCTCCACCAGCCCGGCCAGAGCCTTGGCCTCGTTCCAGAGCCCGCTCCGCATCGCCCGCCCCGAGGCCACCGTCGCCTGATGGGCCAGCTCGGCCGGCCCTACCGGCTCATCCGGTTCGACGTCAGCGCTGAACAACACCGCCGCCCGCGCCCCGGGCGAGGCCGCTTCAGCGGCCTCTGCCTCGGCCTCGGCCTTCGCCACCGCTCTCGCCCGCTGCTCTTCCAACCGTTCCTCCGCCTGCCGGATCGCCTCGGCGTCGCCCCAGTCCCGCTTGGTCGCCTCGTGCTGGGTAATCCGCTTGCGGATGGCGTGCTCCGACACCCGCCACTGCTCCGCGAGCTCCGGGCAGGTGCCCCCTTCTTGTAGGCGTCGAGGATAATCTCCCACGTGTCGTTCGACAGCCGATAGTGGGCCTTCCGATCCGACGGCGCGGTCAAAGCCTCGACCGTCTCATCGGACGCGCGCTTCCATTTCGGCGGCGGATTGGACGCTGAAAAGGTCATGCCGCAAGGATAAGGCGCCCCGCAGATCAGGCCGGAACATCCCCCCCAACGCTCCGCAAACCCCCGCCCCGCCACGAACCCGGGCGCCAACCCGAAACATTCGGACGCCCCTATCC
Source organism: Brevundimonas goettingensis (assembly GCF_017487405.1). Lineage (NCBI taxonomy): Bacteria > Pseudomonadati > Pseudomonadota > Alphaproteobacteria > Caulobacterales > Caulobacteraceae > Brevundimonas > Brevundimonas goettingensis. Next base: position 3,945,515 of record NZ_CP062222.1, on the reverse strand, counting down.
GCTCAGTGGGCGGTCAGGGGGAAGACATTAGACATAGGGGTGCGACGTCGGGGCCGAACCACGGTTACCGCCCTAAGAACGCAAGCAACCGTTCCCAAAAGTTCGGTCCACGACCGTTGGTTTCACATTCCCAAACGACATGGACACGCCAGCCCAAGCTCTCGAGGTTTTGGATATTCTCTCGGTCACGAGCGACGTTGCGCGTGAACTTCGCGTTCCAAAAGTCGGCACGGGTAGAGGGTGAACTGGCGGCTCGACAGCCTGGATGCCGATGCCAGAAGCATCCATGAACGAATACGACGGCCTTCCGAGATGGGAGGACAATATCGGGACTTCCCGGCAGATCTTTGCGATGAAGTCGAAAACGATATCCCGCTCGGTGGAGAGCCGAGCGCACCTTGATCTCTGGCGTTGTGTTCTTCCCACGAACCTTCCGCATGATATCGCTACGCTTGGGATCGACGCACGTTTCGTTCGTTCCGCTGGTCTTGGCCTGCTCCATGGATAGCAGATAGGGAGCGAAGCGGCCCTTTTGCAGCACCTCTTGCGGAAATCGCCAAACGTGAACAAAAGGCGATCGACAGAACGCCGGAAGCGCAGTAGCGTTCTCGGGTCCTAGGGAGAGGCCGCCATGAATCGTCCGATTGGAATCGATCTTTTTTCCGGCGTTGGCGGCATGAGCTTGGGCTTCGAGCAGGCTGGCTTCGACGTCGCGGCAGCGGTGGAAATCGATCCGATTCATGCCGCCGCTCACGCTTTCAATTTCCCTGAGACCACCGTCATTGCGCGCTCCGTTACCGAGTTGACCGGGCAAGAAATTCGAAACATCGCAGGTATCGGCGACCGGAAGGTAGACGTCGTCTTTGGCGGAGCCCCCTGCCAGGGCTTCTCGATGATTGGAAAGCGAGCGCTCGACGACCCCAGAAACGGCTTAGTTCGCGACTTCGTCCGCATCGTTCGCGAACTTGATGCATCTTATTTCGTGTTTGAAAACGTCAAGGGCATAACTGTCGGCAAACATCGCTCCTTTCTTGACGAACTCATCGCGGAGTTCGAAGCGGCTGGCTACGCAGTCGAGAAGCGCTGGAAGGTCTTGAACGCCGCCTCGTACGGCGTCCCACAAAGCCGAGAGAGACTGATCCTGATGGGCTCAAAGCAAGGCCTGGCGCTGCCTCGCTATCCAGATGCAAAAACCAAATCTGCAGGATCGAAAGGATCGTTACCGGAGGGACCCAACTGCAAAGACGCCTTGGCCGACCTACCCGACGCCGAGCGCTTCGAGCGTTTGATCGACAGCGACAGCGTGGCCACGAGTTCTTGGGGAACGCCCAGCGAGTATGCATCGGAAATGCGATGCCGCGCCGGTGAGGCCTGGCATTCCGGCTATGTTCGTTGCTGGAAGCCCCACGTCCTCACGTCAAGCGCACGCACCGAACATACTGCGATATCGCGGCGACGGTTCTCGGAAACAACCCCTGGAGATGTCGAGCCAATATCGAGGTTCTTCCGGCTAAATCCGAACGGAGTGTCCAATACTCTGCGAGCAGGTACTGACGCTGCTCGTGGCGCTTTCACAAGCCCTCGCCCGATTCACTACAAATACAGTAGATGTATCACGGTTCGGGAAATGGCCCGACTACATGGGTTTCCCGACTGGTTTAGGCTTCACGCCACAAAGTGGCACGGGGCCAGGCAGGTGGGAAATGCAGTACCGCCACCCTTGGCCCGCGCGGTCGCGAGCGAGGTGATCGCAGCCATCGGGATTGAAGCCGTTAGACCGACTCGGTCGATCAAGCTGGGCGACCCCTCACTCCTCACAATCAGCATGAAAGATGCCGCACATCGCTTCGGCAACGCCTTCAAACCGCAACGGCGAGACCAGAAGAGCGGAGCGAAGAAGCGTAAGCAGATCGAAATTGAGTATGCGCGCGTGACTTTACAGGCGACAAATGGCTAAGGTACCTCCTCGCGAAAACCGCTACAAGATATTGATAGAGAAGATATTTTTCGACCATTTCGAAGCCGGAATGAACCAGTTCGAGTTTGCTCGCGCTGAAATCGAATCTGTTGCCAACGATCTCGAAATTAAACTCCCGAAGAACCAAGGCGATGTCATTTATGCGCTTCGCTATCGAATAGACTATCCGGAATCCATCACAGCCACTCAGCCAGAAGGCTTGAACTGGATCATCGAAGGAGCCGGACGGGCAGGATATCGCTTCCGGCTGGTCAAGGCTCAACGCGTGCTGCCCCGCGCGGACCTAGTGCTTATTTCCATTCCCGACGCGACGCCTGAACTCATAAGGGCTTATTCGTTAGACGACGAACAAGCGCTGCTCGCGATCGTTCGATACAATCGATTGATCGATACTTTCCTGGGCCTGACCACCTACAGCCTCCAGAACCATCTTCGCACGACCGTGAAGGGGATTGGGCAAATAGAGATCGATGAGCTTTACGTCGGGATAGACAAGCGGGGATGCCACTATGTGATCCCGGTTCAAGCAAAGGGTGGAAAAGATCAAATAGGCGTGGTGCAAACCACTCAGGACATAAGGTTTGTGGAAGAAAAATTTCCCGGGCTGCGCTGCCGAGCGATTTCCGCCCAGTTTATGGAAGGCGGCGTCGTGGCGCTATTTGAATTGACGCTACAGGATGATGAAATCCGCGTAGTCGACGAACGCCATTACAAGCTTGTTCCGGCCAATCATTTAGATGCCCGGGCTATTCGCGCCTATTCGGACTAGCCCCCTCAATCCTCATCCATCTTCAGGGCGGCGATAAACGCCTCCTGCGGGATCTCGACCTTGCCGAACTGGCGCATCCGCTTCTTGCCGGCCTTCTGCTTCTCGAGCAGCTTCTTCTTCCGCGTCGCGTCGCCGCCGTAGCACTTGCTCGTCACGTCCTTGCGCAGGGCGCGGACGGTTTCGCGGGCGATGATCTTGCCGCCGATGGCCGCCTGGATCGGGATGACGAACATATGGGGCGGGATCAGCTCCTTCATCTTCTCGACCATGCCGCGGCCCCGGGTCTCGGCGCGGGCGCGGTGGACCAGCATCGACAGGGCGTCGACGGGCTCGGCGTTGACCAGAATGCTCATCTTCACCAGGTCGCCGACCTTGTAGTCGGTGATCTCGTAGTCGAACGAGGCATAGCCCTTGGAGATGGATTTCAGCCGGTCGTAGAAGTCGAAGACCACTTCGTTGAGCGGCAGCTCATAGACGACGAGGGCGCGCGAGCCGACGTAGGACAGTTCGACCTGTGAACCGCGGCGATCCTGACACAGCTTGATGACGCTGCCGAGGTATTCGTCGGGGGTCAGGATGGTGGCCTTGATCCACGGCTCGGCGATCGACTCGATCTGCATCACGTCGGGCAGGTCGGCCGGATTGTGCAGGTCGATCTCGGTCCCGTCGCGCAGCTGGATCTTGTAGACCACCGAGGGAGCGGTCGCGATCAGGTCGAGGTTGAACTCGCGGGACAGGCGCTCCTGGATGATCTCCAGGTGCAGCAGGCCGAGGAAGCCGCAGCGGAAGCCGAAGCCGAGGGCCGCGCTGGATTCCATCTCATAGGTGAAGGAGGCGTCGTTCAGGCGCAGCTTGCCGATGGCGGCGCGCAGGTCCTCGAAGTCGGCGGCGTCGACCGGGAAGAGGCCGCAGAAGACCACCGACTGGACTTCCTTGAAGCCCTTGAGCGGTTCGGCGGTGGGCTTCTTCTCGTCGGTGATGGTGTCGCCGACGGCGGCGTGGGCCACTTCCTTGATCTGGGCGGTGATGAAGCCGACCTCACCCGGGCCGAGCTGGTCGACCGGGGTATTCTTGGGCAGGAAGACGCCGACGCGATCGACCAGATGGGTCGAGCCGGACTGCATCATCTTGATGCGCTGGCCGGCCTTGAGCACGCCGTCGAAGACACGGACCAGCAGGACGACGCCGAGGTAGGGGTCGTACCAGGCGTCGACCAGCATGGCCTTGAGCGGGGCGTCGAGCTCGCCTTTCGGCGCCGGCAGACGGGTGACGATGGCCTCCAGCACCTCCTCGATGCCGATGCCGGACTTGGCCGAGGCCATGACGGCTTCGGAGGCGTCGATGCCGATGACGTCCTCGATCTGTTGCCGAACGCGGTCCGGCTCGGCCGCCGGCAGGTCGATCTTGTTCAGGACCGGGACAATTTCGTGATTGTTATCAATGGCTTGATAAACATTCGCGAGAGTTTGCGCCTCAACGCCCTGCGACGCATCCACAACCAGCAGCGAGCCCTCGCACGCCGCCAGCGACCGCGACACCTCGTAGGCGAAGTCGACGTGGCCGGGCGTGTCCATCAGGTTCAGGACGTAATCGAGCCCGTCCTGGGCCTTGTAATTCAGGCGCACCGTCTGCGCCTTGATCGTGATCCCCCGCTCCTTCTCGATCTCCATCGAATCCAAAACCTGAGCCGACATTTCGCGTGCGGTCAGGCCGCCGGTGAATTGGATCAGTCGGTCGGACAGCGTGGATTTGCCGTGGTCAATGTGGGCTACCACACTGAAGTTGCGGATGCGGTCGATGGGGGGTGTCGTCATTGTGCGGCGCGGTTAGCATGGAGGGCGTCGGAACGCCAATCTCCGGCTGCACGGCGGGCTCGGGCGCCCTGATCTGAAACCGGTTCCGGCACGGATTACAATCCGTTAATGGCGAAGCTGTTGTTTGAGAACGGCCCGCGAACGCGGTATGGCGGGTGAACCCGGAACGTCACGCCGACGTTCTCGCCTCGCTTCCCCCGGGCGGGCGCTTATCGACAGGACGACTGAACCATGGCCCTCACGACCATGACCCGGACCCGCAGCGCCTTTGCGGGGGCCGCCCTGATTTCAACCCTGGCCCTGTTGGCGGCCTGCGGCGGGGGCAAGGAAGATGCGGCCAAGAAGGCGCAGCAGGAACAGGCGGCGGCCGGCCAGACGGTGACGGCGGCGACCGCGACCCAGACCAGCCTGCGCCGCAAGGTCTCGGCCTCGGGCAGCGTCTCGGCCTGGGAAGAGGTGCCGGTCGGCGCCGAGACCGGCGGGCTGACGGCGGTCGGCCTCTATGTCGACGAAGGCTCCTACGTCCGTCAGGGCCAGCCCCTGGTGCAGATGAACGACGTCCTGCTGCGCGCCCAGTTGCGTCAGCAGCAGGCCGCGGTCCAGACGGCCGAGGCCAACGTGGCCCGCGATGACGCCGCCCTGTCGCGCGCGCAGCAGCTGAAGGAAAAGGGCTTCCTCAGCCAGGCTTCGCTCGACACCGCCCTGGCCAACCAGCGCGCCTCGGCGGCCAATCTGGCCTCGGCCCGGGCGGCCCTGTCGGAGACCCAGACCCGCGTCAACCAGGCCACCATCCGAGCGCCCGTCTCGGGCCTGATCATCAGCCGCAGCGTCACCAAGGGCCAGATCATCTCGGCCGGAACCGAGCTTTTCCGCATGGTCCGCGACGGCCGTCTGGAGCTGGACGCCCAGGTGCCCGAGACCGAACTGCCGCTGGTCCGCGCCGGCCAGGGCGCGGTGGTGACCTCCGAACAGGCCAATGGCCCGGTCAACGGCAGCGTGCGCATCGTCACGCCCCAGGTCGACGCCCAGACCCGCCTCGGCATCGCCCGCGTCACCCTGAGCCCGGGCAGCGGCCTGCGTCCGGGCATGTTCGCCCGCGCCGAGATCGACGTCGGCGACGCCCCGGCCCTGACCATCCCAGCCTCGGCCGTGGTGTTCCGCGAAGGCAAGCCCGGCGTCTATCTGATCGCGGCCAACAACACGGTGCGCTTCACCCCGGTCATCACCGGCGAACGCTCGGGCCAGACGGTGGTCATCGCCTCGGGGCTCCAGCCCGGAGCGCGGGTCGTGGTCCAGGGCGCCGGCTTCCTCGGCGACGGCGACCATGTGACGGTCAGCACGGCGCCCGCCCCTGCTCCCGCCGCCCCGACCGCCCGCTAAGGACCCCCGGCCATGGGCTTCCAGAACATCTCTTCCTGGGCGATCAAGAACCCGATCCCCATCGTGCTCATGTTCATCGTCCTGACGGTGGCGGGGCTGACCAGCTACTTCAAGCTCAGGACCAACAACTTCCCCGATATCGACCTGCCGGTCGTGGCGGTGACGGTGATCCAGTCGGGCGCGGCCCCGACCGAGATGGAGACCCAGGTCACCCGTCTGGTCGAGGACTCGGTCGCGGGCCTCGGCCAGGTCAAGCACATCCAGTCGGTCGTCAATGAGGGCGTCTCCACGACCTCGATCGAGTTCCAGCTGGGCGTGAACCTCGAGAAGGCCACCAACGACGTGCGCAACGCCGTCGCCGGGGTGCGCCAAAACCTGCCCGCCGACGTGCTGGAGCCTATCGTCCAGCGCATCGAGTTCAGCGCCATTCCCTTTGCCAACTACGTCGTGCGCGCCCCGGGCATGAGCCCCGAGGAGCTCAGCTGGTTCGTCGACAACACCGTGGCCAAACGCCTGCTGTCGGTGAAGGGCGTTAGCCAGATCAGCCGCGACGGCGGCGTCAGCCGCGAGATCCGCATCAAGCTGGATCCCGATCGTCTGGAGGCCGCCGGCGTCACCGCCGCGGCCGTGTCCAATCAGTTGCGCGCCCAGAACATCAACCTGCCCGGCGGGCGGGGCGAACTGGGCGGCGCCGAACAGGCCATCCGCACCGTCGGTTCGGCCAAGACGGTCGAACAGCTGCGCGAGACCCTGATCCCGGTCGGCAGCCGTTCGGTGCGCCTCGGCGACCTGGGCGAGATCACCGATGAATGGTCCGAACAGCGTGGCCGCGCCCGCTTCAACGGCAAGGAGGTCGTCGGGTTCGGCATCGCCCGCGCCATCGGCTCGTCCGAGGTCGACGTCTATCAACGCACGATGAAGGAGATCGAAGCCCTCGATGGCGAGCGGGGCGACGTCACGATCGAACAGGTGGCCAACACCACCGATGACGTGATCAACAATTTCCACGCCTCGGTCGAGGCCCTGCTGCTGGGCGCGCTTCTGGCCATCGCGGTGGTCTTCGTCTTCCTGCGCGACTGGCGCGCGACCCTGATCGCCGCCATCGCCATGCCCCTGTCGCTGATCCCGACCTTCTGGATCATGGACATGGCGGGCCAGTCGCTGAACGTCGTGTCCCTGCTGGCCCTGTCGCTGACCGTGGGCATTCTGGTCGATGACGCCATCGTCGAGATCGAGAACATCGTCCGCCACATCCGCGACGGCAAACCGCCCTATCCGGCCGCCATCGAGGCCGCCGACGAGATCGGCCTGGCCGTCATGGCCACCACCGCGACCCTGGTGGCGGTGTTCGCCCCGACCGGCTTTATGCCCGGCATCGTCGGCCAGTTCTTCGTCAGCTTCGCCATCGCGGCCTGTGTGAGCGTCCTGTTCTCACTGCTGGTCGCCCGGACCCTGACCCCGCTGATGGGCGCCTATCTGCTCAAGCGCGACCAGGGCAAGGAGCACAAGGATCCGTTCTGGATGCCGCCCTATCTGCGGGCGCTGGAATGGGCGCTGGGCGATCGCGGCAAGGCGGTTCCCGCAGGCGCCGCGCCGAGCGTTGCGGCACAGTCGACGAGCCCCGATTTCGACCTGACCCGACCCGCGCGCAAGCCGCCCTTCCTGAGGCGCGTCCGCGCCCGCTTCTGCGATCACCGCCTGTGGGTGATGGGCATGGGACTGCTGTTCTTCATCTTCTCGATCGGATTGGCCATGAGCCTTCCCGGCGAGTTCATCCCGGTCGAGGACCAGTCCCGCTCCAGCCTGACCATTCAGCTGCCGCCCGGCACGACGCTGGACGAGACCGACGCCGCCGTGCAGCGGATCAACACCGAGCTGATGAAACGGCCCGAGGTGGAATCCGTCTATTCCTCGATCGGTTCGGCGACCGTCAGCTTCGGTCCCGGCGGCGGCTCCGGCGCGGGCGAGGTCCGCAAGGCCAATCTGACCGTCAATCTGGTGCCGCGCGGCAAGCGCAAGATGAGCCAGCAGCAGTTCGAGAAGGACTTCGGCCCGACCCTGCGTCAGACGCCGGGCGCCCGGGTCCAGTTCGGCGCCTCGGGCAACGGCGCGGGCATCATGCAGGTCGCCCTGGTCAGCGACAATCCGGCGGCGCTGGAACCCGCCGCGGCGCGTCTGGAGCGCGAGATGCGCGGCGTTGAGGGTCTGTCCAACGTCGTCTCCTCCTCGGCTCTCGTTCGGCCCGAACTCCTGATCACGCCCAAGGCCGATGTCGCCGCCCTGCAAGGCGTCTCGACCCAGGACATCAGCCAGGTGGCGCGCGTCGCCACCCTGGGCGACGCCGATCAGCTGCTGCCCAAGTTCAACCTCGGCGACCGCCAGGTGCCGATCCGGGTCATGCTGACCGAGGAATCCCGCACCCAGCTCGGCGTGCTGGAAAACCTGAAGGTGCCGACCGCCTCGGGCGCCGTGGTGCCCCTGTCGGCCGTCGCGGACATAAGCTTCGGCGCCGGTCCCAACCAGATCGACCGTCTGGACCGGCTGCGCGTCGCCAATATCTCGGCCGAGACCTCGGGCACGACCCTGAGCGTCGCGACCAAGGCGATCAATGAACTGCCGGCGATGAAGGAACTGCCCCAGGGCGTGCGTCAGCAACTGACGGGCGACGCGGAGTCCAACGCCGAACTGGGCGCGGGCTTCGCCTTCGCCATCTTCACCGGCATCCTCTTGATGTACGTCGTGCTGGTGCTGCTGTTCGGCAGCTTCTTCCACCCGATCACCATCCTGGCGGCCCTGCCGGTGTCGTTCGGCGGCGCCTTCTTCGCCCTGCTGATCACCGGCAAGTCGATGTCCATGCCCGCCCTGATCGGCATCATCATGCTGACCGGGATCGCGGCCAAGAACTCGATCCTGCTGGTCGATTACGCCATCATGGCCATGCGCGGCGGCATGCCCAAGCGCGAGGCCCTGATCGACGCCGCCCACAAGCGGGCCCGGCCGATCATCATGACCACCTTCGCCATGGGTCTGGGGATGTTGCCCATCGCCGCCGCCGTCGGTGAGGGCACGGCCTTCCGCTCGCCCATGGCCATCGCGGTCATCGGCGGCCTGATCACCTCGACCGCGCTCAGCCTGCTGTTCGTGCCGGTGGTGTTCAGCCTGATCGACGGGGTCAAGACCCGGCTGGAGCGCCGCATGGACCGCTGGTTCGGCGGTCAGCACCACCACCATCCCGCGGAAGAGGCGGAAACGCCGGCGGAGTAATGAACTCTCCTCCCTGTTCGCCGCTGGGCGAATGGGGAGGTGGAGGGGACAGCGGCAAGCTCCCCCACCGCTCATCCCGGCGAATGCCGGAATCCAGATCCAGACATCGTGCACGGCGCAAGGACGACGGAAGAGCGAACCTTCAGACGCCCCATGTGAACCTGGATCCCGACATTCGCCGGGATGAGCGGTGGACATGGGCGACTGGCTCAGCCGGCCCTCAGCTGAAATATCGCGTCGCCCCCTCCGTCACGACGCGAAGTCGCGTCGCGCCACCTCTCCATTCGCCCAGCGGCGAACGGGGAGGAATAAAAAAGCCGGCCGGGTTTCCCCGGCCGGCCTCTGAGTTCCGTCCTCTTTTCGGGACGATCAGTATTTGACCTTGAAGGTCACCCCGTAGGTGCGGGGCTGGCCGAGGTAGGCGTCGTAGGTCGCCGTATCGAGGGCCGGGTTGTAGTAGGTGCCCGCATAGGCGCCCGTGGTCTGGACCGACGACTGGAAGGCGGTGCCTTGCAGCGGAGCGGCGTAACCGACCTGGATGTATTCCTTGTCGGTCAGGTTCTGACCCCACAGTTCGAAGGTCCAGCGATCGTCTTCCGAACCGAAGGTGATGCGGCCGTTGACCAGCGTCATGGCGTCCTGCTGCTTGTAGGGCAGAAGGTCGGAGCCGGTGTTGTACTCGCTGGTGTATTTGGCCGTCAGGCTGGCGCCCAGACGCAGGCCGTGACCGATCGAGCGCTCGAAGTTGGCCGAGGCGGTGCCCGACCATTCCGGCGCGAACGACGGGGTGCGGCCCGGCAGCAGCGACAGCTGCGGGAAGTTGGCCGGGTTGGCCAGGTCCGTGTTGATGAAGTTGCCGTATTTGGCGTCCGTATAGGTCAGGCCGCTGGACAGGCTCAGGCCCTCGATCGGGGTGAACCACAGGAAGTCGGCGTCGAAGCCGCGGCTCTTCAGCTCGGGGATCGATTCCACCACGAAGGCGGTGCCGAGGAAGGTGTTCAGCTGGAAGTCGGTGACCTTCTGGTCGAAGTAGCTGACGTTGAACAGCACCTTGCGGTCGAACAGGGTCGCCTTGAAGCCGGCTTCGTAGTTGTCGACCAGTTCCGAGGGGAAGAAGGTCGAGGCCAGCGGCGTCGTGCCGTTCTGAACGCGGTCGAGGTTGTAGCCGAAGCTCTTGTAGCCGCGCGCATAGGACACATAGGTCATCAGCGAGGGGTTGAAGCGATAGGCGGCCTTGACCGTGCCGCTGAACTCGCCGTCGCTCTCTTCCTGGTGGGTGGCGCGGTCCTGGAAGGCGCTGTTGGCCCAGGGCAGGCACATGGTGCCGAGAACCGACGAACCGGCGGCGCCCAGGACGCCGATGACGACGCCCGCATTGGCCAGGGCCGCGTTACAGGTGTTGGAGTTGCCGTTCTGATTGGTCTGCAGCGCATCCATCGACTTGGAGTCGTAGGTGTAGCGCAGGCCGACGGTGATATCGAACTTGTCGGTGACGTGGAAGGTGTCGTTGGTGAACAGCGCCAGCGAGTCCGAGTCCTGGCTGTACTGGTCGCGGACGCCCTGGCCGACGATATAGCCGATACCGCCGCCCGAGACGGCGCCGCCGGTGCCCAGGCACTGCTGCAGGCCGAGCGCCGTCTGGCCGACGCGGGTGAAGCAGCCGATGTCGTTGGTGCTGACGGGGAAGGCCGGAACCGCGCGGTTCAGGTTGGCCGACAGCAGGAAGGACAGGAAGGGCGTGTAGTCGGCGCCAAAGATATAGCTGTCGGTGCGGTCGATGTGCTCACGCGTGGCGAAGGCGCCGACCAGCCAGTCCAGCCTGTCGTTCTGGCCGGCCAGACGGACTTCCTGGGTGATGTTGCCGACCCGATAGCCATAGTCGCCGTCCGGGTTGCGGTACAGGATGTCGGCGCCGGTGTAGTCGATGTCCTGGCCGTTGACCGAGTCCCACTGACGCCACGAGGTGACGGTGGTCAGGGTCGCGCCGCCGAAGGCGTTCAGGTCGAAATTGCCTTCCGCCGAAATGCCGCGGTCGGTGATTTCCTGCTCGGTGCCGCGGTTGGCGAAGCCGGTGCGCGAGAAGGGCAGGCCCGAGAAGGTGGCGTTCGGCGGGCGCTGGCCGGTGCCGGTCGAGAGGGCGTCGACGAACGGATAGGTTTGGCCGGTGCGGACCTGGGTGCCCGTGCAGCAGTATTCATCGCGGCTGGAGTAGTCGGCGATGATCCGGATCGAGGCGTTGTCGTTGGGCAGGATCAGCAGCTGGCCGCGGGCGGTCCAGAAGTCCTGGTTCTGGTCGTCGGTCTGGCTGCGCGGACCGTCGCCGGTGTCGACCGGGTTGAAGCCGTCACGCGTGCGCTTGGCGGCGTACAGGCGGAAGGCGACCTGGTCGTTGATCGGGCCGGTGACCGAGCCCGAGGCGCCCAGGGCGTTGAAATTGCCCCAGGTCAGTTCGGCGTTGTAGCCGGGCGTGAAGGAGGGGGCCTCGGTGATGATGTTGACCACGCCGGCCGAGGTGTTCTTGCCGAACAGGGTGCCCTGCGGGCCCTTCAGGACCTCGATGCGCTCCAGTTCGCCGAGGTCGCCGAAGCCGACGCCGTTGCGCGAGCGATAGACGCCGTCGATCACGACGCCGACCGAGCTTTCCAGACCGGGGTTGTCGCCGACGGTGCCGACGCCGCGGATGCGGACCGTGGTCGAGGCTTCCGAGGTGGTCGAGGTCACGGTCATGCCGGGCGTCAGGATCTGCAGATCCTTGATGTCCTTCACGCCGGCGTTGTTCAGGGCTTCCTGGTTCAGCGACGTGACCACGATCGGCACGTCCTGCAGGCTTTGCTCACGCTTCTGGGCGGTGACGATGATGTCGTCGACCGAGGCGGCCGGACCGTCCTGATCCTGGGCGGAGGCGATCCCGGCGAAGCCGAAGACGGCGGCACCGACGACGGCGGCGGACGTGGTGGTGCGAAGAATTTGCGTCAGACGCATAGGGCGGCTCCCGGCTCAAATGGCGCGACAGCCCGCTTTGGGGACAGCCGCGGCGTTTCCTGTTCCCGATCCTCGCCCTCTTTACGGGACGATGGAGTCTTGAACCCTTGGCCTAGTCCAAGCCGGGTAAAGCAACAAGCAGCTGTGGCCTCGCCGCGCCGCCTTTCAGGCGAATTTCATCTCGCAAGCCAGTGTCGTGTGACGCAAAAGCGACAAATATCCATGACGCTAGGTCAATATTCAGATCGCCTTATGCAGTATCCCCGTCGATTTCGGCCAAAACCTTGCGTGACGTAAAGTTGGCGGCCGACAGCACCAGGGCGCCGACCAGGGCCGAGAGCAGGGAGCCCCCCAGCACGCCGAGCTTGACCTCCACCTGCTCGGGAGAATCAACCGCGCCGGGAAAGGCCAGGGCGCCGATGAACAGGCTCATGGTGAAGCCGACCCCGCACAGCAGGCTGACGCCATAGACCTGCAGCCAGGTCGCGTCGGTGGGGCGGGCGCCGATCTTCAGCTTCGCTGCCAGCCAGGCCGCGCCGAACACCCCGATCTGCTTGCCGAGGAACAGGCCGAGCGCGATCCCCAGCACCAGAGGCGCCGCCGCCTGTTCCAGCGACAGGCCGGCGAAGGAGACACCCGCCTTGGCGAAGGCGAACAGGGGCAGGACCAGCCAGGAGACGTAAGGGTGCAGGTCGTGCATCGCCTCCTTCAGCGGGCTCTGATGATCCTCCAGACGCGGCTTGATCGGCACGATCAGAGCGAAGGCCACGGCGGTCAGGGAGGTGCTGATCCCGGCTTCGATGGTCAGGCACCAGACCGCGAAGAAACCCATGACCCAATAGGGCGCCGGGATGCGTCGGACCCCCGACCAGATGGCCCCGGTCGCGAGGACGACCAGCACGCCCAGCAGAGGGATCAGCTGCACGCCCGAACTGAACAGAGCCGCGATCAGGGCGATGGCGCCGAGGTCGTCGACGATGGCCAGGGTCAGGAGGAAGACCCTGAGCGACGACGGCAGGTTCTTGCCGACCAGGGCGAAGACAGCGAGGGCGAAGGCGATGTCGGTGGCGAGCGGCACGGGCCAGCCCGCATGCGGACCGCCCAGAACCCCGGCGACGGCCAGATAGACCAGGGCCGGAGCGACCATGCCGCCGATCGCGGCCACTACCGGCGTCGCCAGCTTCCTGGGATCGCTGAGTTCTCCCTTCAGGATCTCGTATTTGATCTCCAGCCCGACCACGAGGAAGAAGACCGCCATCAGCCCTTCCTTGATCCAGTTGGAGACCGTCTCCTCGATCCGCAGCGGACCGATCTGGAGGACGTGATAGCTCTTCAGCCAGTGGAAATAGCCGTCCGCCCAGGGCGAGTTGGCGACGACCAGGGCCGCGACGGCGGCGAGCCCGAGGGCGGCGCCCGAAGCCGTCTCGGTCTTGAGGAAATCGAGTGTGAATCTGCGCGCCACGGCGGCCTCCGGTCAAAGGGGTCTGTTCCGTGGCGCCAGGTTATCGACGGACGCCGGACCGGATGCTTCCGCCCCTGAAAACCGAAGCGGGGGCGACGCCGGCCTGACCCGCGCGGCGGGCCTGATGTCTGGGGACACCCTAACGTTCCCGGAGCGCGGCGCCAATCGACCCGCTACGTGATCAGGACCCGATCACGGCGCGGCGAGAAAATCTTCCAGAACGGAGACGAAGGCGTCCGGCCGCTCCAGGTAGATGAAGTGTCCGCCACCCGGCATGACCAGTCGTCGAGCGCCGGGAATGAGCGCCTCCAGGGCCCCCGCGTGGGCGTGAACGTCGGGCATATCGATCTCGCCCGTGACGATCAGGGTCGGGGCGGAAAGATCCTTCAGCCGCCCCAGCACCCCCTCGCCGCTCCGCATCATCCGGCCCGCGCCGAAATTGCCGGGGTGCGCGCCCAGATCGGCGACCACGAAGGCGCGCGCCGCCTCTGCCGAGGGGGTGAGGATGTAGGGGTCGCGAGCCGCCTCCTCCAACCGCCCCCGTGACAGCAGGCCTACCAGGTTCGCGGTGCGCCGCATGAAGTGATCCGTCGGACGGAACCCGCTCACGGCCGGACCGACCAGCACCAGCCCCTTTACCGCATCCGGATGCGCCAGGGCGTATTCCACGGCCACGCCTCCGCCCGCCGAAGAGCCGACGAGTGTGGCGTTCGCCACCCCCGCCGCCTGCAGGACGGCGGCGAGATCGGCGACGGGATCATAAGGCGCCGTCGCGGCCGGAGATGCGCCATATCCGCGCCGATCGTAGCGCACGACTGTGAAAGCGTCGCACAGGCGCGGCCACACCCCGTCCCATGCCGACGAATCCAGGATGCCGTCGTGGATCAGGACCACCGTCTTGGGCCCGTCGCCGCAGGCTTCATAAGCAACCTGACTGCCCTCGACCGGCGCGAAGCGGGTTTCCGCGACCGCGCCGGAGGCCGTGAACAACAGGCAGCCGGCCGCGATCGCCCAGACGGGCGCTGAAAGCAGTCTCATGGGATGTCTCCGGGTTGGTGCGCCGTCAGCCGGCGCGTTTGAACGCGATGGGCGGATGTTCGGTGACGTCGTCGGGGCGGTATTCGAGGATGTCGCCCGGCTGGCAGTCCAGGTAGATGCAGATGGCCGCGAGGGTCTCGAACTTCATGCCCTTGACCTTGCCGGACTTGAGCAGGGACAGATTGGCTTCGGTGATGCCGATGGCGCGGGCCAGGACGTTGGAGCGAACCTTGCGGCGCGCCAGGACGACGTCGAGACGAAGCACGATGGGCATCAGACGAAGGCCTTTCGATCTTCCTCGATCTCACGCCCCACCCGCATGACCTGACCGATCACGAAGACCAGCAAGCCCAGGATAAAGGCCTGAAAACTGGCCATATGGGCCCAGTTCCTGTCGATCTCATAACCGGTCGCGCTGAGGAACAGATGGCAGAGCAGCGGTGACACTGCATAGGCGCACAACCACCCGCCGATCTGGCTGAAGCTGCGCCCGTTTTCGGGTTCGAAGACCTTCCCGCGAGCGTAGAGGCCAAACAGCGTCCTCACACTCCAGAACAGCATGATGATCGGAGTGGCGCGCACGATCCCGACCAGACAATAGACCAGACGGTGAACCAGCGGCAGCGACCCGAAGGCGGTGGAATTGGCGGGACCGCCGCCGATATAGGCGTTGTCGGGGCCGATCCTCACCAGTTCGCCCTTGTAGAAGACCATGGTCGCCAGCGCGGTCGCGAGGAGGACGACCGCCAGGCCCAGCAGGCCGGTGAACAGCCAGACCAGAACGCGGCTGCCGAGGCGGACCCGGCGCTGGGCGTCGGTCTCCTCAGGGACGAGCAGCTCGGCGCGCGGCTTCAGGGTGATGACAGCGGTCATGACGGCCTCCTTAGCCAAGACATGGAATCGAAATTATTTTCTGTCAAACGATATGTTAGGGGCCGCCGGGTGCTTCCCCATACTTCTGAAGAATTGAGGCTCTTCCCGGCCGAACGCCGCCCAGACATATCGACGGCGCTTCGCCATTGCGTCCGTTCCCGCCAGCGTCCATCTGCACCCCATGCCCGTGACCTCCGCCTATCGCCCCGACCCGCGCTTCTTCGATCTGGGCGCCGAGTTCGGCGATCCGGTTCGGGCGGCGGACTTTCCCGAGACCCGGCTGCGCTATCGCAATCAGCGGGCGGCGACCTCGGTCGGGCTGGAGGGGCTGACGGAGGCAGAATGGATCGCGGCCTTCGGCCGGTTCCAGCCCCTGACCGGCCAGCCGGGGCCGCTGGCCATGCGCTATCACGGGCATCAGTTCCGCACCTACAATCCCGATCTCGGCGACGGGCGCGGGTTTCTGGCGGGACAGCTGCGCGACGACCGCGACCGGTTACTTGACCTCGGAACGAAGGGCTCGGGCACGACGCCCTGGTCGCGCGCCGGCGACGGGCGACTGACGCTGAAGGGCGGGGTGCGCGAGGTGCTGGCCGCGACCATGCTGGAAAGCCTCGGCGTCCCGACCTCCAAGGCCCTGAGCCTGATCGAGACCGGCGAGGCGCTCGAACGCGGCGACGAACCCTCCCCTACCCGCTCGGCGGTTCTGGTCCGGCTGCAGCACAGCCATGTCCGCTTCGGGACCTTCCAGCGCGCGGCGTATTTCCAGCGCGCCGACCTGATCGAACAGCTGGTCGAGCATGTCCGCGCCCTCTACCACTCCGAGGTCGCCGAGGGTGATGCGCCCGGCCTGCTGGCCGCCATCGTCGAGGCCTCGGCCCGGCTGACGGCGCGGTGGATCGCGGCGGGCTTCGTCCACGGGGTGCTCAACACCGACAATCTGAACGTCACGGGCGAGAGCTTCGACTACGGCCCCTGGCGCTTCCTGCCCTCGTATCAGCCAGGCTTCACCGCCGCCTATTTCGACCAGACCGGCCTCTATGCCTTCGCGCGCCAGCCCGAGGCGGTGTTCTGGAATCTGACCCAGCTGGCCGGGTGTCTGAAACTGGTCGCCGACGCCGGACCGCTGACCGACGTGCTGAACGGCTTCGGCCCCGCCTATATCCGACACCTGCGCGCCGCCTTCCTGATGCGGCTGGGGGTGAAGTCGCTGGGCGAGGCGGCGGATCAGCGGCTGACCGACACCACCCTGGCGTTGCTGCGCGAAGGCGGTCAAACGCCCGGCAGTCCGTTGCGTTGGGAGCCGCTCTTCTTCGACTGGTTCGCCGGCTTCAGCTCCTCGGCCCGGGCGCTCGCGGGTCCTCGCGCCGGCGTCTATCAGGGTGAGGCCTTCGACGCCTTCCGCTTCGCCCTGTTCGAGCACGAGCCGGACCGGCCCGAACGGCTGGAGCATCCGATGTTCGCCGCGCGGGAGCCGGAGGAGATGCTGATAGACGAGGTCGAGACCCTTTGGGCCGACATCGCCATGGGCGCCAACTGGACCGCCTTCGAGACGAAACTGGCTCGGCTGGAAACGGCGCGGCAGGCCTGGGATTTCGCTGAACCGTAGCGCTTTCCGTATGAGGGCCGATCCGTACGGCGGCATAAAGCCCACATTACGAATCCTTATGCATACTGTCACGGTTCGGCCCCGGAGAGGGTCGATGAAGCCGCCTGTTCAGTAAGCGTACGACGGGATCGAGACCGATTTTCGGCCTTCCATCTGTCGCCTGAAACACACGTTGATCGGCTAAGTCATCAGCTGATGTCTACGGCTGATGACATTTGTCGGTATCTGCGCCATATACCCCTTGCGCAACGGGGGCGGCGATCCGATATCGCAACTGTTGCAGATTACCCAGTACGCCTCCCTGTACGCTTCCTCTCCGTTTCCTCCCCCATTCTTCTCCCCCTCAGGTCCCGCTATGGCCGCTACGTTCACGCCTGCCTCCGTCACCCGTCCCCTGACCGCGCGCGATCGCACGGCCGCGACCTATCGCAACCTCGCGCTCTGGACCCTGCAGGGCTGGATCGCGATGTTCTTCATCGCCGCCGGCTACGCCAAGATCACCGAGCCGATGGCCAATCTGGTCGCCCTGATGAACTGGCCGGCCCTGGTCAGCGAAAGCTTCGTGCGCGGCCTAGGCATCGCCGAGATCGTCCTGGCCCTCGGCGTCCTCGCGCCCCTCGCCTCCTGGACCATCGGCCGCCCGATCCTGATGGTCGCCGCCGCGGGTCTGGTCACGCTGGAGACCGTCATGCTGGGTGTCCACGCCTGGGGCATGGATATCAGCCTGGCCCTGGTCAATGTCTTCCTGCTGGCGATCACGATCCCGGTTCTGCTGGGTCGCCGCGCCCGCTGACGCCTGCGGACCGGCAACGGTCCGAGCAGAATTTCACCTGATCCCAATCGCGCGCCCACTTCCGGCGCCAGACGAACGGTTTGCCGCAGGAGACGCAGGTCTTCTGCGGCAGATCGCGTTTTGATACGCCTGCAAAGGAGAGATGGTCATCGTTGACGTGCTTTCGCGCCATCGCTGCGAAAAACCTTCCCTTTACGTGCGCGTCAAGTTATGACGCTTCCCATGTCGACCGCCGACGATCATCGCACCTATTCCATTCGCCAGCTGTGCCGCGAGTTCGGGGCCACGGCGCGCGCCTTGCGCTTCTATGAAGACAAGGGGCTGCTGACCCCCGCGCGCAAGGGCCAGACCCGCGTCTATGACGCCCGCGACCGCGCCCGGCTCAAGCTGATCCTGAGGGGACGCCGCATCGGCTTCACCCTGCAGGAGATCCAGGACATGCTGGATCTGTACGACCGCAACGACGGCAACATCCATCAGATGGCCATCGCCCTGCGTCGCCACCGGGCCCAGATCGAGGCCCTGAAGCAGCAGCGCGAGGACCTGGACGGCGCCATCGAAATGGCCGAGGCCGCCTGTGCGGCCATGGAAGAGCGGCTGAAGAACATCCGCCCCGACCTTCTGCCGGGCGCCGAGGAGTACGAGTCCATCGTCTCGGCGCGGATCGACCACGACCACCACCACTCCGACTTCGCGGGCCACCCCGCGCGTCACCCCTTCAAAGCAAGAGTGTAATCCATGGCCTACAAGGCGCCCGTCCGCGACCTCATGTTCATCCTGAACGAGGTCCTGGAGATCGATCGCTATACGAACCAGAACGGTTTCGAGGACATCTCCTCGGACCTGGTTCAGCAGATCCTCGAGGAAGGCGGCAAGTTCGCTGAAGAGGTCATCGCCCCGATCAACAACCCGGGCGACAAGGAAGGCTGCCACTGGAACGACGGCGTCGTCACCGGGCCGAAAGGCTGGAAGGAAGCCTATAAGGCCATGGTCGAGGCCGGCTGGCCCGCCCTGTCGGCTGATCCGGCCTATGGCGGCCAGGGCATGCCCGCCGTCGTCGGCATGGCCTTCGGCCAGTTCACCGCCGGCGCCTCGGCTGCCTTCTCGATGTATCCGGGCCTGACGGCCGGCGCCCACGCGGGCATCCACGCCAACGCCTCGGAAGAGCTGAAGGCCAAATACCTGCCCAAGATGACCACCGGCGAGTGGGGCGGCACGATGAATCTGACGGAGCCCCAGTGCGGCACCGACCTGGGCATGGTGCGCACCAAGGCCGTGCCGCAGGGCGACGGCACCTACAAGATCACCGGCCAGAAGATCTGGATCTCGGCCGGCGAGCACGACTTCGCCGACAACATCATCCACACGGTCCTGGCCCGCGTCGAAGGCGCTCCGGCCGGGATCAAGGGCCTGTCGCTCTTCCTGGTGCCCAAGATCCTCGTCAACGACGACGGCTCGCTGGGCGAGCGCAACGGCGTCCGCTGCGGCGGCCTCGAGCACAAGATGGGCATCCACGGCAACGCCACCTGCGTCATGGACTATGACGAGGCGACCGGCTGGCTGATCGGCGAGGAAGGCCGCGGCATGAACAACATGTTCGTGGTCATGAACGAGGCCCGCCTCGGCACCGGCCTGCAGGGTCTGGCCATCGGCGCCGCCGCCTATCAGGGCGCGGTGGCCTTCGCCAAGGACCGCCTGCAGGGCCGCGCCCTGACCGGCCCGCAGAACCCGAACGGCCCGGCCGACTCGATCATGGTCCACCCCGACGTGCGCCGCATGTTGCTGGAAGCCCGCGCCTTCGTCGAAGGCGGCCAGGCCTTCATCCTGTGGACCGCGCTGCAAGCCGACCTGCAGGAGTCCGCCGACGAAGCCACCGCCCAGAAGGCCAGGGACTATATGGGTCTGCTGACCCCGGTGCTGAAAGCCTATCTGACCGACAAGGGCTTCCACGTCGCCTCCCTGTCGATGCAGGTCCACGGCGGCTCGGGCTACACCGAGGAGTTCACGGCCAGCCAGTATCTGCGCGATGCGCGGATCACCATGATCTATGAAGGCACCAACGGCATTCAGGCTCTGGATCTGGTGGGCCGCAAGCTGCCCTCGCAGGGCGGTCGCGCCATCATGAGCTGGTTCGGCGACATCGACGCCTTCGTCGCCGAGAACGGCGCTGAAGGTCCGGTGAAGCCCTTCGTCGACGGCCTGGCCGACGCCAAGGCCAAGCTGCAGGACGGCACCATGTGGCTGATGCAGAACGGCCTAGCCAATCCGGACAACGCCGCCGCCGCCTCGACCGACTATCTGAACCTGTTCGGCATCACCGCCCTGGCCTTCCTCTGGGCCCAGATGGCCAAGGCCGCCCAGGCGAAGATCGACGCCGGCGACGCCGACCCGTTCTATGTCACCAAGCTGCAGACCGGCCGCTACTTCGTCGAGCGCATCCTGCCCGACGCCGCCGCCCATCTGACCAAGATGAAGACCGGTGCCGACGTCCTGATGGCCATGCCGGCCGAAGCGTTCTGATCTGAGTGCGTAACTGATCCCGAGGCGATCCCGGCGCAGGCCGGGGTCGCCTCAATCATATTATCGAGCTCTGGCGACAGTGACCGGGGCCTTGCCCGCTGGAAACGCCATGAACGTCATCACCACCCCCTCCCCCGACTTCATGCTGGAAGAGGAGATCACCCTCTTCTCCGACAGCGTCGGCAAGTGGATCGACGACCATGCGCCGCCGGAGAAGGTCCAGGAATGGATCGCCAACTCCAGCGTGCCGCGCCAGCTGTGGAACGATGCCGGGGACGCAGGCCTGCTGGGCCTGTCGATGCCCGAGGAAGACGGCGGCTTCGGCGGCGACTATCGCCATGAGGTCGTGCTGATGCGTCAGCTGGGCTGGAAGGGCGCCGACCATTTCGGCATCTCGCTGCACAACGCCATCGTCGCCCCCTACATCTGGCACTACGGCACCGAGGAGCAGAAGGCGCGCTGGCTGCCACGCCTGCAGACCGGCGAACTGGTCGGCGCCATCGCCATGACCGAGCCGGGCGCCGGCTCCGACCTGCAAGGCGTCAAGACCACCGCGATCAAGTCCGGCAACGGCTATGTCGTGAACGGCTCCAAGACCTTCATCACCAACGGCCAGCTGGCCAATCTGATCATCGTCGTGGCCAAGACCGACCCGTCGCAGGGCTCGAAGGGCACCTCGCTGATCGTCGTCGAAACCGACGGCGCCGAAGGGTTCGAACGCGGCCGTAACCTCCACAAGATCGGCATGGAGGGCAACGACACCTCCGAGCTCTTCTTCAACGACGTCAAGGTCCCGGCCGACAACATCATCGGCGGCGTCGAAGGGCAGGGCTTCATCCAGCTGATGCAGCAGCTGCCGCAGGAGCGCCTGAACATCGCCGTCCAGGGCGTCGCTGCGGCCGAGCGCGGCCTCGAACAGACCCTGGAATACGTCAAACAGCGCAAGGCCTTCGGCAAGTCGATCCTGGAGTTCCAGAACACCCAGTTCAAACTGGCCGAGGTCAAGACCAAGCTGACTGTGGCCCGGGTCTTCGTCGACCACTGCATCGGCCTGCACCTCAAGGGCCAGCTCGACGCCACGACGGCCTCCATGGCCAAATACTGGGTCACCGACATCCAGGGCGAGGTCATCGACGAGATGCTCCAGCTCCACGGCGGCTACGGCTATATGAACGAATATCCGATCGCCCAGCTCTACAAGGACGCCCGCGTCCAGCGCATCTACGGCGGCACCAACGAGATCATGAAGGTGCTGATCGCGCGCTCTCTTTAAGGCTGCAAGCGCCTACAGCTGATGATTTAAATTCCGCTCATCCCCGCGAAAGCGGGGACCCAGTTCTTTGGGAGGCGGGCTGTGGCGTTCTACACCTACATCGTCGCCAGCCAGCGGAACGGAACCCTCTATACCGGGTCCACCGACGCCCTGATCAAGCGCACCGTGCAGCATCGCGAGAAGCGGTTCGCCGGTTTCACCGCGAAGTACGGCTGCGCCACCCTGGTCTGGTTCGAGCCACACGAAACGCGCCACGCCGCGTTCATGCGTGAGCGACAGATCAAGAAGTGGTACCGCGTGTGGAAACTCGAACTTATCGAGAAATCCAACCCGCGCTGGCGGGACCTGTTCGAAGAGCTGTTCTGAAGCTCTTACTGGGTCCCCGCTTTCGCGGGGATGAGCGGAATTGGGGGTGATCAGGCTCCCCTTTCCCGTCTAGCTTGCCGACATGGAACCCCTGTCCCCCGTGTACCTCTCCGCCATCGCCGCCCAGACCGGAGGCCTGAGCGCCTTTCTCGGCGGGTTCGCGGCGACGTTTCTGGGGACCCTGCTGGCCCTGAACGTCAAGGGCCGGACCGGGTCGCTGGCCATCGGGTTTTCGGTCACCTCCTCGGTGGCCTTCATCGTCGCCGTGGTCGGGTCGACCGCCACGGTGGCGGCCCTGCATCCGGACGGCCCGGCGGGACGGGTCGGCTCCGCTGGCTTCGCCCAGGTGGTCATGTCGATCGGTTTCGTCCTGGGCCTCTATGCCCTTCTGATCAGCCTCGGCCTCAGCGGCTGGTCGCGCTCGAAGGGCACGGGCTGGACGACCAGTATCGCGGCCGCTCTCGGCATCATCCTCGTCACCGGCATGGTGGTGAGCTTCGGCTGAGGCGGCTAATAAGCGCGACATGATCCGCCTCCACGTCACCTCCGACCTCTCCGCCAACGCCGCCGTCGCCCCGACGCTGGACCAGTCGCGCTATCTGACCAATGTCATGCGCCTGTCCCGGGGCGATGAACTGCTGGTCTTCAACGGCCGCGACGGCGAGTGGCGGGCCAGCGTCGCAGAGACGCACAAGCGCGGCGTCATCCTGAAATGCGAGGAACGGGCGCGGGCGCAGACGGTCACGCCCGACCTCGAACTGATCGTCGCCATGGTCAAGAAGGCCCGGGTCGAGACCATCGTGGAGAAGGCGGCCGAACTCGGAGCCGCCCGGGTGCGGCTGACCGTCACGCGGCGCACAAACGTCGACAGGGTGCGCTTGGACCGGCTTGACGCTATCGCCGAGGAGGCGGCCGAACAGACCGGACGGCTGGACGTGCCCCCGGTCGATGATCCGATGAAGCTGGAAGCCATTCTCGACGGCTGGGATCCGGCCCGGAAGCTGATGTTCTGCGACGAGACCGGCGGCGCCCCGGCCATCCCCGCCCTGACGGCGGCGGGTCCCGGCCCCTGGGCCATATTGATCGGGCCTGAGGGCGGCTTCTCGCCCGAAGAAGGCGAGCGGCTGCGGTCCCTGCCCTTCACCACAGCGGTATCGCTCGGCCCACGCATCCTGCGCGCCGACACCGCCGCCATCGCCGCCATGACCCTGTGGCAGGCCGCCGTCGGCGACTGGGAGCGTTAGCGTTTCACGTATCGGGTCGCAGACAAGACGTCCGAGACCGCGCTGGCCTTGGTGTCGATGAAGCCCCGTTCGCGCATCAGGACCCTAACCTGCCCCTCGCCGAAGGCCGCCGCCTTGCCTTTGCCGTGCATCACCCAGACCGGCGCGGCCGATCCCGCCGAGGCGGCGAGGGCCTCGGTCAGCCCGGCCTCGTTGGCGACATGAACGATCAACAGCGTGGCCTCATCGACTTCGGCGCGCTCGACGCCTTCCAGAGCACCCGCCAGCTCCGGCGCGCCGACATCGCCCGCCGTCCAGACCGTGACGTCCGGCTTCAGACCCAGTTTCTCCGCCAGGGTCGGCAGGGGCTTCTCCAGCGCCGTCTTCCACTTCCCGGCCTCGACCGCGCCCAGCATCAGTTCGAACGGCCCGCGCGGCCCCTGTCCGGTCAGGGCCTCGCCCTCGACCGCCAGATGGCTGATCCCGTCGCGCGGGATGGTCAGGGAGAAGGGCGCACGCAGGATGACGCCCTGGTTCTCCAGCAGGACCTTCGCCTCATCGGTGCGCCCGTCATAGGTCGCCGTCGTCACCGCCTCGCGTCCCATGACCTTGTCCCGTCCCGATGCCGTTCCAGGGTCAGGAGCAAAGCAGCAGCGGCGCCGGGCCGCAACGCCCCCGAAATCCACTTCCCGATCAATATCCGGCCATCTCGCTCTGCCCCCTTGAGCGGGACCGTATTCCCGCCCATCTAGCCGCGACAGGCGTTGCGCGTTCAGCGGCGTCGAGGGGATATGCATGTCTGCTTCCGAGCCGCTGACCAAAGACCAGCTGATCGCCGTCATGGCCGACGGCGCCAAGCCCAAGGACCAGTGGCGCGTGGGCGCCGAGCACGAGAAATTCGGCTTCGACCGCTCGACCCTGCGCCGTCCGGCCTATGAGGGTCCGGGCGGCATCCACGCCATGTTGACCGGCCTGCAGCGCTTCGGCTGGAGCCCCGTCGAGGAAGGCGGCCATCTGATCGCGCTTGAGCGCAAGAACGCCGAGGGCTTCTCGGCCTCGGTGTCATTGGAGCCGGGCGGCCAGTTCGAACTGTCAGGAGCCCCGCTGCTGACCATGCACGACATCTGTAACGAGACCGGCCAGCACCTGATGGAGGTCAAACAGGTCGCCGACCAGATCAACCTCGGCTTCCTGGGCGCCGGTTTCGATCCGATGTGGACCCGCGAGGACGTGCCGGTCATGCCCAAGGGCCGTTATGACATCATGCGGTCCTATATGCCGAAGAGGGGCAAGCTCGGCCTCGATATGATGCTGCGCACCTGCACCATCCAGGCCAATCTCGACTTCTCCGACGAAGCCGACATGGTCGCCAAGTTCCGCACCTCCCTGGCGCTGCAGCCCATCGCCACCGCCCTGTTCGCCTGTTCGCCCTTTATCGAGGGCAAGCCCAGTGGCTTCCTGTCGGCGCGCGCCAATGTCTGGACCGACACGGATCCCGACCGCACCGGAATGATCGACTTCGTCTTCCAGGACGGTTTCGGCTTCGAACGCTATGCCGACTATGCGCTCGACACCCCGATGTATTTCGCCAAGCGCGACGGGAAGTACATCGACGCCTCGGGCCAGTCGTTCCGCGACTTCCTGAAGGGCGAACTGCCGGCCCTGCCCGGCGAGCTGCCGACGATCAAGGACTGGAACGACCACCTGACCACCCTCTTCCCCGAGGTGCGGCTGAAGTCCTATCTCGAGATGCGCGGCGCCGACGGCGGGCCGTGGAGCCGCATCTGCGCTCTCCCTGCCTTGTGGACGGGCATCTTCTACGACGCCCCCTCGCTCGCCGCCGCCTGGGATCTGTGCAAGGACTGGGACATCGCCGACCACGAACGCCTGCGCCGCGACGTGACCCGCCTGGGCCTCAAGGCCGAGGTCGCCGGCCGCTCGGTGCGCGACATAGCGGTCGACATGGTCGCAATCGCCTCCGCCGGCCTCAAGGCCCGCAACAAACTGTCCGGCGGCATGGTCGATGAGCGCGGCTACCTGGCCGAGCTGGAAGAGATCGCGGACTCTGGGCTTACCCCCGCCGACCGCCTCCTGGCCCTGTATCACGGCGAATGGCAGGGCGACGTCAGCCGCATCTACCGCGACTTCGCCTACTGATGCCGATCAGGGCTTGAGCCCGCCGTCGTAATCGCTAGTTTGCGCCTCGCTTCCGCGGGCATGATGTAGTGGTAGCCTGAAAGCTTCCCAAGCTTTTCGTGCGGGTTCGATTCCCGCTGCCCGCTCCAGCTTCCTTTCAGATCAAGCCTCAAGCGACGCCAGATACTGGTGGATCTGGCTGACCACGGCCGCGCCCTCGCCCACCGCAGCAGCGACCCGCTTGGTCGAGCCGGCCCGGACGTCGCCGATGGCGAAGATGCCCGGGCTGTCGGTCTGCAGCGACAGGGACGACCGGCCCGTCTCGACGAAGCCCTTGTCGTCCAAGGCCACGCACTGCGCCAGCCAGTCGGCGTTCGGATCAGCGCCGACGAACAGGAACAGGTGCCGCATGGGGCAGAGGTGGGTCTCGCCCGAGCGCCGGTCGCGGAAGACCGCCCCGGTCAGGCCGGTGTCGCCGTCCCCCTCCAGGGCCGTGATCTCGGTGTGGGTGTGGATGCGGACATTGGGCAAGGCGGCGATCCGGTCGATCAGGTATTTCGACATCGAGGCCTCCAGTCCCGGCCCGCGCACCACGAGGTTGAGCGCCTTCACCTTCGAGGCCAGGAAGACCACGGCCTGACCGGCGGAGTTGCCGCCGCCAACAAGGGCGACCTCTTCGCCCGCGCACAGCCGCGCCTCGACCGGCGAGGCCCAGTAGGAGACCCCCGAGCCTTCGAACGGACTGAGGTTCTCGATCCCGGGGCGGCGGTAGCGCGCGCCGGAGGCCACGACCACGGCGCGGGTCTGGACGGTCTCCCCACTGGTCAGTTCCAGTCGGTGCGGCAGGCCCGCGCCCTCGGCCGCGCAGTCCAGCCGCGCCACCTCCATCGGAATGGCCAGTTCGGCGCCGAACTTCAGGGCCTGGTTATAGGCGCGGCCGGCAAGCGCCTGACCCGAGATGCCCGTCGGGAAGCCGAGGTAGTTCTCGATCCGCGACGAGGCCCCCGCCTGCCCGCCGATGGCGCGCTGGTCCAGCACCAGGACCGACAGCCCCTCCGAGGCGGCATAGACGGCCGTCGCCAGACCGGCCGGGCCCGCCCCGACCACGGTGACGTCATAGACCGTGTCCGGATCCAGCTCCGGCGTCATGCCCAGGCAGAGGGCGGCCTCGGCCTCGGTCGGGCGCTTCAGCACCGTGCCGTTGGGACAGACCATCAGCGGCAGTTCGTCCGGCTGGACGCCCAGACGCTCGACCACCGCCCGACCCTCGGCGTCGCTGTCGGCGTCCAGCAGGGTGTTGGGATAGCCGTTGCGGGTCAGGAAGCCCTGCAGGCTCCGAAGATTCGCGTCGCCGGGATGGCCGACCAGGATCGAACCCGCAGCTCCGCTCTCGATCAGGCCGACGCGACGCAGGATCAGCGCGCGCATGACGACCTCCCCCACCTCGGCCGAGCCGATCATCAGGGCGCGCAGATGGGCCGCGTCGATGGGAGCGGCGGTGCAGCCTTCGGGGCCGGCCCGGCCCTCGGCCAGAGACGCGCGGCCTGCCAGCTGGCTGACCTCGCCCGAGAACTGGCCCGGGCGGTGGGACACGACCGCCTGCTCGTGTCCGAGACCGTCGCGGCGCACCACGTCGATCGCCCCTTCCAGCACCAACCAGACGGGACTGCCCATCTCCCCCAGCGCGAACACGATCTCACCGGGCGCGAACCGCCGGGGCTGATCGCTGATGAACCGCCGCGCCGTCTCGACGGCGGCCGGCTCCAGCACCGGAAACCTCTGGGCGTAGCGAGTGTCGGTCTCGGGTTCGGGCGGGGGTTCAGTCTCTGGCATCGGGCAATCCTCGGATCGTCCCTGACAAAGGCCGGCAGGACGGCCGACCGTTCCCGGATTTCAGCGGCGGGTCAACCGGGCGGCCGATCACGAACCGTGTTCGCGTGACCCGCACCAAAGTTAGGAAGCGCTGCAGGCGCGTCCAAGCTATGCCTTACATGTCGGAACCAACCGGCGCACCGGGACCCACCGGCAAGGGGAGGCGAACAGCATGGACGGTCGCGCGGCGAGAGGGATGGTGTTCGCCATGCCGGTGTCCATCGCCGGCTGGCTGATCATCATCGCTGTCGCCAACGCCATCCTGCATCGGTTCGACATCTGGTTCTGAGCCCGGCGACCTACTCCCGCTCGACCTCGATGCCCCGCGCTTCCAGCATGGCCTGAACACTGTCGTCGCCAGCAAGGTGCGCCGCGCCCACCGCCACGAAGGCCGTGCCTGAACCGGCCAGCAGCGTCTGGATCTGGTCGGCGAAACCCACGTTCCTGTCGGTCAGAAGCGCCTTGTAGATATCCGGGGCCTCGACCTTCATGTCCTGGTTGGTGACGCTGTTGAGCCGCGCCACATCGCCCGAGGACCAGGCGTCGACCATGGCGTCCAGCTCGGTCGACGCGTCGTCATAGTCCTTCAGCGTCGAGCGCAGGAACTCCAGCTGGATGTCCTCAGGCAGGTTGGCGAGGAGCAGCACCTGTTTCTCGATGGTCTCGAAGCCGTGGATCGGCTTGCCCTCCGCTTCGGCCCGGGCCTTGAGCGTCAGTTCAACGCCCGAGGCGGGATCGTAGCCGGCCTTCTTGAGCGGGGCGAGCGACAGGGTCAGGCCGGCGTACCAGGGTCGGAAGATATCCATCTGGGCGCCGGAGACGCCGAGCACCCGGGCGGCGGAGTCCAGCTGTTTGAACTCCTCGGCCGTCAACCGGCTGGACAGGGGGGTGGCGGGCGAGACGCCGTACTGCTGGATCAGCGGAACGATCGCGGCGACGTCGTCGGGGTTGGAAATCTCGAACCAGATGTCCGAGGCGCTGTTGAAGGCCGCCGTCACCGCCGGCGATTCCCACTGGGTATTGGGGCGCAGAACGTGGACCGTGCCGAACAGATAGATGGTCGAATCCGCGTCCTTGACGACCCAGAGGGCGGGGCCCGCGCTGGACGCGGGCTCGGCGGCGACCGCTACCGGCGCGACCGGGGCTTCGGCATGGGCCTTGCCGACCCAGGGCGCGAGCAAGGCGGCAACCAGGGCGAGGCCGAGAGCGGTTCCGGCGGCCAGCTTCGCCAGTCGGGCGACCGGGGCGGCTTTCGGCGGTTGGCGAAGGGTCATGGCTTATCCTTGGGGTCGGTTCGGGCAGGACGATGGCGGAAGGGTCAGTGAATGCCGCGGCGGGCGGCGGCGATGGCCGAGGCGACGAAATAGACGCCCATCAGGATGCCCATCATGCCCCAGGCGGTCAGGCCCTGAATCAGGCCGAGCCGTTCGGCGGCGGCATAGAGGAACAGGGCCGACTGCAGGGTCCAGAAGGCCAGGGTCGCGGTTTCAGCCATGATCCGGCGCAACATCTCGTCGGCGCGGCGCCAGAGCAGGAGGTTGGCGCCGGCCTGGACCACCAGCATGACGGCCAGCGCCGCCATGACCAGTTCCGGCGCGGCGATGCGGGCGCCGACCATGGGCAGGAGCATCATCGCCCCGGCCAGCAGCATGACCAGGACCTGCAGCCCGCCGCAGCCCTTCATGACCTCGGCGCCGCGTTTGGTGATCAGGCCCAGGGCGATGATCGCGGCCATGACCAGGGGCGCGGCCCCGGCGCCGAGGGCCAGGGTGTCCTCCCAGCCGGTGTTCAGCTGCTTGCTCAGGGTAGCAATGCCGAGGCCGGCGGCGCCGCCGATCAGGCCGAGGACGAGGAAACCGGCGATACGGACCGCGGGTGAGCGTTGAGTGGGCCAGCGGGAAGTGGGGGGCGAGCTGTTCATGGTCTCACTCCGAAAAGATGGATTCGATGGGCTGGGCGAAGACCCGGGCGATCTTGAAGGCGAGCGGCAGGGAGGGGTCGTAGCGGCCCGTCTCCAGCGCATTGACGGTCTGGCGCGAGACACCGAGCTGCTCGGCCAGATCGGCCTGGCTCCAGTTCCGCTCGGCGCGCAGGACCTTGAGACGGTTGTTCATCGGGTCACCGCCGCTTCAGCCACCAGAAGGCCCAGGCGACGCCATAGCCGACGACCTGACAGCCCACAACGACGGCGGCGCCGATCATCAGTCCGGCCTTGACCGAGGCCTGCCCTTGCGGCCCCGTGCCGTAGAGCAGGGTCAGGAACAGGACGCCCGCGACGGCCAGACCGACTGTGGAGCCCCACCACCAGGCCCATTTGTGCGCCTCCTGCGCCGCCTCATCGAGGCCTTGCCACCACTTGAGGCTGGCCCAGAGACCAATGCCCATGGCGATGGCCACGACGCCCGCGACCAAGGCGGCGCCGAGCCAGCTTCCGTCCGGCGTGGTCAGGCCGACGATGGCCGAGCCCGCTCCGGCGACGCCGCCGGCGAGAGCGCAGGCGCCCATGACCCGACCGTAGCGCGACAAGGGATGTTTCGACACCCGGCCTTCTGTTGACATGACAAGCACCCCGGTCTTTGTGACAAGGGTGTTTTACAGCGTCGCCGTAAGGAGTCAAGCGACCTTGTCATTGCGGCTCAGATCAGCTTGCGGTCCTCGTCGGAGGCGATCAGTTCGGGGCGGCTGATGCCGCGCGGCGACTGGTCGATGGCGGTCAGCTCGGGGAGATCCTTGCCTTCGTGATCGACCTGCAGGTCCTCGAATCGGCGGGCCTGAACCATGACCTGGCTTTCCAGCGAGCCGACGAACTGGTTGTAGCGGCCGACGGCGGCGTCCAGCGCCTTGCCGACGGAGGCGGCGTGACCGCCCATGGCCGAGAGGCGTTTGTAGAGCTCCTTGCCCAGACGGGCGACCTCGTCGGCGTTGCGCGACTGCTCCTCCGCCCGCCAGCCGTAGGCCACGGCCTTGCACAGGGCGAAGAGGGTGGTCGGGGTGACGATGACCACGCGCGATTCCATCGCCTGGGTCATCAGGTCCGGCTCATGATCCAGCGCCGCCGACAGGAAGGCGTCGCCGGGCACGAACATGGCCACGAAGTCGGGGCTGGGCTTGAACTGGTCCTGATAGGCTTTGGACGACAGCTGGCGGACGTGGGTCTTCATGCTGGCGGCGGTGCGGAGCGACGCGGCGCGGGCCTGGGCCTCCTCGTCGCCGTCAGCCGCATCGGCGAAGGCCAGGGACACCTTTGCGTCGATGACGAACATGCCGCCGCCCGGCAGTTTGACGATGAAGTCGGGGCGCGATTGCCGGCCCTCGTCATTCATCTCGGAGGTCTGTTCGGTGAAATCGAACCGGCCGGCCATTCCGGCGGCCTCCAGCACGTTGCGGCAGGTCTGTTCGCCCCAGCGGCCGCGCCGGCCGGTGTTGCCGCGCAGGGCCTCGGTCAGGCGCCGGGCCTCGTCGCGGGTGGCGGTCGAGGCGGTCATCAGCAGGGACAGCTGCTCCTTGAGCCCGCCGGTCTCCTCGGTGCGCGCCTTCTCCAGAGCGGTCACATGCTCATGGAATTTGGTCAGCTGTTCCGAGACGGGTTTCAGCTGGGCCTCGATCCGTTCACGCGCGACACGATCCTGGGCCTGGAAGGTCTCGGTGGCGCGGGTGACCATCTGGTCGGCGACGGCCTGGGCCGACTGGGCCGCCTGGGCCTTGAGGAATTCCCCCATGGTGACACGGCTGTCCTCGATCAGCTCGATCCGGCTCTCGGCAGTCGCCAGCGCCGCCTTCGCCTTTTGCCAGCCCATGAAGGCCCACAGGAAGGCGGCGCTGAAAGCGACGGCGAGGAGAGCGAGAATGGCGACGACAGCGTTCATGCTCCGTTCCTTAGAGGGAGTCGGACGGGGTCGCCAGATCGGACCCGGCGCTCGAAAAACAGTGTCCGAAGAGGCCGATGAGTCCGGAGAGTCCGGATCGGAAAGGGCGCGCTTGGCAGGTCATGCATGCGCACTAACATATAGCTGCGTCAGGATCGGGCGCAGACCCTGAGAGACTTAAGCCCTCGGGAGATTCAGGCGGGGCGCCGCGCCCGAAGCGCCTGGACGATGGTGCCGTCGTCGAGCCAGTCAAGGTCGCCGCCGACGGGGACCCCTCGCGCCAGCGACGTCACCTCCACCCCGCTGCCGATCAGCCGTTCGGCAAGGTAGTGGGCCGTGGTCTGGCCGTCGACGGTGGCGGGAAGGGCCAGAACGACCTCGCGCACGCCCCCTCCCTCGGTTGTGGCCCCTGTCTCGTTGCCCGCCTTCGCCCGGCCGACCAGTTCGGCGACGCGCAGGGCCTCGGGGCCGATCCCGTCCAGCGCCGACAGAAGCCCGCCCAGCACATGGTATTTGCCGCGGAAGGCGCCGGACCGCTCCATGGCCCACAGGGCGCCGGCCTCCTCGACCACGCAGATCAGGCCGTTGTCGCGGTTGGGATCCGAACAGATCGAGCAGGGATCGCGCGTATCCGGCGTGCCGCAGACCGAGCAGGACACGACCTTCTCCGCCGTCTCGGCCATGGCGGCGGCAAGGGGCAGCAGCAGCTGTTCGCGCCGCTTGAGCAGTTGCAGGGCCGCACGTCGGGCCGAGCGCGGACCCAGCCCCGGCAGCTTGGCCAGGAGCGCGATCAGGCGTTCGATCTCGGGTCCGGCGGACGCGGCCAATCAGAAGAGCTTCGGCATGCCGGGGATGTTCATTCCGGCCAGGGGTCCGGCGGCCTGACGCATCAAATCGCCATTGACCTCGTCCAGCTTGCGCTTGGCGTCGGCGTGGGCGGCGACGATCAGGTCGGCGAGGATTTCGCCCTCGCCGGGAACCAGCAGGCTGTCGTCGATCTTCACCGAAGTGATCTCGCCGGGCCCCTTGAGGGCGATCATCACGAGACCGCCGCCGGAGGTGCCTTCCGAGGTGGTTTCAGTCATTTTGGCCTGGGCGTCCTGCAGCTTCTGCTGCATCGCTTGAGCCTGTTGCATCAGGGCGTTGAGGTCTTTCATGGCCCCTAGATAGGACGAAGCCGGCGCCAGCGACAGAGGGCCCCTCCTGAAGAGACGAACCTGAGACGCCGCTCTTGCCAAATCGGCGGCGTTCGCCCAGCGAAACCCAGAATTGCCAAATCCTTGCTTGCAGTGCGGACAAGGACGCCTATTTTGCAACTGCACTTGTTGCTATTGATCACAGGACGCCTTTCCAATGGCCTATGACGCCTCCACCCGCGACGCCGCGCTCGACGATAACGCGCTCGCCCAGCTGTTCACCGAAGCCCGCACGCGCAACGCCTTCAGCGACCGTCCGGTCACGACCGAACAGCTGCACAAGCTCTATGAGCTGACCAAGTTCGGCCCGACCGCCGCCAACAGCACCCCGGTGCGCTTCCTGTTCATCACCTCCCCCGAGGCCAAGGCGCGGCTGGCGCCCTTCATGTCGGAAGCCAACCGTTCCAAGACCCTGTCGGCGCCGGTCAATGTCGTGGTCGCCTTCGACAACGACTTCCACGAACACATGCCCCTGCTGTTCCCGCACAATCCGGGCGCCAAGGACTGGTTCGGCGACAGCGAGGCCCGCAAGGGACCGGGCGTGCTCAACAGCTCGCTGCAGGCCGGTTATTTCATGATCGCCGCCCGGGCGCTCGGCCTCGACGTCGGCCCGATGATCGGCTTCGACGCCGCGGGCGTGAAGGGCGAGTTCCTCGCTGACAGCAGCTGGGTGCCGTCCTTCGTGATCAACCTGGGCTACGGCACCGACGAGAACCTGTTCCCGCGCTCGCCGCGCCTCGACTTCGACACGGCCGCGAAGATCCTCTGAGCACCTCGCATAGCTGACGCTTCAGGGCGGCGGGGCTTCGGCCTCGCCGCCCTTGTCGTTTCAGGCGTCAGTCGTCGTCATCCTCGTCGCCGGCCTCATCCGGAATCGACGGCAGGGCGACCTTGGGGGCCTCGACAATGCTGGCGATGACCGTCCCCGGGAAGGCGGCCATGATGGAGGCGACGAAGGGGTCGGCCTCGACCTCGGCGCGCAGTTCGGCCCGGCCGCGCTTCTCCTGTTCGATCAGGGTCTCGCCGCCGCCCTGACCATTGGCCGCGATCAGCCAGGTGCGGCCGGTCCATTCGCGCAGGCGCGAGGCCAGACGCCGGGCCAGATCGAGCGGCGCGCCCTCTACGCTTTCATAGACGATGGCGCCGGGCTTGAACGACACCGGCTTCACATAGCGCTGAACGTCCAGCTGCAGCCCGATCTCGCGCCTCTGGCCGATCAGGGCGACCGTGGCCTCGAAGGTCTGGGGATCCGGCAGGGCGGGCGGAGCCGCTGGACGAGGAGCGAGCGCAGCCGAGGCGCCGCCTCCCCCGCCGCCACGCGGAGCGCCGCCGCCACCGGCGCCGCCCCCCAGCGGTTCGCCGTTCTGCAGCTTCTTCAGCGCGTCCTCGGGCGCCGGCAGGTCGGCGGCATAGGCCAGACGGACGATGATCATCTCGACCGCATCCGCCGGGCTCGGGGCGCGACGGACCTCCTCCAGGCCCTTCAGCAGCATCTGCCAGGTCCGCGACAGGGTCCCGGCCGAGATGGCGGCGCCCAGGGCCGCGAGCGTCTTGGCCTGATCGGCGGGCAGGCGCGTGGCGTTCGGGCCCAGCATCTTGGCCACCGAGGCGGCGTGGCAATGCTCGAGCAGGTCGTTGGTCACCTGAATCGGGTCGGCGCCGTAGCCATAGAGGGTCCGGAAGGTCTCCAGCGCCTCGGGCGTACGGCCGCCCATGATCTGTTCGAACAGGGCGATCGTCTGGGACCGGTCGGCCAGACCCAGCATGTCGCGCACAATCTCGGTCTTGACCGTCTCGCCGCGCTCGCCCTGAACGAGCGCCTGATCCAGCAGGCTGAGGCCGTCGCGGACCGAGCCCTCGGCGGCGCGGGCGATCAGGGCCAGGGCGTCGTCCTCGACCTTCATCCCTTCCTTGGCCGCGATCCGGCCCAGATGCTCGACCAGCACCTCGGGCTCGACGCGGCGCAGGTCGAAGCGCTGGCAGCGGCTGAGGATGGTCACCGGCACCTTGCGGATCTCGGTGGTGGCGAAGATGAATTTGGCGTGGGGCGGCGGCTCTTCCAGGGTCTTCAGAAGGGCGTTGAAGGCCTGGTTCGACAGCATGTGCACCTCGTCGAGCACATAGACCTTGTAGCGGGCCTCGACCGGGCCGTAGCGGACGCTCTCCAGGATGTCGCGGATGTCGTTGACACCGGTGTGGGACGCCGCGTCCATCTCCATGACGTCCATATGCTGGCCGGCCATGATGGCGGCGTCGTGGACGCCGCCGGCGCTGAGCTCCAGCGAGGGTTTGTCGATGACGTCGGTCTGGTTGTTCAAGGCCCGGGCCAGCAGGCGGGCGGTGGTGGTCTTGCCCACCCCCCGGACGCCGGTCAGCATGAAGGCGTGGGCGATCCGCCCCGTGGCGAAGGCGTTGGTCAGGGTGCGGACCATGGCCTCCTGGCCGATCAGGTCCTCGAAGGTGCGCGGCCGGTATTTGCGGGCCAGAACCGTATAGGCCTCACCCTCGCCTTCGACGGGCGCGGGCGTGGAGACCGGAACGGGCGTAGGCGCAGGCGTCGGCGCAGAAGCGGGCGCCGGCGCAGGCGCAGGCGCGCCGAACATGTCGTCGGTGTTCTCATCCCGCTCGGGCAGGTCCTCTTCCCAAGGGGGACCGGAATCAAGGTCGACATCGCTCATGAGACGAACCTACCGCGAACGCCCCCATGGAGCGACTCAGAACACGCTCGACCATCCGCGCCGCATCGCGCTCAAGCAGCGAGCGCCCGCGGCGCGAGCGTTAGCGCCCCTATTATGAAGTCATGTCCCTCGGCAGCTGGCCGCCGTTGTCCACGATCTTCTGGATGACCTGTTTGTGCAGCCAGATGTTCATGCTGGCGGAATCCGACTTGTCGCCCGTGTAGCCGAGCTCGTCGGCCAGTTCCTTGCGTTCGGCCAGGGAGCTTTCCATGCCCAGCAGCTTCATCAGGTCGACGATCGAGGTGCGCCAGTTCAGCTTTTCGTCGCGCACGCTGTTCTTGAAGTCGAGGATGCCGGCGACGTCGACGGGCTGGGGCTGGGGCGCGGTGGCGGCCGATGCGTCGATCGGCGGGACCGCCGAAGGGGGCGGGGTCGAGGTCGGCGCGGCGACCTGTCCGGGAACCGGCGCGGCCGCGGGCGGCGGCGCTTCCTTCTTGTGGAAGATGCCGCCCAGAATCTTGCCGAGAATGCTCATGGTCCGCTCCTGCCGCCGTGCGTGGGTTGAGCGACAGGAGCGAACGGGAGCGTCGGCGGTTCCCAT
The DNA here is from genome assembly GCF_017487405.1 of Brevundimonas goettingensis. Taxonomy (NCBI): domain Bacteria; kingdom Pseudomonadati; phylum Pseudomonadota; class Alphaproteobacteria; order Caulobacterales; family Caulobacteraceae; genus Brevundimonas; species Brevundimonas goettingensis. The sequence goes on along the minus strand of NZ_CP062222.1, from coordinate 3,909,822 downwards.
GTCAGGTCTTGCCCGGAGCGCCGGGCGGAGGTGGTCTTGTCCGGAGCGCCGGGTGGGCTCAGCCCTCGCCCTGGGGGAAGTCGGCGCCCTCGGTGACCTCGGCCCAGGCGTCGAAATCCTTCTTCATCATCTGGATCTTCTGGCGGCCCATGGCGAGGGCGGTCTTGCCCAGAAGCAGGCGCAACGGCGGGGTCTCGGCCTCGACGGCCTGGATGATGGCGGCGACGGCGCGTTTCGGATCGCCCGGCTGGGCGCCGGAATAGCCGCGGATGGCGGCGCGACGGGCGCCGGCGGTCTCGGCATAGTCGTCAATGGTGATGCTGGATTCATTGGCCGAGCGACCGGCCCAGTCGGTGCGGAAGCCCGAGGGCTCGACGATCAGGACCTTGATGCCCAGGGGCGCGACCTCGGCCGACAGGGCTTCGGACAGGCCTTCGACCGCGAACTTGGTGCCGTTGTAGTGGCCGACCGCCGGGAAGCCGCGCAGCCCGCCCATGGAGGAGATGTTGACCACCGTGCCCGAGCGCTGCGCCCGCATGCCCGGCAGGACCAGCTGGGTCATGCGGATCAGGCCCCAGACATTGATCTCGAACATGCGGCGGACCTCGGTCTCTTCCGCCTCCTCGATGGCGGCGAAATAGCCGATGCCGGCATTGTTCACGAGGACGTCGATGCGGCCGAAACGGTCCTGGGCGGCCTTCACCGCCGCCTCGGCCTGGCCGGCGTCGGTGACGTCCAGCTTCAAGGTCAGGACATTATCGCCGCCGGTCGTGGCCAGATCGGTCAGATCATCCGGGTTGCGGGCGGTGGCGACGACCCGATAGCCCCTTTCGATCAGGGCGACGGCCAGTTCGCGGCCGAAGCCGGTCGAACAGCCGGTGATGAACCAGACGGGGGTATCGCTTGTCATGGGAGGTCTCCGGAAGGGAGACGTTCAATTGGGAAGACGCGCCGGGCCGTTCAACTTGGCTGTTAGGCGGAAGGTGGAAAAATCAACGCCGGACCTGGCCGACGGAGCGCCTCAGTAGGCGTTGACGCGCTTCACCAGCATGGGAACGGTGCGCAGGATCAGCATCAGGTCGCTGCGGAAGGACCAGCTGGCGGCGTAGTGGCAGTCGGCGTCGATACGGCGGGCCATGCAGTCCAGATCATGGATCTCGCCGCGCAGGCCCTGGACCTGGGCGAAGCCGGTCAGGCCGGGGCGTACGGCGAAACGGTCGGCATAGCGCGGCAGCAGGGCGCCGTAGTGGGCGTCGTGGGCCAAGGCGTGCGGACGCGGGCCCACCACCGACATGTCGCCGAGCACGATGTTGAACAGCTGCGGCAGTTCGTCGAGGCTGGTCTCGCGCAGGAAGCCGCCGATCCGGGTCACGCGCTTGTCGTTCTTGCTGGCGTGTCTGATGACGTCGCCGTCCTCGGTCACCGTCATGGTGCGGAACTTCATGATCCGGAACACCTTGCCGCCCTGACCGGTGCGACGCTGGCGGAACAGGACCGGCCCCGGCGATTCCAGGGCGACCGCGACGGCGATGGCGATCAGGGCCGGCGCCAGGACGATCAGGGCCGACAGGGCGCAGAAGATGTCGAACAACCGCTTGAGCACCATCGAAAGACGGCGGCGTGCGGTGATGACGGGTGTGACGCCCGGCGCGGAGGGAGCCGGACGGGAGATCGGACGCAGATCGGACGACACAGTGTCGAACATGCCCCTCGCTACCTCTCACGCGCCAAAACCAGTTACCGACATGTTAAGCGGCGCCCAATGGTGCAGTGCAAGACGAATCCCGCGGGCGGCGAAAAGAACGAGGGTATGTTACAATTGGGGCACAGTTCGTCAATGCCAAAGCTACTGAAAAAACACGCGTTTTCAGCCTTGCTATCCCATTTTTGGAATGCGCGCGCGACAGGTTCCGGAGGCCTCGAAAGGTTAACGCCGGGACGGCTTCAGCTTAACCACGCCCTTTACGAATATCTCAATGTCGTGACCGCAGGATGACCTCGTGTTGGGGAGTTCTGTCTGATGCGGGCATCCGCCGAAAAACTGCATATCGGGTTCAAGGCCGCTCCGGCGGTCGTGGCGAAGCGTCGTCCGCGCATCGCCCTGACCTCGCCCCTGATCGCCTTCAGCGCGGCCGTGCTCGGCTCCGTCGCCGTCTGGGTCGGCGTTTTCAAGCTCATCCTGGGCTAAATCCTCGCCTCAGGCGTGGGCGACCCGGGCGCGACTGCGCTAGGGTGCGGCCATGGACCCGATTTCCGAACGCCTGCGTCAGCGCCACCCGCAGAAGATCGATCTGTCGCTGGACCGGATGCGGACCCTGTGCGCGGTCCTCGGCAATCCCCAGCTTCGCCTGCCCCCCGTCGTCCACGTCGCCGGCACCAACGGCAAGGGCTCGACGGTGGCCTTCATCCGCGCCATGGCCGAGGCGGCGGGTCTCCGGGTCCACGCCTACACCTCTCCCCATCTCGTCCGTTTCAATGAGCGCATCCGCCTCGCCGGCAAGCTGATCGAGGACGAACAGCTCAATCCCATCCTCGACCGCATCGAAGCCGTTCGCGGGGTCGAGGCGACGGTGTTCGAAAGCACCACGGCCGCGGCCTTCGTCGCCATGGCCGAGACCCCGGCGGATCTGGCGGTCATCGAGGTCGGGCTGGGCGGGACCCTGGACGCCACCAATGTCATCGAACGCCCGCTGCTGAGCGTGATCACTCCCGTCGATCTGGACCATGCCGAGTTCCTCGGGACCTCAATCGCCGGCATCGCCGCGGAGAAGGCCGGGATCCTCAAGGCCGGGGCGCGCGGCATCGTCGCCCGCCAGTCGGAAGAGGCCATGGCGGTGATCGAGGCCGTCGCCGGATCGTCCGTACGCGGACAGCCCTCTCCCCTGACCGTCATGGGGGTGGATTTCGACGCCTGGGGCGAGCGCGGCGGTATGGTCTATCAGGATCAGGAACGGTTCCTCGACCTGCCGGCCCCGACCCTGGTCGGCGGGCACCAGATCGACAATGCGGGTCTGGCCGTGGCCGCCGCCCTGGAGCTCGACCTGCCCGAGGCCGCCATCGCCGAGGGCCTGAGCACGGCTGCCTGGCCCGCACGGTTGCAGAGGCTCGCTACCGGCCCCTATGGCGAAAAGGCCCGCGCCGCGGGCGCCGAACTCTGGCTGGACGGCGGGCACAATCCCCATGCCGCCAGGGCCCTGGCCGCGGCCATCGCGGTGCGCGAGGCCCGGGCGCCGATGCCGCTGGCCCTGATCGTCGGCATGCTGGCCAACAAGGATTCCGCAGGCTTCTTCGAGGCCTTGAAAGACTCTGGCGCCCACGTCTTCACCGTCGGCTTCGAGGGGGCGGCGGCGGATCCAGAAGCCCTGGCGGCGGTCTCTCGCGGGCACGGGTTGGGTGCACAGGCCGCGCCCTCGGTGGAGGCGGCGCTGGACCGGGCGCTCAGGCTCGGCGCCGGACGGATCGTGATCTGCGGGTCGCTCTATCTGGCCGGCGAGGTGCTGGGCGCCGCCTCCGAGACCTGGCCGAAATAGCAAAACGCCCGGCGGTCGCGGGACCGCCGGGCGTTCGGGTTCAGTGGACCGTTACAGGCCTCAGGCGGCGGTCGAGGCCTTGATGCCGCTCTCGGCCAGCCATTCGACGATCTTGCCCTTGGGCATGGCGCCGACCTTCAGCGAGGACAGCTGGCCGTCGCGGAACAGCATCAGGGTCGGGATGCCCTTCACGCCCAGCTTGGACGGGGTCATCGGGCTGTCGTCGATATTGACCTTGGCGATGGTCACCTGACCGTTCAGCTCGTCGGCGATCTGTTCCAGAGCCGGGCCGATCTGCTTGCAGGGGCCGCACCACTCCGCCCAGAAGTCCACGAGGACCGGGGTGGAGGACTTCAGGACGTCGGCGTCGAAGCTTTCGTCGGTGACTTTTACCGTCGCCATTTTATGGCTCTCTCCTTTTGGGGCGCTATCGCTCGGTCCGCGGGACCTCGCTGCTTGAGCGCCGGTGGATAATGGTCGGTCGTCTTGTGACCGTTGAGGCAGATGTGGGGTGATTCCTCGCCAGTTCAACGGGTGTTTAGCGCGGCCTCCATCATCTCAGCCGGGACCGGCATCAGCTTGGGTCCGTCGGTCCAGACGAGAGCCGCCTCGACCGCACGGTCGGGATAGAGCCGTTTCAGCACCGCCGCATAGACCGCCAGCTGCAGCACATAGGCCGGGTCGGCGCCCGCGATGGCGTCGGGGGCCGGGCGGTTGGACTTGTAGTCGACGACCAGAACCCGTTCGGGCGTGATCACCAGCCGGTCGATCCGGCCCGAAATCGAGACGCCGTTCAGGCCCGGCGCCGAGCCCGTCAGGGCGACCTCGGCGCGCGAGCCCGGCCCGAAGACCGGGGCGAACCGCTCATCATCCAGAACCCCGAAGGCGGCGGCGATCATCTCGGTCCTCTGGGCGTCATCGAGACCGCGCTCGCGCGCCAGCATGCGCACGGCGGCGTCCGGCCGGTCGGCGGAGGGGATTTCCGGCAGCCGCTCCAGCAGCCGGTGGATCAGGTCGCCGCGCCGGAACCGGCCCAGCCCGCCCGTCTCCGCCAGGGGCGAGGGCGCGGGGATGCGCAGGGCCTCGTCCATCTTCGACGGCGCCGCCAGCCGTGCGCCGGGCTCGGGCGCCGGAGCGGTGCGGGCCCAGTCGGGAACCACGGCGGCCACGGCCTGTTCGGTCGCCGTCAACGGGACCGTCTGCGGATCGACGCCATAGCGCAGGACGGCCTCGCCCCCGGGACCGGCGACGTCGCGGACGCTACCCGGCTCCGTCTCACCCAGCCGCTGGACCGTCTCGGCGATCACGCTCCACCAGCTCTTGTCCTCATAGCCGACGTCGGGCCGTTTCAGGGCGCGGCCCATGACGATCAGCCGGTCGCGGGCGCGGGTCAGGGCGACATAGAGCAGGCGCAGGGCCTCGGCGTCGGTGCGGTCGACCCGCGCGTGCCGCGCCCGGGCCGAGGCCTCGCAGTCGTCGCCCGCCCGACCCGGACACATCAGCCAACCCTCGCCGAGCTCGGGGCGGTTCTGGTCGAACAGCGCGGGCATCAGGGTCGGCCCCTGCGGTTTGGAGCGGGAGGTGGTGTCCGGCAGGATGACCACCGGCGCCTCCAGCCCCTTGGCCCCGTGGACGGTCATGACGCGGACCTCGTTCCTCGCCCCCTCCATCTCGCGCTTGACCTCGACGTCGGCGGCCTCGAGCAGGGACAGGCAGGTCTCCAGATCCGTCCCGCCGCGCTGTTCGGCGTTCAGGACCTGGGCCAGGGTCTCGTCGATGGCCTCTTCGGCCTCGCGCCCCAGCCGGGCGAGGATGCGGGCGCGGCCCGACTGGCCTGTGGCGTCGACGCGATTGAGCGCGCCGGAGAAGAAGGCGAAGGGATCACGGTCCCGGTCATCGAGCGCCGCCTGCAGCAGGTCGCGCGCTCGTGTCCACTGCGGATGCTCATGCGCCCGCCGCTTCAGCTCGCTCCACAGGCCGCGCCCTTCCCGCCCCTTCGCGTCAGCCAGCGGATAGAGGCTGTGGGCGTCGCCGAAGTCGGTCACGTCGCACAGGGGGCTACGCAGGATTTCGGCGAGCGACAGATCGTCCTCCGGATATAGGGCGAACCGGCCGAGCGCGATCAGGTCGTCGAAGACGATATGGCTGGACAGCTTCAGGCGGTCGGCGCCCGCCACCGGCACGCCCTCGGTCTTGAGCGCCCGGATGATCTCCTCGAAGGTCGCGTCACGGCGGCGCACGAGGACGAGGAAGTCGCCGTATTTCGCCGGCCTGAGCGTCGCGCCGCGATCGTGGACGGCGACGCCGGTCTCGACCTGACGTTTGACCTCCCGCGCCAGCGCCTGCGCCAACCGCTTGCGGCCGCTGAAGGCGCCTTCCTTGTCGACCGGGGCGTTCCAGGCGGGCCGGTCCTCGGCCGCCGGATCCTCGAACAGGGGCCAGAGGTCGACCGCGCCGCGCTGGCCGACGCGGGCGGCGCTGTGGACGGTGATGTCGCCGGTCTCGCCCGCCAGCGCCCGGGTGCGTTCGGGCCCGACAAACGCGGCGTCGACGAACTTGAGCACATCCTCCGTCGAGCGGAAGGAGGTCTCCAGCGGAACCTGACGGAACTGGCCGCCGGCGTCCCGGATCTGGCGCTCATAGGCCTGGGCCTCGATCAGCAGCCGCTCGGGCCGGGCGCCCTGGAAGGAATAGATGGACTGCTTCTGGTCTCCCACGACGAAGACGCTGCGGGCCGGCGCGGTCTCGGGAACCGACCCGCGTCGCTCGGCGCCGGCGCCGACGAAGAACTCCTCGGTCAGAGCCTTGAAGATGTCCCACTGGTCGGGGGCCGTGTCCTGGGCCTCGTCGATCAGAACGTGTTCGATGCCGCCGTCCAGCTTGAACAGCACCCAGGCGGCGTTGGCCTTCCTGGTCAGCAGCTCGACCGTCTTCACCACCAGATCGGAGAAGTCGAGCGCCCCGCGCCGCCGCTTGGCGATGTCGTAGAGGGCGGCATGAGCCTGGGCCAGGGTCAGGGCCCGGATGGTGTCGTCCGCCACCCGCGCCGCGCGCAGGGCGTCGCGCACAGACAGATATTTGAGCTGCAGATCGACGAGGAACTCGACGGCCCAGGGCGGGGCCTTCTGGGTGCCGAGTTTCTTTCGCGCCTCGCCCTTATCCGTCAGGAAAATGGGAGCCATGGCCGCGACCGACCAAGAACCGGGTTTGGCTGCATCCATCCTGGCGGCAGTCTTTTGATCTTCGGCCGAGCCGGTGGCCATGCCGTCGGCGACCCGCTCCCATTCCGAGCCGTCGATCCAGTCGAGGAAGTCGCCCTCGATGTCGTCCGACGTCCGCTCGGGATCTGCGCCGTTCAGGGCGTGCGGCCCCGGCGCCTCGCCCGCCTCAACCCGGGCGATGTACTCAGTCAGAGGCCCGCGCTCGTTCTCGATCTTGCCGAGCAGGTCGTGGAAGGAGCCCCAGTCCAGTTCGACGGCGAAATGGGCATAGGCCTGACCGATGGGGCCGTCGGGATCGGAGAGGGCCGCCCGCGCAAGATCCTCGCGCGCCTCATGCGACAGGGTGATGGCCGCCTCGTTCTCCAGCACGCGGAAGCCCGGCGAGACCCCGGCCTCGAGCGGGAAGCGCTTGAGCAGCTTTTCGCAGAAGGCGTGGATGGTCTGGATCTTCAGCCCGCCCGGCGTCTCCAGCGCGCGGGCGAACAGACGGCGCGCATCGGACAGTTCGGCATGCGGCAGGGCGGTGGCGTCGCGCCCGTCCAGTTTCGCCAGCTCCCGGCCGAGTTCGCGGTCATCCGCGACGGCCCAGGCGCCCAGCTTCTCGAACAGCCGCGCCTGCATCTCGGCGGCGGCGGCCTTGGTGTAGGTGACGCAAAGGATCTCGCCCGGCTCGACCTGACGCAGCAGCAGCCGCGCCACCCGATCGACCAGGGTGGTGGTCTTGCCCGAACCGGCGTTGGCGGTGACGAAGACCGACAGGTCGGGATCGGCCGCCGTGACCTGATGGGCGCGGGCTTCCTGAAGAAGATCGGTCATTCGGGCGCCTCTTCCTCGCCGCCGACCACATGCCATTCCCAGACCCGGGCCAGATGGTCGTAGTTGCCGCCGAAGGTTCCCATGAACTGGGGCGCCAGCCAGGAGGCGTAGGGCGTCGTCTCATCATCGAAATGGGCGACCCATTCCTTGAGCTTCTCGAACGCTTCTTCGGCCAGGGCGGCGGCCTCGAGCGGCTGGTTCTTCGAGGTCTTGGACGCCTCGACCACCACGCCCGGGACCTTGCGGCCGGTGACCCGGACATAGAGCAGCTCGGTCGCCTCCGTGGGCGGGGCCTCGGCAAAACCCCCGCCCGCAAGGATGGCGGCGGTCAGGGTCAGTTGGGGAGAGTACCCTTGCGCCACCTGTTTCACGCTGGGCGTGCCGCCGGTCTTGAAGTCGATGACGGCGGCGCCGGCGGCATCCAGCTCGATCCGGTCAGCGCGGGCGGTCAGGACGAAGTCGCCGCCGGGGGCCGGGAAACTCACCCGTCCCGACTGTTCGATCAGCAGGGTCGCGCCGCGCGCCCGACGCTCGCGCTCCCAGTTCGCCAGCCACAGGGCGCAGTTGCGGGCCAGCGGCGCCTCGCGGGCCATGGCGTGGTCCTCGAACCCGGCCTCGGTCATGGCGTCGCGGATGAAGCCCTCGATCTGGACGGCGCATTCGGACGGCAGGGCCTCGGGCCAGGTCACGACGATGCGCTCAATGGCGGCATGGATGGCATTGCCGCGCGCCATGGCCTCGGCGTCAGCGCCGGGGCGGTCGAGCTTCTTCAGGCCCAGAATACGCTGGGCATAGACGGCGTAGGGGTCGCGGACCCAGCGCTCAACCCCGGTCACCGGCATCTCGCGCGGACGCCGGTCGACGGGCGGGGTCGGCGTCGGGCGGCGGGCGTAGCGGGCGGGCCCCGGCGGCGGGGCGTCCAGCGCCCGGGCGATGCCGGCGGCGGCGACAGGCCGTTCCAGCACCACGGGCGTCGCCTCGCTGTTCGCCCCGCGCGTCAGCATCTCCAGCCGCCACAGCCAGCGCGACTTGACCGCCGGCTGGCCGCCGCGCCGGTCGACATGGACGAGGATGGCCTCGTCGGCGCAGGCGGCCTGGACGAAGTCCTGCGCCGTCTGGCCCAGACGCCGTTCGGGCGGCGGCAGGCCCAGCGCCTTCCTCATCGGGCGCGACAGGAAGGGATCGGTCGGCGCCGGGCCCGGCCAGACGCCCTCCTCCAGACCCGCGAGGATCATCCGGTCGGCCCGGACCAGACGCGCCTCGATGGCCCCGAGAATGCGTAAGGAAGGATGGGTCGCCCCGCCGGTCCGCACCGTGGCGTCAGCCAGCAGCGACTGGATCAGTTCGGCCAGTTCGGCAGGCTTGACCGCGCCCAGGGCCGCACCGCCCTCGATCAGACCCGACAGGACGCTGGCCGCGCTCTCCCCGTCCGGGCCGGCCCAGGCGTTCTGGCCGGCCAGGGCCTCAACCAGCCGCGTCAGGGCCACGGCGGCGGCCTCCAGCGAGGCGGCGGGGGTAAAGACGGCGACGGCCTCCGCCGACAGGGCTTCCAGCCGGTCACTGAGTTCGCGGGCCTGACCCAGCCGTTTCAGCCGGTGCTCCGACGGCGGGCTCTGGCCCTCGCGCGGTTCGGCCGCCCGTTTCAGGTTGCGGTGGAGGTCCGTCCAGCGGCGGCCGCGCGGGCCGCGCAGGGCGTATTTCTCGAAGGCGCGGACGGCGGCCCCCGCCTCCTCCATCTCGATCCGCACCAGCGGATGTTTGAGCAGGGCGAGGATCGTCTGGGGCTTGAGCGGATCGGCGATCCAGCGCGCGGTGAGGTCGATCAGCACGCCGGCGTTCATGCGCGAAAGGGGCGCGCCGGACGAGGAGTCGGGCACGATCCCCCACCGCTCCAGGCGCGCAGCGACACGGCGTCCGAGGTCGAGGTCGGGGGTGACGAGGGCGCAGGTCTTGCCGGGCGTTTCCAGCGTCTCGCGCATCATCAGAGCGAGGGTCGCGGCCGCGTCCTCCTCGGCGCGCAGGGTCATGACGCCGAGGTTTTCAAGTCCGAGGGCGATCGGATCGGCGCCCTGCACCGGCGCCGCCGCCTCGCGGATGCGACGGATCTCGTCGCGCCAGTCGCTGGTCGCGCGGGCGGGACGCAGGGCCTCGTTGATCAGTCGCGCCCGGGCCAGACCTCGCGCCTGAACGACGGGGGACGTCGCCGGCTGGAACCAGGGCCGCACCGACTCGCGCTCGACCTTCGCGAAATCGAGCAGCCGCCACAGGGCGTTCTGCGGATGCTGTTCCTCCTCGCCCAGCGTCGCCCAGACGGCGGGGTCGAGATTCATGTCGAGGCCCGGGATGACCACACAGCCCTGCGGCGCCTTGGCGACGGCCTTCAGCACTGCGGCGGCGGCCGGGGCCGAGCCGGTCGAACCGGCGGCGATGACAGGACCGGTCGGCGGGGCTTCATCCCAGCGCTGTGCCAGGAGGCGCAGCAGCTTCGCCCGCCGCTCGGCCGGGTCCATCATGCCGAGACCCGCCAGCCGGTCGGGCCAGGCCTGAACCGCCAGCCCCAGGAATTTCGCCGACACCTGCCAGTGCTCGGCCAGATCGACCTGAACCAGAGATCCGACCTTCGACAGGTCGTGGATTTCCTCGATCTGGCAGGACTCGAGGAAGCCGGCGAAGGCGTCGGCCAGTTCCAGCGCGCGCAGCGGCGTCAGGGCGTCCTCGAACTCGTCCTTGAGGTCCTCGGCGATCATCCGCGCCATCTCGAACCGGCGCGTCAGGGGGGCGATGGCGGGCGGCAGGTCGAGACCGATCTCGCCGGGCGCGAAGGGCGGTTCGTCCTCCTCCAGATCGCCGAGCGGCCGCACCTGCGGCAGCAGAATGGGTTTGTCCCCGCTCAGCCGCGACAGGGCCGCGCCGAAGGCCCGGGCCGCGCGCCGGTTGGGCAGGAGGATGACGGCGTCGCTCAGAGTCTCGGGCGGGGCGTCGCCCAGCCAGTCCAGCACCCCCGCCGCCAGATCCTCAAGGAAAGGCCGGTGGGCCGGAATGGTCAGCCAGCGCGGACCCGCGCCCGCGAACGGATCGAACGGGCCCGTCATCGGCCTCGGGCGAGGCGCGCCTCGGCGACGTCGCGGGCCTCGGGATCGCCGACGTGCATCCAGTCGCCTTCCATGACGAGGCCGTACAGTCGCCCTTCCGCCTCCCAGCCGCCCCACAGGCCGCCGCCGGCCGGGAACAGGCCGAACTCGGTCTCCGGATACGCAAAGATCGGGCGCGGATCGACGATGTGGACGCCCATATAGTTGAGCGGGGCGCTGGCGGCTTTCGCCGTGCGCCGCGCGGTCAGTCTGCCGTCGTCCGCCTGCATGAAGTCCCCGGCGCCGTCGAAGCCGGTCGTGCGCCCCATATGGGCCAACAGCAGGCGACAACTCATCCGCTCGGGATCAAAGCCGGCGCAAAGGTCGTCGATCGCCCTGGCCGGTGGTTCCTGATCCTCGATCCAGACGCTGTCGATATTGGCGACGAGGATCGGCGCCTCGCCCAGATGGGTCGCTGCGGCCTTGATCCCGCCGCCGGTCTCCAGCGGCAGGGCGTGCTGGCGCTCGTCGGAGATGACGATCTCCAGCGGGCCCGAATACCCACCCAGATGGGCGATCAGCCGGTCGGCGAAGGCGTGGGCGTTGACCACGGCCCGCTCGACGCCCGCCTCGGCGAGCCGTGCGAGCGTATGGTCGATCAGGGCCTTGCCGCCGACCTCGACCAGCGCCTTGGGCCGGTCGTCGGTCAGAGGCCGCATCCGGGTGCCGAGCCCGGCGGCGAGCACCATGGCGGTCTTCGGCACGGAGGTCATTTGCGGCTCTCCGCCGGGACGTACTTGTCGAACCAGGCGGCGACCGTCTCCAGCCCCGGCTGCTTCAGATTGGTGTTCAGATGGGCCCACATGCGCGGCATGAAGGCGGCGTATTTCGGCTTGTGATCGCGCACGACCAGCCGCGCGAAGATGCCCAGAATCCGCGCCTCGTTCAGGGCCGCGAGACCGGCATAGGATTTCATGAACTCGGCCCGGTCCAGCTCCGGACGCAGGGCGAAATAGCGGTCGAGCGCCAGGGCCTCGAGCGCCGGCGAGACGTCGCGCCGCGCGTCCTGAAGCAGGGAGTGCAGGTCCCACGAGGGGTGGGCGCGCACCGCATCCTGGAAGTCGATCATCCCGACGCGGGCGGCTCCCTCGCGCTCCGGCAGCCAGATCAGGTTCTCGGCGTGATAGTCGCGGTGGGCCATGACCACGGCGCCCGCCTCGCCGGCGGCGGTGATCGGGGCCCAGGCCTCGGCCCATTCGGCGATGGCCGCCGCGTCGAACGACAGAGCCGGATCGAGCTTCGGCAGCCATTCGACGAACAGATCGGCCCCGCCCTGAAGGGCCGTGGCGTCATAGGTCAGAAGCGGCCAGTCGCCGCCGGCGCCCGACAGGACTTCCGGCGGATTGCCCGCCTGATGCAGCCGGACCAGAGCCTCGATGGCGGCCAGATACAGCGGTGTCTCGTCCTCGCCGGCCTCGATGACCCGGGCGAACAGGGCGTCGCCGAAATCCTCGAGCACCGCCAGCCCCTCGGGCGCATCGAGCGCCGGCATGGCGGGCGCCGACAGGCCCAGACCGCGCAGGTGATCGGCCACCGCCGCGAAGGCCTCGACCCGGCCGGCCGACAGGCGGGCGACGGCGTTCCAGCCCTTCGCCTTGCGCTCCTCGGGCGTCCACGCCGGATCGCACGGCGGGCTCTCGGCCGCCGCCACCTGATCCATCAGCATCAGGGAAGTCCCGTCCGTCGCGGTCAGCCGCTCATAGCGCCGCGTCGAGGCGTCGCCCGGCAGGGGCGCGCGCGCGGCGTCCTGAAGACCGGCGGCCTTGAGGAAGTCGAGACGCTGGGATTCACGGTCAGGCGAAGACATGGTCGATTCTCGTTTCCCACGATCCTGCGGCAAGAACGGTCGCAACACGACCTGCGGTTTCGGGATCGTCGCCCTCTTCAGAGAGGGTGATGCACAGGCGGTTGTCGCCGATCAGCCAGCTGACGTCCTCGCCGAGCCGTTCGGGCCATTCGATAACGGCGACGCCGTCGTCCAGCGCCTCGTCCAGACCGATCTCGAAGGCCTCGTCGGCGCGGCTCAGACGATAGAGGTCGAAATGGGCCACCGGCGGGGTGGTCTCGTAGAACTGGACCAGGGTGAAGGTCGGGGACGGCACATCCTCATGCGGTCCGGCCAGGGCGCGGATCAGGCCACGCGCCAGGGTCGACTTGCCCATACCCAGCGGCCCGTACAGCAGGACGGCGTCGCCCGGCTGCAGCAAAGGGGCGATGCGGGCGCCGAGCGCCGTCGTGGCCTCGGCGTCGGCGAGGGTGGTCGTATGGGAAGCGCTCACGCGAACTCCGCGTCCGGCTGGCTGGGCAGGACCCGTTCGGTGAAGGCCTTCAGGGCGTAGGTCGCCTTCGTCGCATCGATATCGAGCCGGGTCGGCGGGATCGGCAGGCCGACCTTCAGCTGGAAGGCTTTCTTTCGCTTGTTGAGCAGCTCGTGGAACAGGGTGATGTCGCGCAGCTCCTGCGAGACCTTGTCGAACAGATGGAACAGGGTCGAGGTCGGGCCCGCGACGTGGATCGGGATCACCGGCGCATTGTATTTGCGCGCCATCGAAGCCGCCGTCGGAGCCCATTCCGGATCGGTCACCGACCCGTCCTTGCCGACCCGGGCCAGGCGTCCGGCCGGGAACATGACGACACAGCGCTCGCCTTCGAAGGCCTGTCTGGCGGCGTCCAGGGTGGCGCGGGTCTTTTCGCGCGTGCGCTTCTCGACCACCCATTCGACCGGGATGACGATCTCGCCCAAACGCGGAGAGACCCGCAGCGCATCGGCGTTGGCGAAGAAGATGGCGTCGGACCGGCGTTGCTTGATGGCGTCATAGACGGCGACCCCGTCGGCGATGCCGGTCGGGTGGTTGCAGACGATGACGCAGCGCCCGGTCGCCGGGATCCGCTCCAGATTGAGGGTCGAGACCTTCAGATTCAGCAGGTCGGACATATAGTCGAAGGCGGCCTGGCCTGAGAGCCCCTTGACCCCCTCGGCCATCCGTCGCGCCGCCTTGTAGTTCAGGAGCTTGTAGAGCGCGGGCCGGACCAGAGGCCAGGGCCAGGACCGCGTCAGACGCGGCGCGCGCTCGGCGATCAGGACATCGCAGATATGCGGATCGGTGTGGGCGGGAACGGAGGAATCCATGCGCGCCGGTTGTCGCCGGATCGGGGCGCGGGAGCAAGCGCGGCGACGCGCGCCGTTCCACCGTAACAGCAACTTTCGCCAACCGGGCGACGGTGCTACGCCTGCCGCATCTGTTCTGAAGGACACCCTCGATGCGTTACCGCTCAATGCTTTCCGGCGCCTGCGCCGCCCTGGCCCTGATGGGCTCCTCGATGGCGATGGCGGAAGCGCCGCCCGCGACGGCTCCGGCGGCGGCCACGGCGACGGCGCCGAGCGACGCCTTCACCTATAACGACATGATCGGCCTGAACCGGATCGGCGATCCGCAGGTCTCGGCCGACGGCCGCTGGCTGGTCTATGCCCTGACCGCCACCGACGTCGCCGCCAACAAGCGTTCGGCCAGCCTGTGGATCAAGGATTTGCAGACCGACGGCGAAGCGCGGCGTCTGGCCATCTCCGACGACGGCGCCAACTCGGCCCGCTGGGGCGCTGACGGCCGCCTGTACTTCCTGTCGTCCAAGTCCGGGACCAGCCAGGTGTGGAGCGCCGCCGCCGACGGCACGGGCGCCACCCAGGTCACCCGCCTGCCGCTGGACGTCAACGCCTACCGCCTCAGCCCCGACGCCTCGAAGATCGCCGTATCGCTGGCCGTGTTCGGCGATTGCGCCGACCTGCAGTGCTCGGTCGACCGCTTCAAGACCAACGCCGAGAAGAAGTCGACCGGTCAGGTCTATGACCGGATGTTCGTGCGCCACTGGGACACCTGGGCTGACGGCACCCAGAACCACCTCTTCGTCGTCCCGACCGCAGGCGGCGACGCCGTCTGGGTCACCAAGAGCTTCGACGGCGACAATCCCTCCAAGCCCTTCGGCGACGAGAGCGAATACACCTTCACCCCCGACGGCTCGGCCATCGTCTTCTCGGCCCGCCACGCCGGCCATTCGGAGCCGTGGAGCACCAATTTCGACCTCTACCAGACCCATGGCCTGACCACAGGCGACGGGAATTTCATCAACCTGACCGAGGGCAACAAGGCCTGGGACACGGGCGCGGTGTTCTCGCCGGACGGCAAGACCCTGGCCTACCGCGCCATGGCCCGCCCGGGCTTCGAGGCCGACAAATATTCGATCTTCCTGCGTGACGTGGCCACGGGCCAGACCCGCCAGCTGGCCCCCGACTGGGACCGCTCCGCCGACGGCCTGCAATGGTCGAAGGACGGCACGACCCTCTACACCACCGCCGGCGACGTCGGTCAGACTCGCCTGTTCTCGATCAACGTCCGCTCGGGTCAGGTCGTGCCGATCACCGGCCTGGGCCACGTAGCGGCCTTCGTCCAGACCCCCTCGGGCTTCATCTTCCAGCAGGACAGCCTGACCGAGCCGGGCGACCTCTACGCCAAGACCTTCCGCGGCCGTGAGATGCCGCGCCGCCTGACCCATGTGAACCCGTCGCTGGACGAGAAGGTCTTCGGCGCCGCCGAACAGTTCACCTTCGCCGGCTGGAACGGCGAAGAGGTCCACGGCTATGTCATCAAGCCGGCCGGGTACGTCGAGGGCCAGAAATACCCCGTCGCCTTCCTGATCCACGGCGGGCCGCAGGGGTCGTTTGGCAACGGCTGGTCCTACCGGTGGAACCCCGAAACCTATGCCGGCGCCGGCTATGCCGTGGTCATGATCGATTTCCACGGCTCGACCGGCTACGGCCAGGCCTTCACCGACGCCATCAGCCAGCACTGGGGCGACCGTCCGTTCGAGGATCTGCAGAAGGGCTGGGCCGCCGCCCAACAGAAGTACGGCTTCCTCGACGGCTCCAACGCCTGCGCCCTGGGCGCCTCCTACGGCGGCTATATGATCAACTGGATCGCCGGCAATTGGCCGAACGAATTCAAATGCCTGGTCAACCATGACGGCGTCTTCGACACCTTCGGCATGGGCTATTCGACCGAGGAGCTGTGGTTCACCGAATGGGAATACGGCGGCACCCCGTGGGATCACCCCGAGGGCTATCAGAAGTTCAACCCGGCCAACCACGTCGACCAGTGGAAGACGCCGATGCTGGTGGTTCAGGGCGACCGCGACTTCCGCATCCCGACCGCCCAGGGCCTGTCGACCTTCACGGCGCTTCAGCGTCGCGGCATCGACAGTCGTCTGATCGTCTTCCCCAACGAGAACCACTGGGTGCTCAAGCCGGCCAACAGCCTGCAATGGCACAACGAAGTGTTCGGCTGGCTGGATAAATACCTGACCCCGGCCCACTAGGCCGGGCGATTTCGGAAACGAAGAGGGCGCTGCCGCGAGGCAGCGCCCTTTCTTTTTGCCTTGCGGTGTCGGTCTTACAGCGCCGGGCGGGCGGCCGCAGCGCGGCTGGTGCGCGGAGCCATGGCCTGGGTCAGACGTTGATGCTCGCTGGCGGTCATGCAGCGCGGCTCGGACCAGCGCTCGCCCGAGGCGCGGGCGGCCAGGACGTGATCAGCGGTGACGAAGCTCGGCTGGCCGCCGTAGTTACGGCGGAAAGCGGCTTGGGTCAGGGCGTCGCGTTCGCAGAGGGTGACGTTGATCCGGCCGGGAGCCTGGGCCGTCTGGGCGGCAAAGGCGGGCGCGGCGGCGCTGAGAAGGGTCGCTGCGGCGACGGCGATGGTGGCGATGCGGTTCATTTCGGGCTCCTCCCATGGCCTGAATTACGTCAGGGTCCGGAGCATAATGCGCGCGTTTCGGCGTTTGTAAAGATAATGCGACAACGGCAAGACTGAAGTACGACAGATAATCCCCGAGCGGATCATTATTGGCCCGCTGCCCGATCAATCGGCCCGGTGGATGGCGCCAATCCCTGCCCTGATGCGTTGATGCGGTTCGCCCCGGATCGATGATTTGCCCAACGACTTGAAAAATCGCCTGAACTGGCACGGCTTCCAGCAGCACGCCCTCGTCCCTGCCGGGGCGCGCGCGGCGCAATGGCGTGACTGGATCAAGGCCAATGACCCCGTCTATCGCTCCTTCCGCCGCCCCGGGCGGACAGAAAAAATCGTCGGCGGCGTGGCGCTTTTGCTGGTCGCGGCTGTCGTGATCTTCCTGCTGCTGTTCGACTGGAACATGCTGCGGGGCCCGATCGGCCGCTGGGCCTCGGCCAAATACGAGCGAGACATCGCCCTGCAGGGCGATCTTGACGTGAAGCTGTTCAGCTGGACCCCGTCGGTCGTCGTCCGCGACCTCAAGGTCGGCGGGCCGGTCTGGGCGAAAGAAAAGGACACCGCCGACGTCGACCGGATCGAGGCCTCGGTGCGGCTCAGGAAGTTGCTGGCCGGCCAGATCGAGATGCCGCTGCTGTCCTTCACCCGTCCCGAGGTCGTGCTGATCGCGACGAAGGACGGCAAGAACAGCTGGACCTTCGGCAAGCCCAAGCCCGACACGGGCGAAGGGATGAAGCTGCCGGTGATCCAGCAGCTGATCATCACCGGCGGCCACATCGTTCTCGATGAACAGAAGCGCGGCCTGACGCTGGACGCCTCGGTCAATGCGCGCGAGACGGCCAATGACGGCGACGCCGGCTTCGTGCTGGACGGCAAGGGCAGTCTGAACCGCTCGCCCCTGACGCTCCGGATCGAAGGCGGCCCCTTCATCAACATCCGCCGAAACCGGCCCTACCATTTCAGCGCCAACCTCTCGGGCGCTCGCTCGCGGCTGGTGGCGGACGGCTCGATCACCCGCCCCTTCGATCTGGGCCAGTTCCAGTCGACCCTCAGCCTCCAGGGCCAGGATCTGAACGACCTCTATATGCTGACCGGCATCACCCTGCCCAACACCCCGCCCTACCGCCTGTCGGGCGCGCTCAAGCGGGATGACAGCACCTGGACCTTCAACGACTTCTCGGGCCGGGTCGGGGCGTCCGACCTGTCGGGCGACGTCAAGGTCGAGGCCAAGGGCCGGCTGCGCGTCGATGCGCAACTCGCTTCGCGCAATCTCGACATCAACGACCTGACCGCCATTCTGGGCGCGAAGACCCAGACCAATGCGGCCGGGACCAACACCACCACCGTCAGCTCCGGCGCGCCCGGCAAGCTGCTGCCCGACGCCACCCTGCAGGTCGACCGCCTGCGTTCGATGGACGGGACCCTGACCTACCGGGCCGCGACCGTGAAGGCCAACGACCTCGACATCCGGGCCGTCAATCTGGGGGCGAAGCTGGAGGCGGGCGTGCTCGACCTCGACCCGGTGTCCTTCACCTTCAACCGCGGCGAGCTGAACGGCACGGCGAAGATCAACGCCACCCGCGACATGCCCTATAGCGCCATCGACTTCCGCCTGGCCGGCTATCCGCTGGAGTCCATCATCCCCGTGACCAATGGATCGCCGCCGATCACCGGACGCGCCCTCGGCCGGGTGAAGCTGGAAGGCTCTGGCAATTCCATCCATCGTTTCGCGGCGGGGTCGAAGGGTTCGATGAGCCTTGTCGTGCCGCATGGCGAGATGCGCGCCGCCTTCGCCGAATTGCTCGGCATCAACGCCTCGGCGGGTCTGCTGAAACTGCTCAGCGGCGACCAGTCCAAGAGCGACATCCGCTGCGCCGTCGCCGATTTCAACGTTTCGAACGGCGTGGCGAGGGCCCAGACCTTCGTCATCGACACCGACGTGGTCCTGGCCAAGGGCTCGGGCTCGATCAATCTGGGCGACGAAACCCTGAACCTGAAGATCGACGGCGAGTCCAAGAAGCCGCGCCTGCTGCGGCTGTGGACGCCGATCCTCTTGCGTGGCCCGCTGACCAAGCCGAGCATCGGGGTCGATACGGCCTCGCTGGTCGGTCAGGGCGGTCTGACGGCCATCCTCGGAGCGGTGGTCGCCCCGGTCGCCGCCCTGTTCGCCTTCGTTGATCCGGGTCTGGCCAAGGACGCCGACTGCGGCGCCCTGATCCAGCACGCGGGATAATCGTCGCCGGACTTGAGCCGAACGGCGCGGCCGTGCGTATCTGCGGTTCGATGCGCTTGCCCAAAGAGACTCCATGACCCGCAGAGGCATACTCGCCGCCGGCCTCGGCTCGCTGACCCTCGGCTCACTGGCCGCCGCCTGCTCCCCGCTGGGCATGCTCAACACCCTCGGTCCGCGTGACCGGGGTGTCGGCCGTGTGGCGCGCGACCTGGCCTATGGCGACGACCCGCGCCAGAGGTTCGACCTCTACGGCCCGAAATGGGCGCCGGGCGATCCGACCCTGCCGGTCATCGTCTTCTTCTACGGCGGCGGCTGGGATTCCGGCTCGCGCACCCTGTACGGCTGGGCGGCCCAGGCCCTGGCGGCCAAGGGCTTTCTCGTCGCCCTGCCCGACTACCGGGTCGTGCCGCAGGTGGTCTTCCCGGCCTTCATCGAGGACGCCGCCCAGGCGACGGCCAAGGTCGCCGAGGTCGCCGGCCGGTACGGCGGCGATCCAGCCCGGCTCGGCGTCGCCGGCCATTCGGCGGGCGCCCATCTGGCCATGATGATCGCGCTGGATCGCCGCTACATGGCCGCCGTCGACCAGCCAAACCTGATCAGGGCCGCCGCCGGTCTGGCCGGCCCCTATGAGTTCCTGCCGCTGGACGTTCCGGCCTCGATCAACGCCTTCGGCCGCGCGCCCGACCCAACCCTGACCCAGCCCGTGACCTTCGTGCGGGCCGACGCCCCGCCCCTGTGGCTCGGCCATGGCACGGCCGACACCGTGGTCCATGACGAGGACACCGTCATCCTGAACGACCGGATGCACGCCGTCGGCGGTCGCTCCGAGGCCAAGCTCTATCCGGGCCTCAACCACGCCGACCTGATCGCGACCTTCTCGCCCCTCTTCAGGAAGAAGGCGCCGGTGCTGGACGACGTGGCGGCCTTCTTCCACCGCGAGCTGGGCTAGGCGGCCGAATAGTCCATGGCCTTCAGGTCGGCGATCAGGCCCGGCCCGGTCGGCGTCCAGGCCAGGGCCTCGCGGGTCAGGGCGCTGGAGGCCGCCATATCGAGGCCGGCGAAGATGGCCATCCAGCCGAAATGGGCGGGCGCCTCTTCCGGCGTCAGGCTGACGACCGGCAGGTTCAGGCCCTCGCCGAGAACCTCGGCGATGGCGCGGGCCGTGACGCCCTCCTCGGCGACGGCGTTATAGCGGGCGTTCTTCGTCCCCTTCTCCAGCGCCAGCCGGTACAGGGCCGCCACATCCTCGACATGGCCGGCCGACCAGCGGTTCAGACCGTCGCCCAGATACGCCGAGACGCCCTTCTGACGCGTGATCTCGATCAGGGGCGTGATCAGCCCCTGTTTGACCGTGTCGTGGACCTGCGGCAGGCGGATGACGCGAACGTCGACGCCCTGGGCCTTGAGCGTCTCCCCGGCCTCTTCCGAGGCGCTGCGAGGATTGGGGTGGTCGCGGTCGAAAACGTCTTCGGTCGCCGGCTTGCCCGGCGTCCCGCCGCCCATGCCGACGCCCGAGGTGATCAGGAAGGGCCGGTCGGACCCCTTGAGCACCTCGCCCATGGCCGTGATCACGCGCCGGTCCTTCTCGCAGTTGTCGACGAAGTTGGAGAAGTCGTGGTCGAAGGCGGTGTGGATCGCGGCGTCGGCCGCCGCGGCGCCCGCGCGCAGACTGTCCAGATCCTCGATGTCGCCGCGATGGACTTCGGCGCCCGCGGCGGCCAGGGCGGCGGCGCCCGCCTCGGACCGGGTCAGGCCCAGCACCGAATGGCCAGCCCCGATCAGTTCGGGCACGATCCGCGACCCGATGAAGCCGGTCGCGCCGGTCAGGAAAACACGCATGGAAAACTCTCCGTCTTGCTTGGGGAGCCTTCTGGGCGCAGGTTTGATCCTGTTAAAGTAGTGACCTTATCCCGGTATAATGACCACCCGGATCGCCGCATGACTGCCGAAGCCCCCAACCGCCTCGGAGACTATCTCAGGGGCCGCCGCGCCCGGATGGACCCCGCCGCCCTCGGCTTTGCGGTCGGTCGCCGCCGCACGCCCGGCCTGCGCCGCGAAGAGGTCGCCCAGCGCGCCAACATCAGCCCGACCTGGTACACCTGGCTCGAACAGGGTCGCGGCGGGGCGCCGTCCGCCGATGTCCTGGACCGCATCGCCTCGGGCCTGATGCTGACCGAGCCCGAGCGCGAGCATCTGTTCATCCTCGGCCTCGGTCGGCCGCCCGAGGTCCGTTACCGCCCCGTCGACGGGGTCAGCCCGCGCCTGCAGCGGGTGCTGGACGTCATGACCCACAGCCCGGCCATCGTGAAGAACGCTACCTGGGACGTGGTCGGCTGGAACGCCGCCGCCGCCGCCGTCCTGACCGACTATTCGAAACTGCCGCCAGAAGGCCGCAACGTCCTGCGGCTGATCTTCTCGGACTCGCGATTCAAGGCGGTGCAGGAGGACTGGTGGAAGGTCGCCCGCTTCGTGGTCGCCGCCTTCCGCGCCGATGCCGCCCGGGCGGGCGCCGGCGCAGAGATCGACCGACTGGTCGAGGAGCTGTCGCGCCAGAGCCCGGAGTTCGAGACCCTGTGGAAGGAGGTCGACATCGTCGCCCACGGCGAGGGGTTCAAGCGTCTGCACCACCCCGAGCTGGGCGTGCTGGAACTGGAGTTCTCGACCTTCGCCGTCGAGGGCAGGCCGGAGTTGGCGATGGTCGTCTACAACCCGCTGAACCCGGAAGACGCCGACAGGATCAGGGCTGTGGTCGCGTCGCGGAACTGACGCGCCCTCCCCTCGCCAATGTCATCTTCTTCCGTTAGAGGAGGCCATGACAGAAACGATGACAGCTCAGGCGGCGCTGGACCGCCTCGAAACCCTCTACACCCAGTCCGTGGCCAACCTGCGCGAAGCCGTGCGCCACTTCCTCGTTACCGGTGAACGGGCCGACGCCGAAGCCCGCGCCAGAGGCCTCTTCTCCTATCCTTCGCTGAAGATCAGCTGGTTCGGGGACCGCCCGATCGACCTGCCCATCCGCGCCTATGCCCGGATGTCGCGTCAGGGGGTCTATGCCACCACCGTGACCCGGCCGGAGCTCTACCGCGCCTATCTGCACGAGCAGCTGACCCTGCTGGAACAGGACTATGGCGCGACCTTCGAGGTCGAGCCCTCGACCCAGGAAATCCCTTTCCCCTATGTGCTGGACGGGTCCGACGTGGTGCTCAACCCGTCGCAGACGGCGGCCATCGCCCGCTATTTCCCGACCACCGACCTGGCCCATATCGGCGACGAGATTTCCGACGGCCTGTTCGATCCGGACGAGGACTTCCCCCTGTCGCAGTTCGACGGCCTGAGGACCGACTTCTCCCTTGCCCGGCTGCGCCACTACACCGGCACCCCGGTCGAGGACGTCCAGTCCTACGTCCTGTTCACCAACTACAATCGCTATGTCGACGACTTCGTGCGCTGGGCCTGCCAGCAGCTGCGCGATCCGGACAGCCCCTATGAGACCCTGTCCTGCGCCGGCGGGCTGGTGATCACCCGCGAGACCGCCGATCCCGAGGCCGCCGTCATGGACGCCGCCTGGAAGAAGCACCAGATGCCCGCCTATCACCTGACGGCGCCGGGCGCGACGGGCATCACCCTGGTCAACATCGGGGTCGGGCCGTCCAACGCCAAGACCATCTGCGACCACCTGGCCGTCACCCGTCCGCACGCCTGGCTGATGATTGGTCACTGCGGCGGCCTGCGTCCGACCCAGACCATCGGCGACTATGTCCTGGCCCACGCCTATCTGCGTGATGACCACGTGCTGGACGCCGTCCTGCCGCCGGACATTCCGATCCCCAACATCGCCGAGGTCCAGCGCGCCCTTTATGACGCGGCCAAGATCGTCTCGGGCGCCCCGGGCGAGGAGGTCAAGCGCCGGCTGCGCACCGGCACGGTGGTCACCACCGACGACCGGAACTGGGAGCTGCGCTATTCCAAGTCGGCCCTGCGCTTCAACCAGAGCCGCGCCGTCGCCATCGACATGGAATCCGCGACGATCGCCGCCCAGGGTTATCGCTTCCGCGTCCCCTACGGCACGCTTCTGTGCGTCTCGGACAAGCCGCTGCACGGCGAGATCAAACTGCCGGGTCAGGCCAACCGCTTCTATGAGGGCTCCATCTCGGAACACCTCCAGATCGGCATTCAGGCCATCGACATCCTGCGTCAGGAAGGCTCGCGCCTGCACTCCCGCAAGCTGCGCGCATTCGACGAGCCGCCATTCAGATAAGGCGCGCTAACGCTCGCCCCACGGGGGCTCGCTGCTTGAGCGCCATTCCGGTGAGGCCGCTACCGATCGCTGCTTGAGCGCGTGTCCCTCAGGGAACCGGCGCCCTAAGCAAATACAGGCCGAAGCCCAGCGCCCCCTCGCCGAAATCGAACATCAGACCCAACTGATGCGCCCGGCTGCGGATCGAGGCGGCCGCCGGGTGATCGGGGTGCGTCTTCAGCCAGGCCTCGACCGCCGCCATCATGGTCATCCGGTAGCGGTTCCAGAGTTCGGGCGACGACAGTTCGGCGGAAACGACCGTCAGCCCGGCCGCTTCGGCCGCGGCCTGCCAGCCCGCGTGGTCGGCATAGCTGTTGTTGAGTTCCACGATCTGCCGCAACGGCTGCGACGGCTCCGCGAGCCAGACCAGATCGCCCCACAGCAGCCAGCCGCCCGGGGTCAGCCGCCGCGCCAGTCCCTTCAGCATGCCGCGCGGATCGCGCACCCCGCCGCCGATGGGTTCGGTGGTCCCGAGCGCCACGATCAGGTCGAACGGACCGCCCGCCTCCAGCACCACGTCCGAGCGCGCCTCGTGCAGGATGATCTGGCAGGAGGCTTCGGAAGCCTCGATCCGCGACCGGGCCAATTCGGCCATGGCCGGGTCCAGCTCGACCGAGGTCACCTCGAACCCGAACATCTCGGCCAGGGTGATCGCCACGGCGCCGTTGCCGCTGCCGATGTCCAGCACCCGCGCGTGGGGCGGAAGACCCGTGGCCCGCACCGCCGCCTCCAGCGTCGCCATCTCGACCGCGTTGCACACGTCGAGGGCTTCATAGGCGATGCGGTGAAAGGTCGGACGCATGGGTCAGACTAACCTGCGCCGCAGGGTGTCTCCAAGAGGATCACGAAAAGCACTTTACATACCAAAGTGAATACCGTACCAAGCGCCATCACCGCAGGGGGACCGACCCATGACCACCACCGTCTATTCCGTTCCGTCATCCGCCGCCGCAGAGCCCACGCTGGCCATCTGCGCCGGGCGCGTCATGACCCTCGCCGGGTCGGTCTTCGCCGCGGCCAACCTGTTTCAGTACGGCGTCTACAGCGGCCTGCTGCATCTGCATCCGGCGGCCCTGTCGCTGAGCTGGCCCGCCGCCCTGATCGTCTTCTTCACCGTTCTGGCCCGACTGCGGGCCGGCGGCGGCGCCAATGGCCGCCGGGTCGCCCTGTGGTCGCGCATGGCCATCGGCGCCCAGATCCTGATCGCCCTGGGCCTGCTGGGCGTCAGCCTGCTGCGCCACGACTTCACCTTCATGTACTGGACCTCGCCGGTAGGTCTCGTGATCTACGGTCTGGCCTGGATGACGGCGGCGGCGCGCGGCGGTCGCGGCTGGATGATCGTCCCCTCGCTCGGCGCCTTCGTCGCGGCGGGGGTGGTGATCGCCCTTCTGGGCACGCCCCCCGCCTACCTCGCCTACGCCGCGGGTCTCGCCGCCTTCGTCCTCCTGCCGGGCCTGTGGCTCATGCTGGGCCATAAGGCCTGAATCGCTCTAGAGAAGATCAGAACATGACCGACGATCTCGACACCCGCTCCACGGACATCGCCTGGATCCGCAGCCTGGCCGAAGAGGGCGCCAACGCCCCGCTCGGCGGCGGCCGCATCCTGATGGCCGCCGGGGTCATCTACGGCCTGGCCAGCCTGACCCAGTGGGCCGCCATCACCGGCCTGACCCCTTTCAGCGTGCGCCAGAGCAACTGGATCTGGCTGGCCGCGACCGCCGTCTTCCTGCTGCTGACCCTGCTCGACAAACTCCTCCTCTGCCCCGCCGGCGGAGTGAGGACCGCCGCCAACCGCGCCGCCCAGGCGGCCTGGGCCTGCGTCGGAACCGGCATCTTCGCCATGATCGCCTCCATCGCCGTGGTGGCCTGGAAGATCGGGCCGACCGGCGGGGCGCTGATCTTCCTGCTGCCCTCCCTGATCATGGTCTTCTACGGCCTCGGCTGGGGCGTCTCGGCGGCGATGATGCGCTCGACCCGGCTGGGCGCCCTCTCCGTCGCCTCCTTCGTCTCGGCGGTGATCATCGCGACCATGACCGGATCGGACACCCAGTATCTGGCCTATGCCGTCGCCCTGTTCGCCCTGATGGCCCTGCCCGGCTTCCTGCTCATGCGCGCCGCCGGGCCCACCCGTTTCAAGGGCGCCTGATGTCCGACGATTTCGACATCGGCCGGATCGACGACGTCATCCACGGGCGGGTGCGACTGGGCATCATGGCTGTGCTGTCCGGAGTGGACAGCGCCGACTTCAACACCCTGAAGGCCCGGCTCCAGACCACCGACGGCAACCTTTCGGTCCACCTTCGGAAACTGGAGGAGGCCGGCTTCGTCGCGGTCGAGAAAAGCTTCCAGGGTCGCAAGCCCCTGACCCAGGCGAAGATGACCGAGGCGGGCCGCACCGCCTTCCTCTCCTATCTGGACGCCATGGCCGGGCTGGTGCGCGACCGCTGACCGGTCCTATAGAGCGGGCATGAGCACCGATCGCCTGCGCCGCCTCGAGACCCTCGACAACCTCCGCGACTATGGCGACTACGCCGTGGCGAGCGGCGGCCGCATCAAGTCGGGCCGGCTGATCCGGTCGGCCCATCAGTCGCGCATCAGCGACGCCGATCTGGCGGTGCTGGGCGAATACGGCTTCGGGACCATCGTCGACCTGCGTCGCCCGATCGAACGCTCGAAACAACCCTCGCGCCGCTATGCCGGGTTCGACGGCCGGGTGATCGAGAACGATCTCGACGCCGTGGGCGAGGCCCCGCACATCACCTTCCTGAAGTCGGCCGACCTGACCCCGGATTCCGGCCGCCGCTTCATGACCGCCCTCTATGGCGAGATGCCCTTCGCCCCCTCCCATCTCGAGATCTTCGCCCGGTATTTCGAGGTCCTGGCCGAGAGCGACCGACCGGTCCTTATCCATTGCGCCGCGGGCAAGGACCGCACCGGCATGCTCGCCGCCCTGACCCACCATCTGCTCGGCGTCAGCCGCGACGATCTGCTGGAAGACTATCTGCTGACCAATGTCGCGGTGGATCTGGAAGCCCGCGCGCCCGAAATCGCTCTGCAGATGCAGAAATTCACCGGCCGCCTCGCCGCCCCCGACGCCGTCGTCGCCTTCATGGGGGTCGAGGCCGCCTATCTGGACGCCGCCTTCGCGGCCATCGACGACCGCCACGGCTCGCTCGACGTCTATCTGGAACAGGCCCTGGGCGTCGACGCCGCCCGCCGCGAGCGGATCGCGGAGCGGCTGACCGCATGACGCAGTCCGGGCCCGGATCGGCCGGGGATCGCCCCCTTCGGGATCGGCCCGTCCAGACGCGGCGCTTCCTGCCCTGGGTCTCGCCGCTCAGCGTCGCCGCCGCGATCGCGGACCGTCCCGGCGCCCTGTGCCTGTTGTCCGATCCGACGATCCCGGGCAGCCGCTCCTTCATCGCCGCCGATCCCGACCACGTCGGCGTCCTCGAGAGTGCGCCCTGGGGCGAGCTGTTCAGGCCGTTGAACGCCCCCGGCTGGCGCGGCGGCGGGGTGGTCGGCCTGGCCAGCTACGACGCCGGCGCCCGCGAGGCGACCGGATCGCGCGAACCGGTCTGGCCCGACCTCATCATGGCCCGCTACCCGGCCGTCGCGGTCTTCGACCATGACACGGAAAGCCTGACCCTCGTCGGCTGGGGGCGCAACGGTCGGGAAGCCGGACAGGCCTGCGACGAGGCTCAAATCTGGTTCGATCTCGCCTGGGCGCCCGACCGCCCCGCGCCGCCCGCGACGGTCTTCTCCCCCGACGCCCCGCCCCGGACCTATCGTGACGCCGTCGCCGAGGTGGTGGCCCGCATCGCCGCCGGCGAGCTGTTCCAGGCCAATATCGCGCGCGGCTGGAGCGGCGCGCTGAACGAGGCGGCCGATCCGTTCGACGTCTTCCTGCGCCTGACCCTCGGGGACGGCAAAGGCCGGATCGCCCCCTACGGCGCCTTCTGGCGGGTCGGCGACCGCGCCCTGGTGTCCAACTCGCCCGAGCTGTTCCTCGCCCTCGACGCGGCGACCGGACGCATCGAGACCCGGCCGATCAAGGGCACCCGGCCGCGCCACCCCGACCCCGCCGTCGATGCGCTCAACGCCGCGGAACTGCGCGCCAGCGCCAAGGACCGGGCCGAGAACCTGATGATCGTCGATCTGATGCGCAACGATCTGGCGCGGGTCTGCCGCCCCGGCTCGGTCGTGGTGGAAAAGCTGTTCGAGATCGAGAGCCACCCGACGGTCCACCATCTCGTCTCGACGGTCAGCGGGACGCTGGCGCCCGGTCTCGGTCCGGCCCGGGTGCTGGAGGCGACCTTCCCGCCCGGCTCGATCACCGGCGCGCCCAAACATCAGGCCATGAAGGTGATCGCCTCGCTGGAGCCCCCGCGCGGCGCCTGGTGCGGCTCGCTGTTCGTCATCGACGAGAATGACGACCTGACCGCCTCGGTCCTGATCCGCACGGCGACCTTCGAGAAGGTCGAGGGCCGCTGGACCTTCCGCACCCAGGCGGGCGCCGGCATCGTCGCCGACAGCGACCCCGAGGCCGAACTTCAGGAAACCGAGGCCAAGATCAGCGCGCTCAGAGCCGCCCTCACCGGGCGTTCCGCCTGATCAGCAGTCGCTGCAGCCGACCTTGTCGACGCGGCGCGGGCGTTCGTAGAAGACGTTCGAGAACTTGGTCACCGCCGGCATCAGATATTTGACCGGGGAGCTGTAGTCATAGGTGGTCTCGGCCATCACGGCGCTCTCGCCGTTGGCGATCATATCGGTCGGCACCGTGACGGTGTCCCCGGCCTTGTAGGCGGTGATGCCGCTGGCCCGGCTCCAGTCGACCTTGGCCACACCCTTGGAATCGCGCGTCACGCTGGACACACGCGTGGTCAGGGTCGAGGTCGAGAACGGCTTCATGATCAGGGCGCCGATGGCCATGACGTCGTCCAGCTCGTCCTTGGTAACCACATCCGTCTGGGCCACCAGATCGGCGACGGCCGAGGCGCTGTGGGCCAGCCGTTTCTGGGACATATAGCCCTGACAGAACTCGGCCAGGCCAAAATAGAAGGCGATCATCAAGGGCGCGATCAGGGCGAACTCGACCGCCGAGACGCCGCGCCGATCGCCCGCCAGCCGGCTCAGGAAGCCCGCCGAACCCTTGCGCTTCTCGCTCCGGGGAGGCGTCATTGGTTATAGGGCTCGTTGCGGAAGGTGGTCGTCGCCGTCAGCATGGCCGCGCCATTACCCAGCCTGGACAGGGACTGGGCCATGAACGGCGTGATCAGCGGCTGGCTGTACCAGACCCGGATCAGCATCAGGCTGCCGGGCTGGCCGGTCACATAGGTCAGACTCGATGAGTCGAAGGTCTTGCCGTTGGCCATCGGGTCCGGCGGATTGGCGTTCCGGAACTGGGTGATTTCGCGCACATCGACCGTGGCGCGCGTCGGGCAATCGCCGCTGAAGATGCTCATGCGCGAGCACAGGGCGGTCTTGAACTGGGCGGCCGTCAGGCTGGAGTTGGCGGCCTGGCCGGTGCGGACCAGACGCCCGGTCTCGATGACGGCGTTCTCGAGAATGGAGTCCGTCACGAAGATCAGTCCGATCTCCATGATGGCGAACAGCATGAAGAAGAAGGGGAACGCGACCATGGCGAACTCGACCGCCGACGACCCGTCGCGCTTGCGACGGTCTGGTCGGGCGGATCGGAGACGGCGCAGACCCCTCACGACGCTCAGGGGGTCGGGGTCGCCGAGGCGCCCTCGCCGGTCGAGCGGATGCTGGGCGAGCAGGACGAGGCGCAGGCCATTTCCGTGACCTGGGCGCCGCGCCAGACGCGGACCGAGCCGGACTGGCCGCCGGTCACGACGATCTGGTTCTGGAACAGGACCCGGCCGATGGCGTCCACGGCGGTGACCTGGGTCGTTCCATAGCCCTTGCCCGTGACGAACAGGGTGTTGGCGTCCACCACCGTCGCATCGGCGATCTGGGGATTGGCCACGATGACCGAGCTGATCGAGCCTCGCACCGAGACCCGCTGCATGGTGTCGACGGCCAGGTTCATCGGCGCCGATTGGGCGAGGGCGGTTCCCGCGATCGCGAGCGCCGCGATGGCGACGACGGGAGCGAGACGGCGGGGGGTGACGATCATGGCGATATATCCTGCGCGCAAGGCCCACGCACGCAAACGGGCGCGCGAGACCCGGCGCGACCATGCTCTCCAAACCTCAACAAAGTCTGAAAAGACAGAGCGGCCCTGAACCTCAGATTTCAAGTAAACGCTTGGTAACCATGCCTTTCTACCTGAAGTGATATTCCGCTTTACTTGATTTTAATCGAGGAGGGCTACATTGTTCACGTGAATGGGGGATCCAGCGGGCGAAACCGATGGTCCCACGGTGGATACCAAAGCAGCTCGCTACCAGAAGGAAGACAACCATGACCAAGTTCATTTCCAAGTTCGTCCAGGACGAGTCGGGCGCGACCGCCATCGAGTACGGCCTGATCGCCGCTCTGATCGCCGTCGTCATCATCTCGGCCGTCACCACCCTCGGCACCACGATTTCGACGAAGTTCCAAGCCGTTACGACCGGCATGGCGGGCACCGGCGCCTAAGTCGCCGACCCTTAAATCTTGAAACCGGCGAGGGCCGGGGCGGAAACGCCCCGGCCCTTTGCTTTTGCGATCGGCCCTTCGCCGAGCGTCGCCCGAGCTTGGCCGCGCGTGTGCGCCCGACGCCTTGGTTCCATCGCCACGGGACTTTTTTAAAGTAAACGCCGGAGTAACCAGTCCCGACGACGCACTCTTAACTGCTTGGGGGCATGTTGATCGTGCGTTTGGGGGTCAAGCGGGCGACCGGTCTCCCCCCAGCCATTGTTGCTCGCAAAACCGCTTTTCAAAGGGATATCACCATGACCAAGTTCATCTCGAAGTTCGTTCAGGACGAGTCGGGCGCCACCGCCATCGAGTACGGCCTGATCGCCGCCCTGATCGCCGTCGTCATCATCTCGGCCGTCACCACCCTCGGCACCACGATCTCGACGAAGTTCCAGGCCGTGACCACGGGTATGGCCGGCACCGGCGCCTAAGTCGCCGACCCAGGTCTTGAAACCGGCGGGGGCCGGAGCGGAAACGCTCCGGCCCTTTGCTTGTCCGGTCACTGCATTTCCGAGCGGCTTGAAACCCGCCCTTAACGCGACCTCGCGATAGTGCCCCCATGGATACCGTGACCCTGCTCCTGCTCAGCGTCCTGCCCCTGCTGGTGATCGCCGCCGGCCTGCGCGACCTGACGACCATGACGATCCCCAACTGGATCTCGGGCCTGCTCATCCTTGCCTTCTTCCCGGCCGCCTTCATGGTGGGTCTGTCGCCCCTGACCGTGGCCGCCCACGCCGGCGTCGCCGTCATCGCCCTGTTCGTCGGCATGGGTCTGTTCGCCATGCGGGTCATCGGCGGCGGAGACGCCAAGCTGATGGCCGCAACCTGCCTGTGGCTGGGCGTCACGGGCTCGGCCATGTTCATCCTGTGGACCGGCGTCGCGGGCGGCGTGTTCTGCCTGACGCTGATGTTCGCCCGGACGCAGCTGCGTCCCTATGTTCACGGCGCTCCACACTGGGTCGACAGTCTGCTGGAGCCCAAGGGCGACATCCCCTACGGCGTCGCCATCGCGATCGGCGCCCTGATGGCCTTCCCGTCCAGCGCCCTGCTCACCGTCTTCGCCGCCGGACGTTAGGCGGGGCCACGCTTCCGGTCTCGCGCTGGAACAGCAGCACCGCGAGCGTCGACCTTCGTACACCGGGCTGAGAAGCGCGGGGCCCCGCCCCGCATTTAGGCGCTCGTTAACACGTGGCGTTCATTCTCATTAATGGCGCGTCGTCGGTGGGGACCGATTCCGTTTGCCCGACTGTGCCGGAGACCGTCGATGAAGCCCGCCCGTATCGCCGTCATCTGCGTCGCCGCCGCAGCCGCCATCGGCCTCGCCTTCGTGGTGCGCGCCATGGG
Source organism: Brevundimonas goettingensis (assembly GCF_017487405.1). Taxonomy (NCBI): domain Bacteria; kingdom Pseudomonadati; phylum Pseudomonadota; class Alphaproteobacteria; order Caulobacterales; family Caulobacteraceae; genus Brevundimonas; species Brevundimonas goettingensis. The sequence goes on along the minus strand of NZ_CP062222.1, from coordinate 3,878,807 downwards.
CTCGAACGGCAAGCCGGTCGCCGTGGCCACCGCCGCGCCGATGGAAGCCGCCCGTCCGATGGCCAAGGTCCTGGTCGCCGCACGCGATCTGGAGCCCGGCAAGCGTCTGGAAGACGCCGACCTGACCTGGAAGGACTGGCCGGTCGACGAGGTCAATCCGGCCTTCATCACCGACGGCACGACCCCCGTTCCCGCCCCGCCGACCGCCAATGAGGCCAAGGCCGCCGCCGGAACCCTGGAAGGCGCGCCTGCTGCCGCCGCCAAGTCCGGCAACGCCATCGCCGAGGTCGCCCGCGCCGCCAACAATGTCGCCACCGGCGGCGCCAAGGCCGACTACTACGGCTCGGTCGTGCGCGAACCCATCCTGGCCGGAGAGCCCATCGTCGCGCGCAAGATCGTCCGCGCCGGCGACAGCGGCTATCTGGCCGCCTATCTCGAGCCCGGCATGCGCGCCATGGCCATCCGGGTGACGGTCGAGACCGCCGCGGGCGGATTCATCCTGCCGGGCGACCGGGTTGACGTCCTGCTGACCCGCCAGACCTCCCTGTCCAACCTCGACAACGCCGGTCAGAACTCCAAATTCTCGTCGTCCACCGTGATGCGCAACATCAAGATCCTGGCCATCGACCAGACCACCCGCGCCGGTGATGACGAACAGTCGGTGGTCGGCGCCACGGCGACCCTGGAGGTCGGCCCGGCCGACGCCGAGGCCCTGGCCCTGGCCAAATCCGAGGGCGAGCTGTCGCTGGTCCTGCGTTCCTATGCCGATACCGCCGGACCGTCGGGCCGCGTCCAGGTCCCGCGTCAGGCCGCCGCCGTCCGCATCTTCCGCGGCGGCGCTCCCGAAGTGGTCGTGGTCCAATGAAGCGTCTCATGAACCCCATCAACAAGCCTGCGCGCCTGCTCGCGGTCCTCGCCTCGGTCAGCCTGACGGCGCTCGCGCCGGTGGCGGCCTCCGCCCGGACCTTCGTCTCGGAAGCCGACGGCCGGTCCTCGGTCCAGGTCGGTTCGACACCGCGCCTGATCAACCTGCCGCGCGGCTCGTCGATGGCCATCGACCTGCCGACCGACGCCCATGACGCCATCGTCTCCAACCCGGCGGTCGCCGAGGCCCTGACCCACAGCTCACGGCGCTACACCATCATCGGCGTGGCCCCGGGCCAGACCGACGCCGTCTTCCTGGACGCCGCCGGCCGCACCATCCTGTCGCTGCGCATCCGCGTCGACGCCGGCGTCTACGCCCTGCAGGACACCATCGACCGCGTCGCCCCCGGTTCCCAGGCCCATGCCGAAGCGCTCAACGACAGCATCGTCCTGACCGGCATGGTCACCTCGCCCGGCGAGGCCGACCGCATCGTCCAGCTGGCCCGCGCCTTCGTCTCCGCCCCCGAGAAGGTCATCAATCTGATGACCGTCGCCGGCTCCGACCAGGTGACCCTCAAGGTCCGCGTCGTCGAGGTCCAGCGCAACGCCGTCAAACAGCTCGGCGTCAATCTTCAGGCCATCATCGCCAACGCCGCCGACGGCCTGTCCTTCACCCAGGCCCCGACCTTCGGCGTCAACGGCAACCTGCTCGGCGGCGGGGTGATCAACTACACCGACGGCGCGACCGACGGCGTCACCGCGGCCCTGGGCGCCTTCGAGCGCGCCGGTCTGGTTCGCACCCTGGCCGAGCCCAACCTGACCTCGGTGAACGGCGAAGGCGCCAGCTTCCTGGCGGGCGGCGAATTCCCGATCCCGGCCAGCCGCGACCGCGACGGCAATATCTCGGTCGTCTACAAGCCCTACGGCGTGCGCCTGTCCTTCCGCCCCGTGGTCCTCTCGGGCGGCCGCATCTCGATGCAGATCTCGGTCGAGGTCTCGGAACTGACCTCGGACGGCGCCTTCACCCTCGGCGCCGGCACCTCCTCGGCCCTGACTCTGCAGGCCCTGCAGGTGCGCCGGGTCGAAAACACCGTCGAAATGCCCTCGGGCGGCGCGATGATGATCGCCGGCCTGCTCAAGGAAAACTCGCGCCAGACCATCGATTCCCTGCCCGGCGCCGGCGGCATCCCGGTCCTGGGCGCCCTGTTCCGCTCGCGCGACTTCACCTCGGGCGAAACCGAACTGGTGGTCATCGCCGAGCCCTATATCGTCACCCCGACCTCGCCCGGCCGGATGCAGACCCCGGCCGACGGCCTGCGGATCGCCAGCGACCTGCAGACCAATCTGTTCGGCCAGTTGAACGAAGCCTACGGCACCCCCGCCCCCACCGCCTCCGCGGGCACGGGCTGGCAGGGCCCCGTCGGCTATGTGATCGAGTGAGGCCCCGATGACCCGCATCCTTCGCAAGACCGTCCTTGCCCTCGCCCCCTTGGCCCTCTCGGCCGGTCTGGCGGCCTGTATGGGCGCTCCGGCCGGCGGCATCGGCCCCGAGCCGCTCAATCCGGCGACGCGCTTCAGCCTGCAGGTCGAGCCGGGCGTCGATCGCATCGCCTTGGCGGTGCATGAGACCGGCCTGTCCGGCGCCCAGCAGAGCGCCCTCGTCGCCCTGACCGACCGCTTCGGCCTGCAGGGCGCGAGCGTCCTCCGTATCGAGGCCCCCTCGGGCGGCGACCCGGTCTCGGCCGAGTTCGCCTATCGTGTGAAGGCCGCGCTGGAGGGCATGGGCTCGCCCGGCGTGACCATCCAGGTCGTCGGTTATCAGGCCCCGGATCCCCGCGCGCCTGTCGTCGTCGGCTTCGAGACCGTCCGCGCGGCGGTGCCCCAGTGCGGCACCTACTGGGGCAATATGACCCGCACCAACGGCAACGACACCTCGGCCAATTTCGGCTGCGCCGTGACCGCCAATCTGGCGGCCCAGATTGACAATCCGCGCGACATCGTCACGCCGCGCGGCATGACCCCGGTCGACACCGGACGACGCGCCGTCGTCTATGACCACTACCGCAAAGGCGAAGCCACCGCGGCCCCTCAAGAGGAACTCGTCGCGAACCGGCGGGTCTCCCAGGCGGTGAATTGATCCGATCATGAGTAACGCCTTCGCCCCCCGGAGCTACGAAGCCTTCGAGGACGAATTCGATCTCGACGCCGAGTTCGCGCCTCAAGCGGGCGGTCCCGACGTGCGCGAACCGCTGCAGTTCACCGCACCCGCCGCGGGTGTCGCGCCCGCGCCCGCCGCGCCGATGAGCGCGCCCGTCGAGGTCAGCGGCCAGATGCCCGTCGCCGCCTCCAGCTTCAATCCGGTCGGCGACATGATGGCCGGCGCCGCCTCGGCCCTGCAGCCCTCGTCGATGGGCGCGGAAGTGTCGGTGCCGCGCATCGCCATCCACGTCTTCGCCGAACGTCAGGACACCCTGGCCGCCGCCGAGCGCGCCGGTCAGGACCGCCGCCTGTCGCGCGCCACGACCCAGATCCGCGTCGGCGGCGTCCCCGCCGCGGTCGAGGCCTATCACCACGAGCCGACGCCGCCCCTGATCATCGTCGAATGCCTGTCGGATCCGCACACCTTGCTGCAGCAGGTCGACATGCTGGCCGAGGTCTGTGACGCGGGCACCAAGGTCGTGGTCATCGGCGCGACCAATGACATCATCCTTTTCCGCGAGCTGATGCGCCGCGGCGTGTCGGAATATCTGGTCGCCCCGGTCCAGCCGTTGCAGCTGATCGCGGCCATCGGCGGTCTGTTCGCCGACCCGGCCCAGCCCTTCGTCGGCCGTTCGATCGCCTTCGTCGGCGCGCGCGGCGGCGCGGGCGCCTCCTCGGTGGCCCACAACACCGCCTATGCGATGTCCGAGCGGATCGGCGCCAACACCGTCATCGTCGACTATGACCTGCCCTTCGGCACCGCCGGTCTGGACTTCAACCAGGACCCGCTGAACGGCGTCGCCGACGCGCTCGGCCAGCCCGACCGTCTGGACGCCACCCTGCTGGACCGGATGATGGTCCGCTGCACCGACAAGCTGTCGTTGTTCGCCGCCCCCGCCACCCTCGACGTCGACTGGGACATCTCGCCCGACGCCTTCGAGGAGGTCACCAGCCGCATCCGCTCCACTGCCCCCTTCGTCGTTCTGGACCTGCCGCACCTCTGGTCCGGCTGGATGCGCAAGACCTTGATTTCGGCTGATGAAGTCGTGGTCGTGGCCACTCCGGACCTGGCCTCCCTGCGCAACGCCAAGAACATGATCGACCTGATCCGGTCGGGTCGGCCGAACGACGCGCCGCCGCGTCTGGTGCTCAACCAGGTCGGTGTGCCCGGCCGTCCGGAGATCCCGGCCAAGGACTTCGGCGCGGCGCTGGGCGTCCACCCCAGCCTGATCATCCCGTTCGACGCCAAACTGTTCGGCGCGGCGGCCAACAACGGCCAGATGATCATCGACTCGGGCGCCAAGTCCAAGGCCGCCGAGGCCTTCCAGACCCTGGCCCAGATCGTCTCGCGCCGCGAACTGCCCCAGATCGCCGGGCCCAAGGGCAAGTCTGCACCCGCAGCGGCCGCCGCCTCGGGCAAGCCGGAGAGCAAGTCGCTCTTCGCCAACATGTTCAAGAAGCGCTGATCCCCCGTGTTCGGTAAGCGCACAGGCCAGCCCAGCCCCTCGGCTCCGGTTCAGCCCATGGCTCAACCCGCCATGGAGGCCGCGCCCGCGTTCGGCGGCCAGTTCGGGGGCCAGCCCGGCCAGCCGCAACAGGGCGTCCAGACCCAGGCCTTCGCCTTCAGCGCCGAGGAGGCCGCCCAAGTCTCCTCAGGAGGGGCCGCCGCCGGCTTCGCCCAGGCGGCCGCGCCTGCACCCTCCGGTCCCGACCGTCTCGACGCCCTGGCGGCGCGGCCCAAGCCCGCCGCCCCGCCCGCGCCCAAGACCTCGGGCGGCCCCGGCCCGCGCGCCACCGCCGGCTTCGAACAGCTCAAGAAGGCCCAGCCCGTCGCCGAGATCGTGCGCGAGCAGAGCGACTATTACCACGCGACGAAGACCACCATCTTCAACGCCTTGATGAACACCATCGACCTGTCCCAGCTGGCCCAGCTGGACACCAAGGCGGCGTCGGAAGAGATCCGCGACATCGTCGCCGAGCTGGTGGCGATCAAGAACGTCTCCATGTCGGTCGCCGAGCAGGAGCATCTGGTCCAGGACATCGTCAACGACGTCCTCGGCTACGGTCCGCTCGAACCGCTTTTGATGCGCGACGACATCGCCGACATCATGGTCAACGGCGCCGGCCGGGTCTTCATCGAGGTCAACGGCAAGGTCCAGCTGACCAACGTCCGCTTCCGCGACAACACCCAGCTGATGAACATCTGTCAGCGGATCGTGTCCCAGGTCGGCCGCCGCGTCGACGAAAGCTCCCCGATCTGCGACGCCCGCCTGCCCGACGGTTCGCGCGTCAACGTCATCGCCCCGCCTCTGGCCATCGACGGCGCGACGCTGACGATCCGTAAGTTCAAAAAAGACAAGCTGACGATGAAGAACCTGGTGGAGTACGCCTCCATCAGCCCGGAAGGGGCCCGCGTCCTCGGCGTCATCGGAGCCTGCCGCTGTAACGTCGTCATCTCCGGCGGTACGGGTTCGGGCAAGACGACCCTGCTCAATACCCTGACCGCCTTCATCGACCCGACCGAACGCGTCATCACCTGCGAGGACGCCGCCGAGCTGCAGCTGCAGCAGCCGCATGTGGTCCGTCTGGAAACCCGGCCGCCGAACCTGGAGGGCCAGGGCGCCATCCACATGCGCGACCTGATCAAGAACTGTCTGCGGATGCGCCCCGAACGCATCATCGTCGGCGAGGTCCGCGGCCCCGAGGCCTTCGACCTGCTGCAGGCCATGAACACCGGCCACGACGGCTCGATGGGCACGCTGCACGCCAACTCCCCGCGCGAGGCCCTCGCCCGGATGGAGTCGATGATCACCATGGGCGGCTATGGCCTGCCGTCCAAGACCATCCGCGAGATGATCACCGGCTCGGTCGACGTCATCGTCCAGGCGGCCCGCCTGCGCGACGGCTCGCGCCGCATCACGCACATCACCGAGGTGGTCGGTCTGGAAGGCGACGTCATCGTCACCCAGGACCTCTTCGTCTACGAAATCACCGGCGAGGACGAGCACGGCAAGGTCGTCGGCCGTCACCGCTCCACCGGCATCGCCCGCCCGCGCTTCTGGGACCGCGCCCGTTATTACGGCCTGGAACGCGAGCTGGCCGAAGCCCTCGACGCGGCGGAGTAGAGTTCACGCCATGCTGCCCATTCTCGCCGCCATCCTCGCCTTCGTGACCATAGGCGGTCTCGGCTGGGCGCTTGTCGGCGGCGACGATTCCTCGACCGCCGCTCTCAAGCGCGCCCAGGGTCTCAGCCAGCGCAACCCGGCCAACGCCAAGAAGCTGGCCGCCGCCGCCGCGAGCAACACGCCCGAGGCGCGCCGCAAGCAGATCGTTGATCAGCTGAAAGAGGCCGACCGCAAGGAACGCAAGGCCCGCATGACCATGGCGGCCAAGCTGAAGCACGCCGGCCTGACCCTGAACATCAGGACCTTCTGGATCATCAGCGCGGTGCTGGGCGTCTTCGGCCTGCTGCTGCCGCTCCTGCTCGGCGCCAATATCTTCATCGCCCTGGGCGCCGCCGTCATCTTAGGCGCGGGCCTGCCGCGCTGGGTCGTGGGCTTCATCGGCAAGGGCCGGATGAAGAAATTCTCGGGCGAGTTCGCCAACGCCGTCGACGTCATCGTGCGTGGCATCAAGTCGGGCCTGCCGGTCCACGAGTGCTTCAAGATCATCGCCCGAGAGAGCCCGGCCCCGCTGGGACCGGAGTTCCAGACCTTGGTCGAGGGCATGGGCGTCGGCCTGACCCTGCCCCAGGCCCTGGACAAGATGTACGAGCGGATGCCGACCTCCGAGTTGCGCTTCTTCTCCATCGTCATCGCCATCCAGCAGAAGACCGGCGGCAACCTGGCCGAGGCCCTGTCCAACCTGACCACCGTGCTGCGCGCCCGTCGGATGATGGCCGAGAAGATCAAGGCCCTGTCGTCCGAAGCCATGGCCTCCGCCGGCATCATCGGCTCCCTGCCCCCCGTGGTCATGGGCCTCGTCTTCATCACCACCCCCGCCTACATCATGCTGCTGTTCACCGACCCACGCGGTCAGGTGATGCTGCTGGGCGCGGGCCTCTGGATGTCCGCCGGCGTCTTCGTGATGAAGAAGATGATCGCGTTCAAGTTCTAGGCGGGAAAGATCATGGTCGCCTTCCTCACCAATCCCCAGAACCTGCTCTCCATCCTCGTGGGGGTGCTGGCCTTCGCCACACTGTTCACCCTGCTGTCCTCCTTCGGCGGCGGGGCCAAGCTCGAGAACCGGATGAACGCCGTCGCCGTGCGCCGCGACGAGCTGAAGCGCCGCTCGCGTCAGGCCCTGGCCAAGGACAGCGGCCTGCGCCACACCGACGCCGGCTTCCACAAGGACGTGGTCGAGAAGTTGAATCTGGCCAAGATGCTGGAAGACCCCAAGGTCATCGAAAAGCTGGCCCAGGCCGGCTACCGGGGTCCCAAGCCGCTCAACCGCTTCTACTTCTTCCGCTTCGCCTCGCCCTTCATCTTCTTCGCCTTCGTCGGCTTCTACCTGTTCATCTTCAACGACTTCGGCCTGCCCCTGATGGCGCGGGTCACGGCGACGATGGCGGCGGCGGTGGTCGGCTTCTATGCGCCGAACATCTATCTCTCCAACATGATCACCAAGCGTCAGCAGTCGATCATGCAGGCGTTCCCCGACGCGCTCGACCTGCTGCTGATCTGCGTGGAATCCGGCATGTCGATCGAGGGCGCGATCCAGAAGGTGTCGCAGGAGATCGGCGGCTCCTCCATCGAACTGGCCGAGGAGCTGTCGCTGCTCTCGGCCGAGCTCTCCTACCTGCCCGAGCGGCGTCAGGCCTATGAGGGTCTGGCCAAACGGACCAACCACGCCGGGGTCAAGGCGGTCACCACCTCCATGGTCCAGGCCGAGCAATACGGCACGCCGCTGGGCGCCGCGCTCCGCACCATGGCCAAGGAAAATCGCGACCTGCGCATGTCCGCCGCCGAGAAGAAGGCCGCCGCCCTGCCGGCCAAGCTGACCGTGCCGATGATCGTCTTCTTCCTGCCGGTGCTGTTCGTCGTGATCCTGGGTCCGGCGATCATCAACATCCAGGACACGATGGCGAAGAGCCACTAAGCGGCTCTACTCAACTCATTCACCGCTCATCCCGGCGAAGGCCGGGATCCAGATTCACATGCGATGTTTGAGGTTTCGCGCCGTCGGTATCCCTGCGGCACACGCACTGTCTGGATCTGGATCCCGGCTTTCGTCGGGATGAGCGGTGTAAGGAGGGATGAGCGGTGAAAACTCAGCCCGCCTCGATCGCCTCAGCCGCCGCCTTCAGGGCCTCGCCGATCTGGATGTAGGCGTCCTTGATCGCCTTGCGGTGCTTGTCGTGGAAAAACTCGCCGCGGAAGCCGCCGAACCAGACGCCGTTGGCGACGATGCAGTTGCCGGGGACCAGTTCCTCGATCTCGAAATAGCGCATGGCGTTGAACTGCCAGCCGCGCCGCTCGTGCCAGATCAGCTGGGCGTAGGGCCGCCAGTCGCCGACCTTCCCCACCACCTGCCGCTCGGGCATGCCCGGAATGGCTTCGGTCAGGGTGATGGAGCCGCCATAGCCGATGCGGCCCTCGGCCCCCGTCTCGATCGGGTTCCACTGGCTCCAGGTCGCCAGATCGCCGACCAGGCTCCAGATGGTGTCCGAGGTGGCCTGCACCCCGATGCGGTTTTCGATGCGTGTCGAACTGTCCATTTCCGGTCTGTGGCACGACGGCCCGACCGAGGGAAGACGCCTCTACCGATTGCCTTCCGGTCCCGGCTGGGAGGCCGGGGGCTCGGACGCGACCTCGGCCCCAACACTGGTCGAGACGGCCGCCGCCCTCAGCGCCGCGCTGCTCAGACAGATCAGGAAGGCGAGCGCCAGAAGCACCGCATTGGCCGCGAACGGTCCGAAGGTCGCCACCTGATACAGCGCCACCCCGACCACCGGCGGGACCAGATAGCTGATGCCGGCGATGGACATCATCAGCCCCGCTACCGCCCCCTGCTCGGCCGGGCCCACCGCCAGCGAGGCGCCCGCCGTGAATCCCGGGCGGGCAAAGCCTACGCCCATCGACACCACCGCATAGCCGACGACCACGCCGTAGAAACCCGGCGCGAAAATGCTCAGCAAATTGCCCGCCAGCGCCATCCCCGCGCCCCAGCGCATCAGGGCGCGCGGCTCCAGCTTGAGCAGGGGGATCAGCCCCCACTGCACCATCAGGGTCGCGGCGGCGCCGGCAAACATGGCCGTGGCGATGAAGGGCTGGGCCTGAAGCGTCGACAGCCCCGTCTTCGCCATCTCGTCGATGACATGAAAGCCCAGCACCGAGATGTTGATCGCCTGCGCCCCCGTGACCAGCAGACCATAGATCAGGAAGTCCCGCACCCGCCCGTCCTTCCACAGGCCCCGTCCGTCATGATCCGGCAATCCCGTCGGCGAGGGCACGCGCGTCACGCCCCCGCTCGGCAGCTTCCGCGCCACCCAGACGAAGGCGCCCGCCGCCACCGCGGCGAAGACGTACATCGGTCCGGCCAGCCCCACGACCGGCAGGATCAGCAGCGGCGCCAGGGTCGGCCCGATCACCGTGCCCAGCCCCTGGGCCGAAGCCAGAAGGGACATGGCCTGGGTCCGCTCGTCCGGCGCCGTGCGATCGGCGACATAGGCCTGGGAGGCGATCGGCGCGGCCGAGCCGAAGACGCCGTAGATGGTCCGCGCCACCGCCATCAGGACGAAGGCCGCGACCGGCCCCAGCCAGTGCTCCAGCCCCGAGGTGGCGGCGAGGCCGAACCCGGCCATGGAGGCGCTGAACCCGGCCATGCCGATCAGGATGACGCGCTTCCTGCCCAGCCGGTCCGACAGCCGCGCCCAGACCGGCGAGGTCAGGGTCCACATCAGGGCCGAAATGGCGAAGACCCCGACCACCAGGGTATCGGCCAGATGGAACTGGCGCCCGATCGCCGGCAGCACCGCCTGCAGCGCCATGTTCCCGGCCGAAGCGATCAGGCTGACCGCGCAGAGCATGATGAAGGCCGGGGACCGGGGCGGCATGGACATGGTCAGTCGCCGATCAGGGTCAGGCTGGGCCGTGTGCGCCGCCCGTCATGCAACCCCAGCCGCGCCTTGACCTCCAGCAGGTCGGCGCCGGCGGGAACGATCAGCAGGGCCTTGGGGTTGGCGGCGTTGACGGCGATCACCGCATTCCTGGGGCAGACGTCGAAACAATCGGTGTGTTTGACGGTCAGCTCGGCCTTGCGCCCCTTGTCCGCCTTCGCGCTCTTGGGCGGCTTCAGATAGCGCTTCAGCGCCTTCTTCAGCGACACGTCGCCGTCGGGCCCGAAGCCGCCGTCCAGCTTCTTCGAGCATTTCTTGCAGACGAGGACGACGTCCTTCCACTGGGTTTTCGCGACCTGGATGGGTTTGTCAGCCATGCTCCGGAGATCGCTGACTCGCGAGACGGACGCAAGCGCCTTGCGCATCGCGTCGCTGAAGCTTCATGATCGGATGTCCCTCCCGGAGAAGCGCATGACCCGCCTGAAATCGCACCTGACCGCCTTCGTCATGACCTCGGCATTGGCGATCGGAGCAGGAGCAGCACAGGCCCAAAGCGCCCCGTCCGACACCCTCGCCGCCGACGTCGCGGCCGCCGTGGCCCAGATCAACCCCAGCGTCGTCGAATGGCGCCGTCACCTGCACCAGAACCCCGAGCTGGGCTTCGCCGAGGTCAACACGGCCGCCTATATCGCCGAACACCTGCGGGCCATGGGGCTGGAGGTCCGCACCGGGATCGGCAAGACCGGGGTGGTGGCGATCCTGCACGGCGGCCTGCCGGGCGATCACGTCGTCGCCCTGCGCTCGGACATGGACGCCCTGCCGGTGCAGGAAGCGACCGGCGAGCCCTTCGCCTCGACCGCCACCGGAACCTATATGGGCCAGACCGTGCCCGTCGCCCACGCCTGCGGCCACGACGCCCACATGGCCATGCTGCTGGGCGCCGCCGAGGTCCTGTCGAAGATGAAGGACCGCATTCCCGGGACCGTCGTCTTCATCTTCCAGCCCGCCGAGGAAGGCGCCCCTCCCGGAGAACCGCTGGGCGGCGCCGCCCTGATGATCAAGGAAGGCGCGCTGAACGATCCGAAGGTCGAGGCCATCTTCGGCATCCACGTCGTGCCCGGAAAGACCGGGACGCTCTTCTACCGGCCCCAGGGCTTCATGGCCGCGTCCGACCGCATCGACATTGTCCTGCACGGCAAACAGACCCACGGCGCCTGGCCCTGGCGCGGCGTTGACGTCATCGCCGCGACCAGTCAGGTGATCGAGACCATCAACACCCTGACCGCCCGGACCATCGACCCGACCATCCATCCGACGGTCTTCACCATTTCCACGATCAACGCCGGGGTCCGCTACAACATCATTCCGGACCAGTCGGTTCTGTCCGGCACCCTGCGCACCTTCGACATCGCCTCACGCGACGATCTGGTGAAGCGCGCCGAGGCGGCCATCGACCATGTCGCGAGCATCTATGGCGCGACCGCCGACTTCTCGATCCGCCAGAACGCGGCCCTGACCTACAACGACCCGGCCCTGTCGACCTGGCTGGCCCCGGTGCTGGAAGAGGCGGCGGGCGCGGGCAACGTCAATCCGGCCAGCCCTCCGACCACGGTCGCCGAGGACTTCTCCTACTTCCAGGGCCAGATCCCGGGCGTCTTCTACCACCTCGGCGGCACAAAGGTCGGCGAGGACCCGGCCACCGCCGCCCCCAACCACTCGCCCGGCTTCGACGTCGACGAGAGCGTCCTCCCCGTCGGCGTCCGCGCCCACGTCATGACCGCGATCCGGTTCCTGCAACGGCCGTGAGTTTCCTCCCCATGAAATGGGGAGGGGGACCCCGAAGGGGTGGAGGGGCTCTTTCCGCGCTCCAGACGCTCGGGTAAGCCACCCCCGAACTTCAGGAGCCCCCGCCATGATCACCCGTCTCGAACCCGGCGCCCGCATGAGCGAGGCCGTGATCCACGGCGACACCATCTATCTCGCCGGTCAGGTCGGCGAGCCCGGCGAGGACGTCGTCGCCCAGACGAAGACCTGCCTGTCCGAGATCGAACGTCTGCTGGGCCTCGCCGGATCGGACAAGTCGAAGATCCTGATGGCGACCATCTGGCTGGCCGACATCGCCGACTTCGCCGCCATGAACAGCGTCTGGGACGCCTGGGTCGATACAGCCAACCCGCCCGCCCGCGCCACCTCGGAAGCGAAACTGGCCTCGCCGGACTACCTCGTCGAGATCGTGGCGACGGCGGCGAAGTGATGAGTGACAGCGAACTCGAACGCTTCAAGGCCCAGCGCGTCACCGCCCTCTTCCGCCTCGACCTGATCGAGAAGGGGGCCCAGATCAGCTACGAAGACGGCACGCCCGTCGACATGGCTTCCGAAAAGGCCCGCCTCCAAGAAGTCGTCGCCGACATGGACCGCCGCATCGCCTGGCTCGAGGCCGAGGCCCCCGACAAGCCGAACTGATATCCTCACCAAGCGCAGCTTGGGGAGGGGGACCGCCCGCCTCTTGGCGGGTGGTGGAGGGGGTTCTTGCTTCCTTACCGTCGAAGACGCGCCTCCGCCGCCTCCCGGATCGCGACCAGAACCCCATCCAGATTGTCCCGGATCGACAAGGCCTGGAACCGGATGACTTCTATTCCCTGCCTTGCCAGCCATGCTGTCCGCCGCCGGTCGTGTTCGATCTGGTCAGGCTGATCGTGCACTGCGCCATCGACCTCGACGGCGAGCTTCGCGGCCACGCAGTAGAAGTCGAGAATGTACGGCCCCTCCGGCCGCTGGCGGCGAAACTTCAGCCCGGCCAGCCCGCCGTTCTTCAGGCAAATCCAAAGCCGCGCCTCGGGCGGCGTCAGACTGCGGCGGAGATCGCCCGCGCGATGATAGGTGACGGCGTCTGGCTTCGGCAAAGAACCCCCTCCACCGCCCTGCGGGCGGTCCCCCTCCCCACGCTACGCGTGGTGAGGATATTCCAAGTGAAACGGAACGGGAACATGCTATAGGTCCCGGGTGACGCTGACCGCCGCGACATTGCCGCCCCTGTTCGCCGACTGGTTCGCGAAGCGTGGCTGGAGCCTGCGTCGGCACCAGGCCGAGATGATCGCGGCGGGCGTCGCCGGACAGCATGCGCTGCTCGTCGCTCCCACCGGCGGCGGCAAGACCCTGGCGGGCTTTCTGCCCAGCCTGATCGAACTGGCCGGGCGCGGCCCGCGACCGGCCATAGGCCCCGGCTCGGGCATCCACACCCTCTACATCTCGCCGCTCAAGGCCCTGACCACCGACGTCGAGCGCAACCTGATGACGCCCATCCGCGAGATCGGGCTGAACATCCATGTCGAGAGCCGCACCGGCGACACCAAACAGTCGAAGAAGCAGCGCCAGCGCGACTTCCCGCCCGACATCCTCCTGACCACCCCCGAACAGCTGGCGCTGTTCTGCGCCTGGGATGGCGCGCGCGCATACTTCGCCGACCTCAAATGCATCGTGCTGGATGAGGTCCACGCCATCTGGAGCGGCAAGCGCGGCGACCTGCTGGCGCTGGGGATCGCACGGCTCCAGCAATTCGCCCCGGCGATGCGGCGGGTGGCCCTGTCGGCGACCATCGACGATCCCGATCTGATCAGGGATTGGCTACGGCCTCACGTCCCCGAAGGCGACCTGCAGGATGTGACCTTGGTGAAGGGCGACCCCGGCGCCCCGCCGGTCGTCGATGTGCTGGTGTCCGAGGGCCATGTCCCTTGGGCGGGCCACACCGGCCAGCACGCCATTCCCGAGGTCTATGAGGCCATCAAGCGCTCGGGCATGACCCTGATCTTCGTCAACACCCGCTGGCAGTCGGAGTTCGTCTTCCAGCAGCTGTGGGAGATCAATGACGACAACCTGCCCATCGGCCTGCACCACGGCTCTCTGGCGGCCGAGCAGCGCCGCAAGGTCGAGGCGGCGATGGCGCGGGGCGATCTGCGCGCCGTGGTCTGCACCTCGACGCTCGACCTCGGCATCGACTGGGGCGATGTCGATCTGGTCATCCAGCTGGCCGCGCCCAAGGGGGCCAGCCGCCTCGTCCAGCGCATCGGCCGCGCCAACCACCGGCTGGACGAACCGTCCCGCGCCCTGATGGTCCCCGCCAGCCGCTTCGAGATGCTGGAGTGTCAGGCCGCGCGCGAGGCCGTCGCCGAGAACGCCTTCGACTGGGAGCCGCACCACATCGGCACCCTCGACACCCTGGCCCAGCACATCATGGGTCTGGCCTGTTCCGAGCCCTTCCGGCTGGACGACCTGCACGCCGAGATCACGACCTGCGGCCCCTATGCCGACCTGCCCTATGAGCAGTTCGAGGAGGTCGTCGATTTCGTCGCCACCGGCGGCTACGCCCTGCGCTCCTACGACCGGTTCGCCCGGATCGTGAAGGACCGCGAGGGCCGCTGGAAGGTTCGCAACGCCGACACCGCCCAGCGCCACCGCATGAACGTCGGCGCCATCGTCGCGGCCGGGACGCTGAACGTTCGCGTCGCCTCGCGCCGGGGCGCCGGGGCGACCAAACAGCTGGTCGGCGGCCGCAAGGTCGGCGAGGCCGAGGAGTGGTATTTCGAACAGCTGACGCCCGGCGACACCTTTCTGTTCGCCGGCCAGATCTGGGCCTTCCAGGGCATCTCGGGCACCGACGCCCTTGTTACCCATGCCCAGGACAAGGACCCCAAGATCCCGTCCTGGGGCGGATCGAAATTCCCCATGTCGACCTCTCTGGCCGATCGGGTTCGCAGCCTGGTCCAGAACCGCGACCACTGGCGTGTCCTGCCCAACGACGTTCAGGAATGGCTCGAGCTGCAGGAGGCGAAGTCGGCCATTCCGACGGCGGACCAGATGCTGATCGAGACCTTCCAGCGCGGCAGCCGCCACTTCATGGTCGCCTATCCGTTCGAGGGCGGCCTCGCCCACAACACCCTGGCCATGCTGCTGACACGGCGGCTGGACCGGGCGGGCGTCGGGCCTCTGGGCTTTGTCTGTACGGACTATTCGATCGCCATCTGGTCGATCAAGCCCATGACTTCGACCGCCGACGGCGGCGATCTCGACTACGACGACCTGTTCCAGCCCGACATGTTGGGCGACGATCTGGAGAGCTGGCTGGAGGAGAGCTTCATGATGAAGCGCACCTTCCGCAACTGCGCCCTCATTTCCGGCCTGATCGAAAGGCGTCAGCCGGGGCAGGAGAAGACGGGCCGTCAGGTGACCTTCTCCACCGACCTGATCTACGACGTCCTGCGTCGCCACCAGCCCGATCATCTGCTGCTGCGCACCGCGCGAGCCGATGCGGCGGCGGGCCTGCTGGATGTGGCGCGGCTGGGTCAGCTGCTGACCCGCATCTCCGGCCACATCCGGACCAAGGCGCTGGAGCGTCCCTCGCCCTTCTCCGTTCCGGTTCTGGTGGTCATCGGCCGCGAGCGGGTCGGGGGCGGCGACGCAGCCGACATGATCCTGAAGGAATCCGCCGAGGCCCTGATCGCCGAGGTCATGGACGACGCCCCGCCTGAGTTGCAGGGGGCGGCGTGACGGCGACTGTGCGTGTTGAGGCCAAATCGGAGGAGTGGCGGATGGTTCTGGCGCCGAGGCGGAGCGGATGCGGCGGGCTGGCGGTGCGGATCGCCGGCGAGCGCTGCGTGCTGCGCTGTTCGGGCGCCATGCATGTGGTCGAACACGACGTCCTGATCGTCGCCGACCTGCATCTGGAGAAGGGCTCGGCCTTCGCCGTGCGCGGCCAGATGCTGCCCCCCTATGACTCGGCCGCGACCCTCGCCCGGCTGGAGGCCGAGATCGCCGAGGTGAACCCCGGCCGCGTCGTCCTGCTGGGCGACAGCTTCCACGACCGCCGCTCGATCCCGCGCATGGCCGACAGCGACCGCGAGACCCTGGAGCGGATCGCCTTCGGCCGCGACTGGCTGTGGCTGGAGGGCAATCACGACCGGGAAGCTTTAGGCGCCGACCTCGACCGCCTGCCCGGCTCGGTCATCGAGACCTTGTCGCTGGGCGCCCTGCGGCTGGTGCACGAGCCCATGCCGGGCGATCAGCCGGGCGAGGTGGCGGGACACCTGCATCCCGCCGCCCGCGTCGCCGCCTATGGCCGGGGCGTGCGCAAGCCCTGCTTCATTACCGACGGCAGCCGCATCATCCTGCCGGCCTTCGGCGCCTTCACCGGCGGGCTGAACGTGCGCGATCCGGCCATCGCCAGCCTGTTTTCGACGCCGCCGCTCGCCGCCGTTCCGGGCCGGGACGAGGTGCATGCGATCGCCTGGAAGAGTCTGGTCTAGGGCCTAGCTCTTCAGGCGCCAGCCCGAGCGGAACACCAGCCAGCAGGCGAAGGCCATGACGACCGTCAGGACCGCGCTCATCACCACCCCGATCATCAGACTGCCCTCGGCATGGCCGATGAAGCCCGCGCGGAAGCCGTCGATCAGATAGAAGAAGGGGTTGAAGTGGCTGACGGTCGCGAACGGCTCCGGCAGGTTCTGCACCAGATAGAAGGCGCCCGACAGGAAGGTCATGGGCATGACGACGAAATTCTGGACCGCCGCCAGCTGGTCGAACTTCTCGGACCACAGCCCGGCCAGCACCCCCACCATCCCCATCAAGAGCGAGGCGATCAGGCCGAAATAGAGAATGATCGCAAGATTGGCGACGCCCAGTTTCGCGAACGGCAGGACGCAGACGGCCGTCACCAGACCAACGGCGATGCCACGCGTCGCGGCGCCCATGGAAAAGCCGATCGTCAGCTCCAGCGGGCTCAGCGGCGGGGTCAGAAAGTCGGTCGAGGTGCCCATGATCTTGGCCTGGATCAGGCTGGAGGACGCATTGGCGAAGGCGTTGTTCAGGATGGCCATCATGATCAGGCCGGGCGCCACGAACTCGGCGAAGGGGGTGCCGTCGATCGGCGGTCGCGACCCCTTCAGGGCCACCACGAAAACCAGCATGTAGAGAAGCGTGGTCACCACCGGCGCCGCCACCGTCTGGGTCCCGACCTTCCAGAACCGCCGCACCTCGCGCAGGTACAGGGTCTGCACCCCCACCCAGTTGACCCCGTTGTAACGGCGGGGCGTCGGCAGTCCGGACGGGCGAGTGGAGGCGAGATCAGTCATGGGCCGGGAAATGCGCCCGACGGCGGCGCTTCGCAACCGCTTAGCGCCCCAAATAACACCGATTCAACATCTGGTTTCTGTGGACGGACTGATTCGCACATCTTGCGTCTGTTAACCGCTCGTTTACGATTGGTGGTAGGTCGCGGGTCCGGGAGGACGGTCTCGCCACTACATATTGAATCCTGATCCCCCCGGAGGGCGACATGACCGCAGGCTGGACCGAAGACCGCGTTGGCGCGCTGAAGAAGCTCTGGCTCGAAGGCCAGTCGGCCAGCCAGATCGCCAAACAACTGGGCGGCGGCGTCACCCGCAACGCCGTGATCGGCAAGGTGCACCGTCTGGGCCTGTCGGGCCGCGCGACCCCGTCGCAGCCGGCGCGCACCACCACGACCGCCTTCCGCCCAGCCAAGACCCGGACCACCCCGCCCAAGCAGGACTACGGCCAGCCCTCGGCTCCGCGTCGCATCGAGGCCGTCCAGCCGCGCCCGACCGCCCCGGTCCCGCCGACCCCGCTGCCCGTCGTCGTCGAACAGCCCGGCACCGCCACCGTCCTGACGCTCGGCGCACACATGTGCAAATGGCCGATCGGCGACCCGTCGTCGCGTGAGTTCAGCTTCTGCGGCCGTCGCGCCTCGGAAGGCGTCTATTGCGGCGAACACGCCCGCGTCGCCTACCAGCCCGCCGTCAAGAAGAACGGCACCAGCGAACTGACCCGCTCGCTGCGTAGATATATCTAAGTAGGGGCGCTAACGCTCGCGACGCGGTCGCTCGCTGCTTGAGCGCGAGGGCCGCGTCGTTGCGTTTGGCGTCTCTATGAGTTGCTCCGTCGAGACTTCGGCGGACACACATCCACCCCGCACGGCTCCCCAGTCAGCGCGGGCTCTGGGCGGGGCTGCGGTTATCCGGGTTGACGCAGCCCCATCGCCCTCTCGTCACGCCGTCTCAGGCAGGCGCATAAGTCAGCAGGACCACGTCATCCCCGACCAGTTCGCTCGACACCAGCTCCAGAGGCGGCGGCGCCTCACTGAAGAACAACACCCCCTCGGCGCCGAGCTTCGGCCCCACCACGACCGGGTGCAGATAGATCCGGTATTCGTCGATCATATCCGGCGCCATCAGCTGGTTCGCCAGACCCGGCCCGGCGATCTCGATCTCGCCCTCCAGCCGTTCCTTCAGCCCGCGCATCGCCGTCGCCAGGTCGCCCTCGACCAGGGTCGCATTGGGCCCCACCTCTTTCAGCGTTCGCGACACCACATATTTCGGCGTCGCCCGCCAGGCCTGGGCGTACTCACGCTCCGGCGCGTCCCAGCCGGGCTGGTCCTCGTCCCAGTAGCGCATGATCTCATACATCCGCCCGCCATAGACGCTGGCCGTCACCGCGCCCATGTGGTCGATGAAATGCCGGAACAGCGTCGGCCCGGGCCCGAAGGCGTCGTGGTTCACATAGCCGTCGAGCGACTGGTTCAATCCGTAGACGAGCTTGGCCATGGGCGGATCTCCGTGGAGATCAGCGTTCTAGCACCGACCCGGCCTGAAAGCAGCCTCAGGCGGCCGTGGCCGGAACCTTGTCGGTGACGAACAGGGCATGGGCGGCGTCGACCGTGCGGGCCTGACGCAGGCTTTCGCGCAGTTCCGGCGAGCGCACGGCGCGCGAGACCGCGGCCAGGGCGCGCAGATGGTCGGCACCGTCGCGCGGCGGGGCGAACAGGGCGAACAGCAGATCGACCGGACGGTCGTCGACCGATCCATAGGCGACGGGCGTATCCAGGCGCACGAAGACGCCGAACACGCGGGCCAGGCCTTCGATCCGGGCGTGCGGAACCGCCACGCCCGAACCCAGGCCCGTGGAGCCCAGGGCCTCACGTTCCAGAAGCGCGTCCATGACGCGGGCCGCATCCAGCCCCATGGCCGAGGCGGCGGTTTCGGCGACGACCTGAAGAGCCTGCCGTTTCGACGACGCACCGCTGCGCAGGACGATCCCGTCCTCCGCCAGCAATTCACCGATGTCCATGACTATCCCCGACTCGATACGCTCGTCCCCGATGGGGCGGGCGGGCTTTAACCCTTCCGCCGCATCAAGGAAAGCCTTCTACTGACAGCTAGCACTAAGGGCTTACGGAAGCGTGCCCATTGGTTTTCGGCCTGGAAGCGCCGCCGTTCAGGGTGGAAGAGGTCCGCTCCGGATCGATCCAGCCCACATTGCCGTCCGGCCGGCGATAGACCACCGACAGGCCGCCATGGGCCGCATTGCGGAATAGCACGACCGGATAGCCGGTCATGTCGAGCTCCAGCACCGCGCGTCCGACCGTGATGGTGCGGATTTCGGCCTCGGTCTCGGCGATGACCATGCCGACCGGCGGCGGTTCGTCCGAGGTTCCCGTATCGCCGAAGACGTCATCCTCGACGGAGTCCGGATTGCGCAGCACGATCGAGCGTGCGACCGAGGCCGCGGCCATTTCGGTCTTTTCGGGCGACAGGCCCTTGGGCCCGATATGGTGATCCTTGAGACGGCGCTTGTAGCGGCGGACCCGCTTCTCAAGCTTGTCGAGACTGTCGGTAAAGGCCGAATGTGCGTCCCCGCCGAGTCCGGTCGTCACCAGCGACTGGCCCGAGGCCAGGCGGACCCAACAGTCCACCTTGAACCCATAGCCATCCTTGGAGACAACGACCTCGGCGTCCTGACCGCCGCGTTCGAAGTACTTACCGACTCCCTCTTCGAGTTCCTGGGAGATGCGCGAGCCTAACGCTTCGCCGACATCCACTTGCTTGCCGCTGACTTGGACTTGCATGCGGATAGAACGCTCCCGACTGATTTTGGTGTCAATCGGGATCACTGTTTTGTGGTCGAATCTTCGAACGCCGGTCAGGCGAACTTCAGCATCCGGCGGCGTTGGACCGAGGACGGAATCCTCAAGGCTTCCCGATACTTGGCGACCGTACGACGGGCGATGTCGATGCCCGCCTCGTTCAGAAGCTCGACGATGCGGTCGTCGGACAAAACGTCACCCTCGGCCGTTTCGTGATCGATCATGGATTTGATCCGGTGCCGGACGGCCTCGGCCGAATGGGCGGCGCCGTCGCCGGTCGAGGCGATGGAGGCGGTGAAGAAGAATTTCAGCTCGAACACTCCGCGGGGGGTCGAGACATATTTGTTCGAGGTGACGCGACTGACGGTCGATTCATGCATGCTGATCGCGTCGGCGACGGTCTTCAGATTGAGCGGTCTCAGGAATTCGACGCCGAAGGCGAGGAAGGCGTCCTGCTGGCGCACGATTTCGGAGGCGACCTTCAGAATGGTCTTGGCCCGCTGGTCCAGCGACTTGACCAGCCAGTTGGCCTGGGCCGCGCAGTCGGCGACGAAGGCCTTCTCCGTCTCGGTCCGCGCCCCGGCCGAAACCGAGGCGTGATAGCGTTTGTCGACCAGCAGCTTGGGCAGGGTGTCGGTGTTCAGCTCCACCTTCCAGCCGCCGGCCGGGTCGGGGCGGACATGGACGTCGGGGATCACCGTCTGGGCCGTCTCGCCGCCGAAGCCGGCGCCGGGGCGCGGCGTCAGCCCCTTCAGCTCCGAGATCATCTCCGACAGGTCTTCGGAATCGACGCCGCAGGCCTGACGCAGACCCTGCAGGTCGCGCCGCGCCAGCATCTCCAGATTGTCGAGCAGGGCTTCCATGGCCGGATCGAAGCGGTTGCGCTCGATCAGTTGCAGCTTCAGGCACTCGGGCACCGAACGGGCCATGATCCCGGTCGGCTCGAAGCCGTGGCAGACGGTCAGGACCGCCTCGACCCGTTCCAGGCCGCAGCCCAGGCGGTCGGCGATCTCGGCCAGTTCGCCGCGCAGATAGCCGCCCTCGTCGACCGCATCGATCAGGCTGATGGCGATGGCGTGGTCGGTGGCGTCGAAACCGGCGGAGGACGCCTGGGCCTGCAGATGCTCCCAGAGGGTCGCCTCGCGCTGGTCCGGACGTTCGCCGCCCTCGCCGTCGGAGAAGGCCGAGCCGCCCTTGCCCGCGCTGGACCAGTCCGACAGCCCCGGCTGGGCCGCCTCGTCGGACAGGCGGTCGACGGTGCGCTCGCCCGGGGTGGCGTCGCCGTAGACGTCGCTGTCGCCGGCGTCGACGGTCGAATTGCGTTCGGAAATCCCTGTGTCGGAAAAACTCAGCTCGCTGCTTTCGCTGGAGGCGAGGGCGGGAATCTCGTCGCCGGCCTCGCGCGCCGGACCGGCCTCGGTCTCGTCGCGCTGGAGCAGCGGGTTCTTCTCGAGCTCTGTCTCGACGTATTCGTCCAGTTCCTGGTTCGACAGTTGCAGCAGCTTGATCGCCTGCTGCAGCTGGGGCGTGATGACGAGCCCCTGCCCCTGTCTGATCTCCAGCCTCTGACCGACCACCGCCGTTCGTCTCCCAACTCGGGCGTCTGGCCCGGAACTTGCTGTGCCCAGAATGGGGCCAAGGGGTTAACGCCGCGTTTTCCTCCCTATCGCTTGCAATGGGGGGCGCGGCGCGCCTTCGCGCCGTGACGGAGGGACCTTCCCACGCCGACCGTTTACCCTGTCCGTTTCGCGGGATTTCATCGTTCGGCGGCAGAGTGACGTGGAAACGCCCCGTCACAGGTCTCCCCCGCCATGCTGATGTTCCGCCCCCTGCTGCGCTACGCCGACTTCAAGGGTCGGGCGAGCCGGACCGAGTACTGGCTGTTCGCCGTCTTGCAGGGTCTCTGGTACGCACTGCTGATGGGCCTTGCCGTCGGCTCCATGGGACAGTCCGGGGCGGGCCGGGCGACAGCCGGCGTCGTGATCGTCTTCGGCCTGATCGTCGTCAGCCTCCTGGCTCTCATTCTTCCGAATTACGCGGTGCTGGTGCGCCGCCTGCATGACAGCGGACGCGGCGCGGTCTGGCTGTGCCTGATGCTGCCCTCGCTGTTGAGCAGCGTCATGGCGGTCGGCACGATCGCGACGGCGATCGGTTCGGTCGGCCTGGGCGCCAGCCGCGAGGCCTTCCTCGGCACAGCCCTGGTGGGACTGGGCGCGGCCGGTCTGCTGGGCATGCTCGGCTATATCGGCCAGCTGGTCATGTTCATCCTGACCCTGTTGCCCGGCACACGCGGCGAGAACAGGTTCGGTCCCGATCCGCGCGACCCGAGCCAGCGCTACGGCGGCGGCTCCAACCCCGATCTGGATACGGATCGCTGGGACGCCCTGATCGCCGAGGCCAAGCGCGGTGACCCGGACCAACCCTACAAGCCGATCTTCGATTTCGGCCCCGGCCCGATCCAGCCCGAACCGGTCCGTCGAGACGAGCCCGCGCCCTTCCCGGCCCAGCCGCAGCCCCAGTTCCAGGCGTGGAGCAATCCGGCCTGGGACCCCGGCGTCGCCCCGTCACGCCCCTTCGGCCGCCGCGGCGCCTGAAAGGTCAGCCGTAGAGGTCGCCCAGATAGACGCGGCGCACTTCCGGATCGTGGATCACCTGATCGGCGGTGCCTTCGAACAGGACCTCGCCGCCCGACATGATCGAGGCGCGGTCGATGATGTCCAGGGTCTCGCGGACATTGTGGTCGGTGATCAGGACCCCGATGCCCTCGCCCGCCAGATAGCGGATCACCTGACGGATGTCGGCGATGGCCAGGGGGTCGATGCCGGCGAAGGGTTCGTCCAGCAGCATGAAGGACGGCCGGCCCGCCAGCGAGCGCGCGATCTCGACCCGGCGCCGTTCACCGCCCGACAGGCTGGAGGCCGGGGCGTGGCGCAGATGGTCGATATGCAGCTCTTCCAGCAGCCGGGTAGTCTCGACCTCGATCCCCTTGCCGCTCTCGCGCAGCTCGACCACGGCCTTGATGTTCTGCTCGACCGTCATGCCGCGGAAGATCGAGGCTTCCTGCGCCAGATAGCCGAGGCCCATCCGGGCGCGCTGGTACATCGGCTGTCTGGTGATGTCCTCGCCGTCCAGCCAGATCGAGCCGCTGTCGGCCGGGATCAGGCCGGTGATCATATAGAAGCAGGTGGTCTTGCCGGCGCCGTTGGGGCCCAGCAGGCCCGCGACCTCGCCGCGCTGCACCGTCAGGGAGACGTCGCGCACCACCTGCCGCGCGCCGAAGGCCCGGGCGATGTTGTTGACCCTCAGGCCGCGCGCGGGGCCCGGCTCGGGGGCGAGCGTCGGTGCGACCCCGGCGGCGGGGTCGTTGACGTTGAGAGCGGAGAGTTCCTTGCGCGCCAAACCGGGCCTTTCAGTCGATCGAGACCCGCGGCCTCAGTTCGACCCTTGCGGATAGAAGACGCCCTGAATGCGGCCGTTCCCGCCCGCCGCCATGTCCGTCTGCCCCGTGTCGATATTATAGCTCAGCCGACCGCCGGTCAGGACGTTCTTGCCCTGGGTCAGGATGACGTCGCCGGTCACCACGATGGTCGCGCTCGAGACCGTATAGACGGCGCGGTCGCCGCGGATCGTCTCGTTCGGGGTGACGTAATAGACATTGCCCGTCGCCGTGACCGTCGAGATGTTCTGGCCCTCGGCATTGGTCCCGACGATGGAATCGGCGCGCAGCCGGTTCTGGCCCTGGGTCACCTCGGCGCGACCGCGCAGAGCGAAGCCCGTGTTGGTGCGCTCGCCGCCGTCGGCGCCGACCATGATCGGCTGGTCGCTGACGTTGGAGCGCGCCCTCGCCGAAGTCTGGGCGAAAGCCGCGCCGCCGACCACGGCCAGCCCGACCGCCGCCGAAACACCCGCGATAACCGTTCTGTTCATCGTCATCATCATCCACCCGAACGCGTCGTGTTGAACACGCCGCGAATCTTGTTGTCGCCGGAGCCGTTGAAGGTCACCCGCTCGCCCTGATCATAGATGGCATAGGACGATGCGGAAATGGTTCCAAGAGGGCCGTGGCCCTCGATGCCCTTGTTCCCGGTCGTGATCCCGGTCGCCGTGTCCACCACCGCCTCGGGCGTGGTCAGGGTGAAGCCCGAGCCGCCGTCGGTGATCCTGACGTTCGGACCGATGGTCACGGTGCGCTTGACCTCGTCATAGATGCCCGCGTCGGCGGTCATCTGGGTCACCTTGCGGCCGCCGAGATTCAGCCTCAGCACCGGGCCGTTCAGGCGGAAATGCCCGGTGTTCGGGTCGCGCACCGCGCCCGCCGCCCCGATCAGGAAGGAGCGGCCCTGGGCGTCCTGGCCGTGGAACATGGGATTGTCGAGCCGGACCTCGCGGCTCTGGGCGGCCTTGCGCTCGACGCCCGAGATCACCGTGCGGAACACCGTCCAGGTAAAGGCGCCGCCCGCCAGGACCACGATCAGGATCGGCAGCAGCCGGCGATACAGCTGCACCCGGCGCGAGCGCGCACGCCATTTGGCCGCGGCCTGGGCCAGACGCGCCTCGTCCTCGGCGCGCCGCGTCTCGACCGCTTCCTGATCCTGGCCCACGCCCTCAGGCCCGAACTCAGGCATGGGCGAAGATGTCCATCTCTTCCCAACCCTCGAGGTCCAGACGCGACCGGGTCGGCAGGAAGTCGAAACAGGCCTTCGCCAGTTCGGTGCGGCCTTCGCGGGCCAGCATCATGTCCAGCTTGTCCTTGACCGCGTGCAGATAGAGGACGTCCGAGGCCGCATAGTCGAGCTGGGCCTGGGTCAGGACATCCGCGCCCCAGTCGGACGACTGTTGCGCCTTGCTGAGGTCCACGCCCGCCAGTTCGCGGGTCACATCCTTCAGCCCGTGCCGGTCGGTATAGGTGCGGGCCAGCTTCGACGCGATCTTGGTGCAATAGACCGGCCCCGTCTCAACGCCGAGATAGAGCTGCATCATGGCGATGTCGAACCGGCCGAAATGGAAGATCTTGAGCACGCCCCGGTCGGCCATCAGGGCCTTCAGATTCGAACAGTCATAGGCGGGGCGACGCAGGCGCACGACATGGGCGTCGCCGTCCCCGGCCGACAGCTGGACCACGCACAGGGGGTCGCGGTGATAGCGCAGCCCCATGGTCTCCGAATCCACGGCCACCGAGGGGCCGAGGTCGAGATCGTCGGGCAGGTCGCCTTCGTGGAAATAAACGGTCATGCACAGCCTCTAGCCCAGCAGCGCCGTCGATGCGAGGGCGCCGGGTCGAGTGAAAAGTGCCGGTGAGCAAGAGGTGAGCAGGATCGCTTGCACGCATCCAGCCCGGCTCACGCCTTGCTCACCAGCACTTTTTCACAGCAAGCCACCCATGGCGGCGCCCGAAACGAAAACGGCGCCGCATCTGTCGATGCGACGCCGTTTCGAGAATTGGTGCCCAGGAGAGGACTCGAACCTCCACGACCTTTCGATCACTGGCACCTGAAGCCAGCGCGTCTACCAATTCCGCCACCTGGGCCCCTGTCGGTCGGCCGGTGAAGGCGTTTCCGTCGGGAAGGCGCGGACCTCTACGGGAGCCGGACGGGCGGGTCAATATACTTTTGCGACAAGTTTTGCGCATCGCGTTCAAACCCCCTGCCCGCCCCGTTATCCGGCTCCATTGTGCGGTGCGTTGCGATGCAGCGAGACCTGGTCTATCCCGCCACTCTGAGATTTCGATTGGAGCTTCCCATGTCCGCGTTCAGCCCGGGTCTGGTCACTGTGTTCGGAGGCTCCGGCTTCGTCGGCGCCCAGGCTGTACGCGCCTTGGCGAAAGCCGGCTGGCGGGTGCGGGTCGCCGTGCGCGCGCCCAACATCTCCTATGACCTGCGCCCGCTGGGCGAGGTCGGCCAGATCCAGCCGGTCCGCTGCGACATCACCTCGCCCGCCGATGTGGCGACGGCCCTCAAGGGCGCCAGCGCCGCGGTCAACCTGGTCGGCATTCTGCACGAGGGCGGCAAGCGCACCTTCCAGGCCCTCCACGTCGACGGCGCCCGCAACGTCGCCGAAGCCTGCGCGGCCGCCCGCATCGATCGTCTGGTCCAGGTCTCGGCCATCGGCGCCAATCCGGAGAGCGACAGCGACTACGCCCGCACCAAGGCCGCCGGCGAGATGGCCGTGCGCGTCGCCAAGCCGGACGCCGTCATCATCCGCCCCTCGATCGTCTTCGGCGCCGGCGACGGCTTCCTGAACCGCTTCGCGTCCCTGGCCGTCATGGCCCCCGCCCTGCCCCTGATCGGCGGCGGCGAGACCAAGCTGCAACCCGTCTATGTCGGCGACGTCGCCGAGGCCATCGCCCGCGCCACGACCCGTGCCGACGCCGCCGGTCGCACCTTCGAACTGGGCGGCCCGGCCGTCTGGACCTTCGGCGACGTGCTCAAATACATCCTGCGCGAGACCAAGCGCGAGCGCGCCCTGGTCCCCCTGCCCTTCGGCGTCGCCCGGATCATCGGCTCGCTTGCCCAGATCACCGCCGGCTTCGGGATCACCCCGCTGCTGACGAAGGATCAGGTCGTCTCGCTGGAGAGCGACAACCTCGTCGCCCCCGGCGCCG
Organism: Brevundimonas goettingensis; assembly: GCF_017487405.1. Classification (NCBI taxonomy): domain Bacteria; kingdom Pseudomonadati; phylum Pseudomonadota; class Alphaproteobacteria; order Caulobacterales; family Caulobacteraceae; genus Brevundimonas; species Brevundimonas goettingensis. The sequence continues at coordinate 3,852,155 of NZ_CP062222.1, read as the reverse complement.
AAGGCCTCGCCGCCCTCGGCATCGAGCCCACCGGCCTGGAAGCCATCGCCCCGGCCTATCTCTGGCGATACCGCAAGGGCGGCCAGTTCGCCGAAAGCCCGGCGGCCGAGACGCTCGTCACGGCTTAAGACCCTTCTCCCTCCCGGGAGAAGCCCGTCTCCCTTCGCCGCTCATCCCGGCGAATGCCGGGATCCAGATCCATGCCGGGCGGTTGAAGCTTCGCGCCTTTCGGGACTTCGCGGCAGGCACGGCGTCTAAATCTGGATCCCGGCATTCGCCGGGATGAGCGGTGTGAAATGCGCCGACCCAGCATACCCGCGCCGAAAAACCCGCCCATGATCAAGGCCTTGGCGCACCATCGCCCCCATCGACTGCGCACGCCTCCGCGCGGCCGTACAATGCCGTCCGCCGGTCTTTGACATCGCGAATCCAGACCACCGCCCGGGCGCACGCCGCTACACCCGAGTGCACGCCGGGTGCATTTTTCAGCGCTGAAAAAATACCTTCAGAGTCCACGCCCTACGGCCCGAACCTGACACCTCGTCTTCGGCCTTGCACTTTTTGCACTCGCCTTTTTTCGAGTGCAAAGACCGTCAGGCGACGACGCCCATAGTCAGCAGGAACAGGCCGGTCGCGCCGATGGCGATCCGCCACCAGGCGAAGGGGGCGAAGCCGTGCTTGGACACGAAGCTCAGCATCCAGCGGATGACGATCAGGCCGCTCACGAAGGAAACGATGAAGCCCAGGGCGATGATCCAGGCGAAGTGGAAGTCGATCGAGTCCTTGGATTTGAGCAGGTCCAGACCGAAGGCCGCGACCATGGTCGGGATGGCGAGGAAGAAGGAGAACTCCGCCGCCGCCGGCTTCTCCAGCCCCAGAACCAGACCGCCCGAGATGGTCGCGCCCGAGCGGGACACGCCGGGCACCAGCGCCAGGCACTGGAACAGGCCGATCAGGAAGGACTGACGCCAGGTCAGGGCCATGGCGTCGCCAGTATGCGGCTTCGGCGCCCAGCGCTCGAGCACCAGCAGGATGACCCCGCCGATGATCAGGGCCCAGCAGATGGTCCTGAGGTCCTCGAAGAGGACCTTGGTGATGAAGTCGTGCAGGAACAGGCCCGCGACAGCCGAGGGAATGAAGGCGATCAGCACACTGATGGCGAAGCGGCGCGCCGACGGGTCGGTGGGCAGCCGGATCAGCACTCCCCACAGCCGCTGGAAATACAGCGCCACCACCGCCAGGATCGCGCCCAGCTGGATCAGCACCACAAAGGCGTTCCAGCGCAGGTCGGTCAGGCCGAGCAGGTGTTGGGTCAGCAACAGGTGGCCGGTCGAGGAGACGGGCAGGAACTCGGTCAGTCCCTCCACGAGCCCAAGGATGATCGCCGCAATCCAGTCCGCCATAGATATCCCCAATGCCCGGATGGGAGTGCCTGATCAGGCCCCGGGTCTGGGACCCACATAGCGCAGTCGGGCGGCGATAGGCGAGCCGTCCGTCGTCTGATCCAGCGCATGGCCGAGCAGGCCCACCAGACGGCCGATCAGCAGCATGTCCGAGGCGCCGTCGCGGGGCAGGTCCAGACGGCGGGCGACGAGAGCCAAAGCCAGGCCCACATTGGCTTTGACGCCCGTCGCCGCCTCGCCTTCGCGCACGATGGCGGCCAGATCGGCGGGCAGTTGGGCGGCTTCCAGCAGGGCCTGCGCCCGCGGATCGCCCTCGGGCCAGGCCGGATCGCCGAAGCCGGGGACGCGTCCGTCGGCCTCCATGCGACGCTGGGCCGCGCCCCTTGGATCGCGCCGGGCCTCGATCACCCAGGCGATGGTCCGCGCCAGTTCGAAGGCCTTGGGCGAGGCGGTGAAGGTGGCCAGCCCCGCCAGCGCCCCCCGCCGGAGAGGCGCCGCCCTCCGCCGCCGCTCGCGTGGCGATGACCGAGGGGTTCATGGCGTGGTCCATGATCAGGACCAGGGCCTGACGGATGATGGTGCTGTCGCGCTCCAGCACCTTCCAGCCGCGACCCAGCCTCTGGTGGAAGAACAGGCGAGGACCGGGGCCGGCGATGGCGTCGACCACCTCATTGAGCACAGAGGCGGCCTGGGCCTTGACCTGATCGGGGGTCTTGCCGGCGCTGGAGGCGTCCTCCTCGGCGCGGCGGGCCAGCGACGCGAACAGCCGGGTCCGGGCCGTGACCCCGCCGGCGCTGTCCAGCCGGGGGCCCAGCCCCGCGAAGGGATTGTCGCCCTGGGCGTCCCACAGCAGCCGGGCCGCGTCCTCCACGGTCGCCGTCTGCGACAGGGCGATGGCGTCCTGCCCCCGGTAGAACAGCCGCCCGTCCGACACCAGGCTCAGGGACGACCGGATGAGGGCCTCGCCCCGCGCCGGGGCGTGCTCGAAAGGTACGAAGGGCGGCGGGGTCTCGCCGGGCGCCAGGGGCGCGCTCAGCCGGGCGATGTCCCCGGCGGCGTACTGGCTGCGGCGCGGGTTGTCGGGGTCCGGACGGGCCGCGATCCGGCCGCGGCTGACATAGGCGTACAGCGTCTGGGTCTTGACCCCCAGCCGCTCCAGGGCCTCGCCCCGGCCGATCCAACGCTCTGTGGTCTCCCCGACCGCCGCCCCACCGCTTGCCATGCGCGATCCACGTCCTGCCTGTGGATGAATGCAGCGCTCACCATGCGGCCATTTCGTGACCGGGGCAATACGGCCAAGCTTGCTGAAACATAAGCCCGCTCTGGATTTGCGCCGCCTGATCGGCGACAAGGCAGGATGACCGAACCCGCCGGCGACACCCTCCCGTCAACTGTGGACAAGGCCGCGATCACGCGCCGGATCACCCGCCTCTCGGTCGGGGTCGCCGTGGCCCTGATCGCGCTCAAGGCCTTCGCCCTAGGCGCCTCCGGATCGGTGTCGGTTCTGGCCTCCCTGACCGACTCGGTCCTGGACCTGATCGCGTCGCTCGCCACCTTCTACGCGGTGCGCTGGGCCGCCGCCCCGCCGGACGAGGAGCACCGCTACGGCCACGGTAAGGGCGAGGCCATGGCCGCCCTGGTCCAGGCCGGTCTGATCTTCGCCTCGGCCGTCTTCATCGGCTGGGAGGCCCTGCAGCGCATGGTCGATCCGCGCCCGGTCGCCGCCGGGGGCTGGGCCGTCGCCGTCATCCTCATCTCCATCGGCCTGACCGCGGGCCTCGTCTGGCTGCAGGGGCGGGCGCTGAAGGAGACCGGGTCCCTCGCCGTCGCCGGCGACCGCAGCCACTATGCCGCCGACCTCGCCGCCAATGGGGTGGTCCTGATCGGCGTCGTCTCCGGCGCCTGGCTGCGCGCGCCGGGCCTCGACGCCGCCGCGGGTCTGATCGTCGCCGTCTGGCTGTTCTGGGGCGCCTTCGGCCTCCTGAAGGACGCCTCGGACCACCTGCTCGACCGGTCGGCGGGCGAGGCCGAGCAACAGGCGGTGACCACCGCCGTCCTCGCCGATCCGCGCATCACCGGCATCCACGCCCTGCGCACCCGGATGGCCGGCTCGACCCTGATGGTCCAGATGCACGTCGATCTGGACCCGCACCTGACGCTGGAGGCCGCCCACGCCATCGTCGAGGCCGCCGAGGCCCGCATCCGCGCCGTCCTGCCCGACTCTGACATCCTGATCCACGCCGACCCGGCCGGGGCCCGCCCCGTGGAACCTCCGGTCAAGCCGGCGGTTGAGACGCCGGTCGCGGGCGGCCAAACCGTCCCACACACAGGACCTTGGTCATAGACGGCGGCTGAACCGAGCGCGGTAAACGGCCCGTTAAGAGCGAGGGGGCCATGGAGTCGCGCATGACGGCCGTACTGTTCCACTTCCCCTTCGATCCCGGCTCGCGCTCGGCGCGACTGGCGCTGGGCGAAGCGCGGATCGCCGTCGAGGAGACAGGGGTGCGGCCTTGGGAGGCAGACTGCCCCGTCCGTGACCTCAATCCGTCCGGTATGCCCCCGGTGCTGCAGACCGCCCATCAGGGCCGGCCGCTGACCCTGTGCGAGGCCAATGCCATCATGGGCTGGGTCGAGGACCAGCAGAAGACGCCGCTGCTCATGCCCGCCGACGCCGGCGAGCGCGCCGAGGTGCGCCGTCTGACCACCTGGTTCGACCGCCGCTTCACCGACGAGGTCAACGCCGTCCTGCTGCACGAACGGATGGAGAAGCCCCTGCTCCGCCTCGGCCCGCCCGAGGCGCAAGGCCTGCGCGAAGGCCGCGCGGCCCTGCGCGAGCATCTGGTCATGCTGGAAGGCCTGCTGGGCGAGCGCGACTGGCTGGCCGGCCGCCGGATGAGCCAGGCCGATCTGGTCGCCGCCGCCCACGTCTCGGTGCTGGACTACTTCGGCGAGGTGGCCTGGAAGTCGTATCCGCTGCTCAAGACCTGGTACATGCGGCTCAAGTCGCGGCCCTGCTTCCGCCCCCTGCTGGCCGACCGGTTCCAGGGCCTGGCCCCCGCTCCCCACTACGCCGACCTCGACTTCTGAGGCCCGGCCGCCCGCCTCCCCGCGAGGGAAGACGGACCTCGGTGATCAGGCGCGTTCCACGCACATGGCCACGCCCATGCCGCCGCCGATGCAGAGGGTGGCCAGACCCTTCCTGGCGCCCGAGCGCTTCATCTCGTGCAGCAGGGTGGTCAGGATGCGGGCGCCCGAAGCGCCGATGGGGTGGCCGATGGCGATGGCGCCGCCGTTGACGTTGACCTTGGCCGGGTCGAGGCCGAGCTCTTTCAGCACGCACAGCGACTGGGCCGCAAAGGCCTCGTTGGACTCGACCAGGTCGAGATCGGCGACGGTCCAGCCGGCCTTCTCCAGCGCCTTCCTCGAGGCCGGGATCGGGCCGGTGCCCATGACCGCCGGGTCGACGCCGGCCGTGGCCCAGGACGCGATGCGGGCCAGAGGCTCCAGCCCCCGCGCCTTCGCGTCCTCGGCCGACATCAGCACCAGGGCGGCCGCGCCGTCATTGAGGCCCGAGGCGTTGGCGGCGGTGACCGTTCCGTCCTTCGTGAAGGCCGGCTTCAGCTTCTCCATGGCCTCCAGCGTCGCGCCGTGGCGGATGTACTCGTCCTGATCGACGGTGATGTCGCCCTTGCGGCCCGGGATGACCACCGGGACGATCTCATCGGCGAACCGGCCGGCCTTCTGGGCGGCCTCAGCCTTGTTCTGGGAGGCGACGGCGAAGGCGTCCTGGGCTTCGCGGCTGATGTGGCCCTCGGCGGCGATGTTCTCGGCCGTCTGGCCCATGTGATAGCCGTTGAAGGCGTCCCACAGCCCGTCCTTGATCATGGTGTCGACCAAGGCGATGTCGCCCATCTTCTGGCCGGTCCGCAGGTGCTGGGCGTGGGGCGCCTGGCTCATGCTCTCCTGACCGCCGGCGACGACGATCTTCGCATCGCCAAGCGCGATCTGCTGGGCGGCGACGGCGACGGCGCGCAGGCCCGAGCCGCAGATCTGGTTCAGGCTCCAGGCCGGGGTCTCCTTCGGGATGCCCGCGCCCATCGAGGCCTGACGGGCCGGGCCCTGACCGGCGGCGGCCTGAAGCACATGGCCCAGGATGACCTCGTCGACCTCGGCGCCCGCGACGCCCGCCCGCTCCAGCGCCGCCTTGATGGCGATCTCGCCCAGCTTCGAGGCCGGCAGGCCGGACAGGCCGCCGAGGAAGGATCCGACCGGGGTGCGGGCGGCGGAGACGATGACGACGTCGGAGAGGGGGGAGGCCATGATGGTATTCATCCAGTCGTGAAATATTGCGTGGCGTTTCTGCCGCATCCCGGCGCTTTCGTCACGCCCCTTACGCCGGATTCAGCGGATGGTCATCGTGTCGAGTCCAGATGGAGGGAACGAACCGAACGGTCGTGGGCTTGATGGGGCCATGAAGATGCGTTTGCGATCCCTGTTCACCCATGTCTGCACGCCTGACGCGCTGGACATGATCGACCACTACCAGACGCGCGCCGAGCGCCTCGCGGATCTCTGGGTGCACGTTACGGGCCTGTCGCTGGCGGGCGTCGGCGGCGTCGTTCTGGCGGGTCTTGCGGCCATCTATGGCGGGCCGGGCACGGTGATCGCCACCGCCGTCTACGCCGTCTGTCTGATCGCCATGCTGTCGGTCTCGACGATCTACAACTGGACCAATCCCTGCGCCGCCCGGCCCGTGCTGAGGCGGATGGACGAGGCGGCCATCTTCCTGATGATCGCAGGCTCCTACACCCCCTTCACGACCCAGAGGTTCGAGGGGATGTGGTCGATCGGCTTCACCCTGGCGGTCTGGCTGATCGCCGGCGCCGGCGTGGCGACCAAACTGGTCGCGCCGCGCATCTCCGACGCCTTCTGGAGCGGGGTCTATGTCCTGTTCGGCTGGCTGGCGGTCCTGGCCCTGAAACCCATGCTCGAGACTGTGCATCCGGTGGCCCTGAGCCTGCTGGTGCTGGGCGGGCTGATCTATACCGCCGGGGTCTTTGTCTTCATCAGCCCGCGCCTGAAATACCGCCGTGCGATCTGGCACGGCTTCGTCGTCGCCGGGGCCGGGGTGCACTGGGTCGCGGTGCTGCTCGGCGTCGTCCTGGTCCCTCAGATGGCCTAGCCGACTGTCATACCTGAGTATTTCAACCTTGTGCGGCGCCAAATATTGCACTGGCGTCCGTCTTCGCACTGCGGGATACTGAGGAAAAGAAAAAGGGAGTTGATTGGCGTGGCCGACGATAAACCCCAGACGGGGAAGACCAGGGCGGGCGACGTTGTCGTCATCAAGAAGTATGCGAACCGCCGTCTCTACAACACCTCGACCAGCGCCTATGTGACGCTCGAGGATCTGGCCAAGATGGTCCGGGACGGGGTCGAGTTCGTGGTGTTCGACGCCAAGACCAATGAGGAGCTGACGCGTCAGATCCTGACCCAGATCATCTTCGAGGAAGAGAGCCGCGGCGAGGCCCTGCTGCCCGTCCAGTTCCTGCGTCAGCTGATCGGCTTCTACGGCGGCCAGATGCAGGGCGTCCTGCCCTCCTATCTGGAGATGTCGCTCGAAACCTTCTCGCGCCAGCAGGAGCAGTATCGCGCCCAGGTGGCCAAGGCCTTCTCGGGCGGTCCGACCGGCAATCTGATGGAAGAGGCGGTCAAGCAGAACATGGCCATCTTCCAGAACGCCATGAAGATGTTCCCGGCCTTCTCGGGCGCCTATGGCGCGCGGGCCGAGCCCGAGGCGCCGAAGGCGGCGTCCGAGGCCGCGCCCTCGACCTCTCCGGAGCCCGCCAACGACCCCCTGGCCGACATGCGCCGCCAGATGGACGAGATGCGCGCCCAGATCGAGCGCATCTCCACCCCGCCCAAGACCTCGAAGGGCGCAAAGGGCGAATGACCGGCCGCGTTCCGCCTGTCGGACCGGTCACAGGGGTCGGGGGCGGCGCGATCACCCCCGCGGTGACGCGCACCAGTAATGAGGACCGGCGCGGACAGGAGCGCCGCTCGGCCGACCGCCGGGCCAAGAAGGAAAGCGCCTCGCGCGACCTCGTCCCGGTCGGCAAGCCCGTTCACCATGACCCGGCAGGCCCTGCCGCGTCGAAAGCCGCCCATGCCGCCGCCATGACGGAAGCCCAGGCCGCCGCCGCGGGCTTCGCGGCCCAGATGCTGGGTCAGGGCGGCCAGAGAAACGGCATCAAGGGCGGCCCGCCGGTCATGGATGCGGCCCGCTCCGCCTACCTCGGCGCGGAATATACGGGCGAGAAGGACCGCCGCCCCGCCGCCGGAGCGACCAAGCGCACCGACATCTGAGACGCGGAACCGCCATCTGGCGCGCGGTTTGCAGTGAGGACGGACATCTGTCCCGATCCTGCGGTCCGCGCCCATGTCTCACGCCGTCAGCTCCGCCTTCCGCGCCTTCGACGTGATCGTCGTCGCCCTGATCTTCGCGGCCCTGCTCTAGAACCTGTCGCGGAATTCACTGGTCGGGGAACCCCGACCCGGGATCAATGCGGGCCTGGAGACCGCGCATGATCCGCAGACCTGCCTCTTTGGCCCTCGCCTTGCTCGCCGCCGTCACGACGGCCGCGCCCGCACTGGCGCAGACCGCTGATCCCGCCCCTGTCGTCGCGGCCGAACGCGCCTTCGCGGCGGAGACCGCCACGGTCGGCGTCAACCGGGGCTTCACCCACTGGTCGGTCGACGACGCGGTGGTGTTCGACGAAGGCCGGGCTTCGACGGTTCGCAAGACCTATCCCGACCGCGACCGCCCGGCGGATGAGCCCGGCCTGAACTGGTGGCCGAACTTCGCCGGGATCGCGCGGTCCGGCGATCTGGGCTTCACCACCGGCGGGGTCGAGGTCGGCGGCCGCCGGACGGGTCACTATTTCACCGTCTGGAAGCTCCAGGCCGACGGGTCTTGGAAATGGGTCTATGACGGCGGATCCGGCGCGACGGCGTAGGGCGTGCCCGGGCCGGAGACCGAGCCTGTCGCCATGACCCCGGGCGCCGCGACGCCGATGGATCCGGTCGCGGCGCTCGCCGCCGTCGACCAGGCCGAGACCGCGCTGGCCGAGGCCGCCGGAGCCGATCAGCGCGCGGCCCATCTGGCGGTGCTGGCGGAGGATGCGCGGGTCTATGTGGCGCGCCGACCGCCCGCGGCGGGGAAGGCCGAAGCCGCAGCCGCCCTGTCGGCCTGGCCGAAGACCTTCCTGTTCGCGCCCAGGACCGGCGGCGGCGCCTCGGACGCGGGCGATCTGGTCTGGACCTATGGCGAGGCCGCATGGGAGGCGGACGCGGCCCTGCACCAGGGCTGGTTCGTTCGGGTCTGGCGACGGGACGAGGGCGAGGTCTGGAAACTGGTCTTCGTGCAGCTTGTGCCCGGGGTCGCGCCGCCGCCCCTGCGCGTGACGACGCAGCCCCCTCCCGCAAGCTGAGCGGACGCCCTATCTGAGCGTCATGACCGATCTGTCCCCCCGCGAAATCGTTTCCGAACTCGACCGCTTCATCGTCGGCCAGCACGACGCCAAGCGCGCCGTCGCCGTGGCCCTGCGCAACCGCTGGCGGCGCAAGCGCGTGCCCGCCGATCTGCGCGACGAGGTGACGCCCAAGAACATCCTGATGATCGGCCCGACCGGGGTCGGCAAGACCGAGATCGCCCGGCGTCTGGCCCGGCTGTCGGGCAGCCCCTTCCTGAAGGTCGAGGCGACGAAGTTCACCGAGGTCGGCTATGTCGGCCGCGACGTCGACCAGATCATGCGCGACCTCGTCGAGGCGGCTTTGATCATGGTCCGCGACACCCGCCGCGCGGGCGTGCGGGCCAAGGCCGAGGCGGCGGCCGAGGAGCGTATTCTCGACGCCTTGGTCGGTCCCGGCTCGGGTCCGGCGACACGCGACAGCTTCAGGAAGAAGCTTCGCGCCGGCGAGATGGACGACAAGGAGATCACCCTCGATCTGGCCGATACGGCTTCGCCTCTCCAGGGTATGGACATGGGCGGCGCCGGGGGCGTCGGCATGATCAATCTCAGCGAGATGCTCGGCAAGATGGGCGGGCCGCGCACCAAGTCCGTCCACACCACGGTCAGGGAGGCCCTGACGCCCCTGGTCACCGAGGAGAGCGACAAGCTGCTGGATCAGGACAGCCTGACCCGCGACGCCGTCACCCTGGCCGAACAGGAGGGGATCGTCTTCCTCGACGAGATCGACAAGGTCGCGGGCCGTCAGGATCGCGGGGGCGCGGACGTCAGCCGCGAAGGCGTCCAGCGCGACCTGTTGCCCCTGATCGAGGGAACCACCGTCTCGACCAAATATGGGCCGGTGAAGACCGACCATGTGCTGTTCATCGCCTCGGGCGCCTTCCACGTCGCCAAGCCTTCGGACCTGCTGCCCGAGCTGCAGGGGCGGCTGCCGATCCGGGTCGAGCTGAAGGCCCTGACGCGTGACGACTTCGTGCGCATCCTGACCGAGCCCGAGGCCAATCTGATCCGTCAGAACCAGGCCCTGCTGGCCACCGAGGAGGTGACCCTGAACTTCACCCCCGACGCCATCGAGGCCATGGCCGATGCGGCGGTCGCGGCCAACGGCCAGGTCGAGAACATCGGGGCCCGGCGTCTGGTCACCGTGATCGAACGGGTGCTGGAGGAGACCTCGTTCAAGGCTTCCGACCTGTCCGGCCAGACCCTGACCTTCGACGGCGATCAGGTGCGCGAGACCGTCGGCGACCTGGCGAAGAACGCCGATCTGAGCCGCTACATCCTCTAGCGCAATTGTAACTCACGCGCCTGTGTCCGGACGCCGACATTTGGCGATTGACGGTCCGGACCGATCTGCGAGCCTGAAGCGGCCCGACAGGGCCGAGAAATCAAGGAGACGCCCCGTGGCGCACAAGTTCGAAGTCTACAAGGACAAGGCCGGCGAGTTCCGCGTCCGGTTCAAGTTCAACTCCGAGGTCATCTTCTCGACCGAGGGCTATTCCGACAAGTCGGGCGCCAAGCGGGCGATCGAGTCGATCAAGAAGCACGTCGGCGACGCGGAAACCGTCGAGATCGATTAGTCCGGCTCGACAGCCACGACAGGAAGGGCCCCGCGGCGCGTCCGCGGGGCCTTTTCGTTACGCCCGCCTTATGCCCCGGGCCGCATTCGACATGGCGCGCTTACGGGGCTCGGGAGTGATATCCGCGCGAAAGGACATCTTCCCATGTCGCGCATCTCACCGGCCTCGCCGGAGCCTTCCCCATGGACCTGCTGGCGAGCGGCCCTGGCTGTTCTCGGCGCCGCCTTTGGGGCCGCGCCACGCTCTGGATCGATGTCATCCGGGCCGGTTCGCCGGAGGGCCGCCAAATGATGTCGGGCGTCATTTCCGAAACCCGACCGCGCGCCGTGAAGCCGCGTCATTATGAGGTGGTGGCCCGGGCGGGCGGCTGGAGCGTCATGCTGAACGGCGCCTGCACCCGGCCCTTCCGCAGCCGCCGCGCGGCCGAGCGGATCGCGCGCTCGCTGCAGAAACAGGCCGACGCCCTGAACGGGGCTCACTGATGGCCCTCGCACTCCAGACGCCGCCCGCGGTGATCGAGGTCCTGCCGGACGGACCGCACTGGCGGCTTCAGTCCAGCGACCGGCTGTTCAGCGGGATCTTCACCGACCGCCGCAGCGCCCTGAGGCACGCCATGGCCGAGGCGGAATGCCACCCCGGCCATGTGGTCGTTGTCAGCTCCGCGCGGGGATGACCAGCCCGCGCTGCACGGCGGGACGGGCCAAAGCCCGGTCCAGCCAGGCGGGGACATTCTTGAGGCTGGCGTAGTCGACGAGCTCGCCGGCCTCGTAGAAGCCGACCAGATTGCGGACCCAGCCGATCATGGAGATGTCGGCGATGGTGTACTCATCGCCCATGACCCAGTCGCGGCCCTCGAGGCGGGTTTCGAGCACGCCCAGCAGGCGTTTGGCCTCGGCGACGTAGCGGTCGCGCGGACGCTTGTCCTCATAGTCCTTGCCCGCAAACTTGTGGAAGAAGCCAACCTGGCCGAACATCGGGCCCAGACCGCCCATCTGCCACATCAACCATTGGATGGTCTGGTAGCGCAGGGCCGGATCGGCGGGCAGGAACCGGCCGGTCTTCTCGGCCAGGTAGATCAGGATGGCGCCGGATTCCCACAGGGCCAAGGGCTTTCCGCCGGGACCGTCGGGATCGAGGATGGCCGGGATCTTGCCGTTCGGATTGAGCGACAGATAGTCGGGCGTCCAGCTCTCGTTCTTCATGATGTCCACGAGGTGGACCTCATAGGGAATGCCGATCTCCTCCAGCATGATGGAGACCTTCACCCCGTTGGGCGTCGGCAGGCCGTAGTACTGCAGGACCGTCGGGTCCTTGGCCGGATACTGGTGGGTGATCGCAAAGGCGGACAGATCGGCCATGGGGCTCCCTCTCGTGGCGAGCCCCTATGTCGGAAGGCGAAAGCGTCGCCGCAAGCCGCAGCGTTGCCGAAGACGGCGCTCCGGGGCAGGGTGCAGGGATGAAAGCAGCGGCGGTATCAGCGGTGATGGCGGGACTCGCGCTCGCGGGGTGCACGCCGGAAGGAGATACGCCGACGAACCCGGCCCAGCCTCCCAAGCCGGTGCTGGGTCGGGACGTCTATTGGGACTATCTGCCCGCCGCCGACTGGGCTGAAAACCTTCCGGTGCTGGCGCTCGCGCGCAGGGGTCCGATCTACCCAACCGCCCCTGATGTCGTGCTGGCGATCTGGTGCCGGGATCAGAACCGGATCGAGCTTCCCGCCGTCTTCAACACCGGAGACGTCAACCCCAGCCGAGGCCGGAAACGATCGGCCTGTCGGGCGGAGGCGTGACGCTCATCGGCGTCCCGACCTGGCGATCCACGGGATTTGGCAGCGAGGGAGACTTGAGCCTGTCGCTGCAGCCGGGACAGCTCCCGCAGCTGCTGTCCGGCGACGCCCTGACGCTCACCGCGCCGGCCGGAGCCGATGACGGAGGGCGCTATCCCGCCCCACCGAAGGCGATGGCGGAGGCCTTCCTGCGCGATTGTCTGCGGCGGTAATCGGCGTCGAGAACCGGATCAGTCCGGTTCGCGCTCGCCGGTCTCGGTGGGGCGGACGGCGAGGAGCCAGCCGTCGGCGATGTGCAACTCGGGCGCGGCCTCTTTCGTGAAGGGCAGATACCAGGTCTGGCCGCCGGCGCTCGGCGTGATTTCCAGCATGTCGTCGGCGCCGAAATTCTGGACCGCCTTGACCTTGCCGAGCACGACACCCTCAGAGTCGCGGGCCTCGAGACCGACGAGGTCGGCGAGGTAGAATTCGTCCTCCTCCGGCTCGGGGAAGCGGTCGCGCGGGACGTAGAGTTTCAGATTGCGCAGGGCGTCGGCCTGTTCCTTGGTGTCGATCTCCTTCGCCCGGCCGACGACGCCGTCCTTGGTCGCGCGGGTCCCGGTGACCGTCAGGGCGTGGGAGCCGTCGGCGCGCAGCAGCGGGCCATAGGCGGTCAGGGCCAGGGGGTCGGCGGTATAGGCGGTGATCCGCACCTCGCCCTTCACCCCGAAGCCGCCGGCGACATGGCCGACGAGGATGAGTTTTGCGTCGTTCTGCGCCATCGTGGCCGCTCCGTTCGATCCGTGTGTCGCCAGATAGCAGAAAGGCAGCGTCCGATCGCTCGAACACTGCCCTCCGCCACCCTTGTTCCGGCGTGAACCGGAGACGTGGGCGAGAAACCCTTAGGCTTCGGTCTTGTCTTCTTCAGCAGCGCCTTCGGCCGGAGCCTCTTCGACGCTGACTTCAGCCGAACCTTCGGCTTCAGCGGCGGGAGCCTCTTCAGCAGGAGCTTCCTCGACGGCCGGAGCGTTCTTGGCGGCTTCGGCGGCGGCGGCGGCTTCTTCCTTGGCGCGGACGGCGGCTTCGGCAGCCTCGACCTTGGCGGCGGCTTCAGCCTCGGCGCGGTCGGCTTCGCGCTGGGCGCGCTCGGCCGAACGTTCCTGGGCCTTCTTGCCCGGCGTGCCCTTGTTCGGGTTGTTGCCCTGGGTCCACTTGACCTTGCCGGCCAGGACTTCTTCGGTGCTCTGCGAGATGAAGCGGGCGACGCGGTCGGTCGGCTGGGCGCCCTTGCCGAGCCATTCCGAGATACGGTCAGCCTTCAGGGTGACGCGCGGCTTGTCGCCGTCCTTGGCCAGCATCGGGTTGTAGGTGCCGACGCGTTCCAGGAACTTGCCGTCCCGGGGAGCGTGCGAGTCGGCGACGACGATGTAGTAGTAGGGGCGCTTCTTGGAGCCACCGCGCGACAGACGAATCTTCAGCATTTTCAGTCTCTTTCTTTAATCTGTAGTCTTATTTCTTGGGTGGAAAGCCCGGCAGGCCGGGCAGGCCTCCCGGAAGTTGTCCGCCGCCCAGACCCGCGAGGCGGTCCTGGATGGCTTTCATTTCGTCGGCCGAGGGTTCGGGCATCTTGCCCCCGCCCATGGCCTTCAAACGGTTGAGGTCGGGGCCGCCCATACCGGGCATGCCGCCACCCGCGCCGCCGCCGAGGCCGCCCAGCATGGCGGCCATCTGCTGCATCTTGCGCGGGCCGCCCTTGGCCATCGACTTGACCATATCGGCCATCTGACGGTGCTGTTTGAGCAGGCGGTTGATGTCCTGGACCTCGACGCCCGCGCCGGCGGCGACGCGCTTCTTGCGGCTGGCGTTGAGGAGGTCGGGCTTCTTGCGCTCGGCCTTCGTCATCGAGGAGATGATGGCTTCCTGACGGGCGATCGACTTGTCGTCGACATTGGCCTCGGCCATCTGGTTCTTCATCTTGGCGACGCCCGGCAGCATGCCCATGATGCCCTGAAGACCGCCCATCTTCTTCATCTGCTGGAACTGGGCGGCCAGGTCGTCGAGGTCGAACTGGCCCTTGGCCAGCTTGCGGGCCATCTTCTCGGCCTTGGCCTGGTCGAGTTCCTGCGACGCCTTTTCGACCAGGGCGACGATATCGCCCTGGCCCAGGATGCGGCCGGCGACGCGGCGGGCGTCGAAGACGTCCAGCGCATCGACCTTCTCGCCCGAGCCCATGTATTTGATCGGCAGGCCCGTGACGGCGCGCATCGACAGCATGGCGCCGCCGCGGCCGTCGCCGTCGGCGCGGGTCAGGACCAGACCCGTCAGGGGCAGGCGTTCGTGGAAGGCCTTGGCGGTGCGGACGGCGTCCTGACCGGTCAGGCTGTCGGCGACCAGCAGGGTCTCGACGGGATTGGCGATGGCCGCGACCTCGGCGACCTCGGCCATCAGACCCTCGTCGAGGGTGATGCGGCCGGCGGTGTCGAGGATCAGGACGTCGAAGCCCTGAAGCTTGGCGGACGTCAGGGCCCGTTTGGTGATCTGGACCGCGCTCTCGCCCGCCACGATCGGCAGGGTGGCGACCTCGATCTGCTTGCCGAGGGTGGCCAGTTGTTCCATCGCCGCCGGTCGACGCGTGTCGAGGGATGCAAGCATGACCTTCTTGCGATCGAACTTGGTCAGTCGCAGCGCCAGCTTGGCGGAGGTCGTGGTCTTGCCGGACCCCTGAAGGCCGGCCATCAGGACGACGGCGGGGGGCGTGGCGTTGGTATTGAGGCCGACCGGCTCCTCGCCGCCCAGCATCTCGATCAGGCCGTCATAGACGATCTTGACCACCTGGTCGGCCGGCTTGACCGAGCGGATGACCTCTTCGCCCGTGGCGCGCTCGGTGGCGAAGGCGATGAAGTCCTTGACCACCGGCAGGGCGACGTCGGCCTCCAGCAGGGCCACGCGCACTTCGCGCATCGCCTCGGCCACATCCTTTTCGGACAGGGCGCCGCGGCCGGTGATCCGGTCGAAAACGCCTGTCAGCCGCTCGTTCAGAGCCTCGAACATTCAACACCTTTCATGCGCTGAACCCCGTCCCCATAGCGAAACGGCCTCTGGCGACGATCACGTCGGCAGAGGTTTCTCGCCATCCTCGTCCATCCTGGGATGGGGTCGTGATGGTGGAGACGCGAGGTTCACTTGCGCCGGAAGCGGCGGCTTATGAGGGAAAGTGGGCCGTTTGTCGACTCTTGCGGGGAATTGAGCGTCCAGCGGCGGACCGCACAATCCGTTTCAGCGTTAGGGTTGCGGATGGTCAGATGGGAAACCCCTGATACGGTCCCGCTTCCACACCAGCCTCCCCGCTGAAAGACACGCCCATGCCGACTTCATCCGCTCCTGTCGCTGACGACCGTCTGCGCGAGGAGGTTCGCAAACTGGGCGCGGTGCTCGGCGAGGTCATTCGCGACGAGGGCGGGCAGGAACTCTACGACAAGATCGAGGCTGTGCGGCAGGCGTCGGTCGCCTATCACCGCGACCCGGGCTCGCACCCGGCCGGGCGGCTGGAGCGGCTGCTGTCGGAACTGTCGCTGGAGCAGGCGGTCGGGCTGGCGCACGGCTTCGCGGTCTTTTCCCTGCTGGCCAATGTCGCCGAGGACCGGGCCGGCAAGCGCCGCGCACGGACCCAGACGGCGGAGGGGGCGCGGCCCGATACGCTGGAGGGCGCCATGGCCCGGCTGGCGGCGGCGGGCAAGACGGCGGCCGATGCGCGCGACCTGCTGAACGACGGCCTGATCTCGCCCGTTCTGACCGCCCACCCGTCGGAGGTGCGGCGCAAGAGCGTCATCGACCGGATCGCGGCGGTGTCGGACCTGCTGGACGCCTGCGACAAGGATGATCTGTCCTGTTCGCCCGAGGTGCTGGACCGGGGACTGCGGCGTCAGACCGTCATCCTGTGGGCCACGCGGCTGGTGCGGACCACCGGCCTGGTGGTGCAGGACGAGATCGACACCGTCGTCTCCTTCCTCGACCGCATCTTCCTCAGGGTCGCGCCGGAGCAGCTTCAGGAGTGGAGAAAGGCGCTGGAGGCGCCCGACCTCAACCCCTTCATCCGCATCGGGGCCTGGGTCGGCGGCGACCGCGACGGCAATCCCAATGTCGACGGCAAGACCCTGACGGCGGCCTTGGCGACGGCCTCGCGGGCGGTGCTGCGCTACTATCTGGACGAGGTGAATGCGCTTGGGGCCGAGCTCAGCCTGTCGGGGTCGCTTGCCCATGTCTCGCCCGAGATGGCGGCCCTGTCGGGGGCGTCGGAGGACGACAGCCCGCACCGCGCCGACGAGCCCTATCGCCGCGCCCTGACCGAGATCTACGCCCGGTTGGCGGCGACCCACCAGAGCATCACCGGGACCCCGGCCCCGCGCGCCGCCCGGTTCGGCGCCGAACCCTATTCCGGACCCGACGCCTTCCGCGCCGAGCTGGCGGTGTTGCGCGACAGTCTGGTGGCCAACCACGGCCAGGTCTTCGCCGACGACAGCCTGACCCGGCTGATCACCGCGGTGGACATCTTCGGCTTCCACATGGCGACGCTGGACCTGCGCCAGAACTCCGACGTGCACGAGCGGGTGGTCGCCGACCTGTTCAAGGTGGCGGGGGTCGAGGCCGACTATTCGGCGCTGGACGAGGAGGGCCGGATCGCCCTGCTCTCAAGCGAACTGGCCTCAGGCCGGCTGCTGTTCAGCCCCTACTCGACCTATACGGACGAGACGCTGAAGGAGCGGGCCATTCTGGAGGCGGCGGCGAAGGCCCTGTCCGTCTACGGACCGCAGGCGATCCGGACCCATATCGTGTCCAAGACCGACGCGGCCTCGGACCTGCTGGAGGTCTATCTGCTGCTCAAGGAGGTCGGTCTCTACCGGCCCGAGGCGCCCGGCGAATGCCCGATCCAGGCCGCCCCCCTGTTCGAGACCATCGACGACCTGAGGGCCGCAAAGCCCACCCTGTCGCGCCTGCTGCAGGAGCCCTCGGCCCTGGCCGTGGCGAAGGCGCGCGGGGTGCAGGAGGTCATGATCGGCTATTCCGACAGTAACAAGGACGGCTCCTATCTGACCTCGACCTGGGAGCTGCATGAGGCGTCGCGGGCGTTACTGGACGTCACCGATGCGGCGGGGCTGAAGCTGCAGCTGTTCCACGGCCGGGGCGGGGCGGTCGGGCGCGGCGGGGGCTCCAGCTTCGCCGGGGTCGTCAGCCAGCCGCAGGGCACGGTCCACGGCCGGATCCGCATCACCGAACAGGGCGAGGTCATCGCCAACAAATACGGCGAACCGGACGTGGCGCGCAGGAACCTCGACGCCCTGACCGCCGGGGTGCTGATCGCGTCGCTCGCGCCGCCGCCGGACGACGAACTGACCGCGCGACATGGGCCGACGGCATCTAAGCTTTCGCAAGCCTCGATGACCGCCTACCGGTCGCTCGTCTATGAGACCCCGGGCTTCGTCGACTATTTTCGCGCCGCGACCCCGATCGCCGAACTGGCCGAGCTGAAGATCGGGTCGCGCCCGGCCTCGCGGACCTCCTCCACCGCCATCGAGGATCTGCGGGCCATTCCCTGGGTGTTCAGCTGGTCGCAGTCCCGCGTGATGCTGCCCGGCTGGTTCGGCTTCGGCAGCGCCGTGCAGGGCATGGACATGGCCGAGCTGCAGGCGATGGGCAAGGAGTGGCCCTTCTTCCGCACCCTGATCCAGAACATGGAGATGATCATGGCCAAGGCCGACATGACCATCGCCCGCCGCTATGCCCGGCTGGTCCCCGACGCCAACCTCGGCGCGACCATCTACGGCGCGATCAAGGACGAGTGGGACCGGACGAAGGACGCGGTCCTGCGCATCACCGGCCAGTCCGACCTGCTGGGCGGCCAGCCCGAGCTGGACCGGCTGATCCGTCTGCGCATGCCCTATGTCGAGCCGCTGAACCACGTCCAGATCGAGCTGATCCGCAGGCGCCGGGCGGGGGATACGGATCCGCTGGTCCGCGAAGGCATTCTGCTGGCCATCAACGGGGTCGCGGCGGGCTTGCGGAACAGCGGCTAGACCGGAACCTGCGACATTCTGTCACGTTCAGCAGGCCGAAAGGATTTCTGTCATGCTGAAATGGGCTCTCATCTTCGCCGTCATCGCCATTGTGGCGGGTCTGCTCGGCTTCGGCGGCATCGCCGGCGCCGCGGCGGGCATCGCCAAATTCCTGGCGGTTCTGGCTCTGATCGTCTTCGCCGTCTTCCTGGTGCTGGGCTTCACCGTGGCCAAGAAGGTCACCTGAAACAGCAGCTTGCGCGATAGCCGAAAACGATGAAGCGGCGGCCCCTCGGGTCGCCGTTTTTCCGTATGCGAACAGGTTTCGAAATCTGTCAAAAACGTCATGACTTCAATGTCATGACCTCGATTTAAAGCTTGGCCACACGGTCGCCGCCGAAGGGTCCGCGTGCCGCTCCGAAAGGGGTTCAGAACACGGTTCGTCGCCGACAAGAGCGACGCCTACTCAGGAACCGCCCATCATGAAACTGATCCTCACCGCCGCCCTCGCCGCGGCCGCCATCGCCGGCTCGGCCTCCGCCCAGAACGCCCGCATCCCCTATGGCGATCTGAACCTGTCCACCGCCTCCGGCGCCGACGCCTTCGACGCCCGGATCGCCAAGGCCGCACAGTCGATGTGCAAGAACGCCACCCGCCCGGTCAGCCGGCTGAACGACAGCGCCCAGTGCGCCGCCGCCGTCCGCGCCGAGGCCGTGGCCCAGCTGCCCGGCCAGACCCGCGCCCAGTACGCCGCCAACCGCCAGCCGATCACCCTGTAAGCGGGTGAAGAACAGAAATGTCCAAAGGGCCCGACGGAACGATCCGCCGGGCCCTTTTCTGTCCGCGATTTAAGGCGGCGCCTTATCTCGGCCATCACCGTCACACGCGCGCGAAACACGGAAAGCTCACACCAAACGGGTCGCCGACAGAGCGACGAACCCCTCAGGAGACACGCCATGAAGACCCAGCTCACCACCGCGTCCATCCTTGCCGCCGCCGCCTTCGCCGCAGCCCTTCTGGGCACGGGTGCCCCCGCCTTCGCCGGCGAGAAGGAGGCGCGCGTCCCCTTCGCCGATCTGAACCTGTCCACGACCCGGGGCGCTGACGTGCTGGACGTGCGCATCGATCAGGCCGCGCGCGACCTGTGCCGGGGCGCCCGCCGTCCAGGCAGCCGGATCAGCGACCGGGAGTATTGCCAGGCCGCCGTCCGGGCCGAGGCGATGCGTCAGCTGCCCCTGGGCTCGCAGCGCGACTACGCCATGGCCCGCCTGCCCCGGATCGATCTCTAGCCCGTCTGGTTAAGGGCCGTTCGTCCCCGGAGCGACTGTCAGAACGGCGCCCGCAAAGCGTGAGGAAAGTCTCACAAAGCGGGCGTCGCACTGTCACCGATCCGGCCTAGAGGGGCGCCGTCGCACTCCCCCGCGACGCACATGGATATCGGTCATGACCCGGTTCGCCCTTCCCGCCCTTCTCGCTGTTCTTTCCATCGCCGTCCCTGCAGTCGCGCAGGATCGCGCGCCCGCCCGTAACGACGACGCCCGCGTCCGTATCGACGATCTGGACCTGTCCTCTGCCAACGGCGCCGCCCGTTTCGACGAACGCATCGAGCGCCGCGCCCGCAACGCCTGCGCCGGCCGCCCGACGATCGCCGGGATGCAGTGCCGCGAGACCCTGTCGCGCGAACTGCGCGACGCCCTGCCCGCCCAGCAGCGTCAGGACTACGCCCGTGGCCGCTCGGGCCGGGTTCTGGCCATGGTCCCGAACGTCTCGGCCTGAGCCTTCCGCGTCCGAATTGAAAAGGGCCGGCGAGTCGCCTCGCCGGCCCTTGCCATTTGCACCCGCGCTACCGCGCGGCGCCCTCAAGCAGCCCGAAGGGCGTTAGGGCGATCAAGAGACGGGGAAGCCGCGAACCTTCAGCAAGGCCGAGACGTCGACGTCGCGGCCGCGGAACTGACGGTAGGCGTCGGCGCGGTCGGTGGTGTTGCCCGGCGCCAGCATGATCGACTTGAACCGGCCCGAGATGTCCGGATTGAAGACGTCGCCCGACTCCTCGAAATAGGCCCAGGTGTCGGCGTCCATCGTCTCGGACCAGAGGTAGCTGTAATAGCCCGCCGAATAGGCGTCCGATGTGAAGAGGTGATTGAACTGCGGCAAGCGGTGCCGCATCACGATCTCCCTGGGCATGCCGATGCGGGCCAGCGACGCCTTCTCGAAGGCGTCGATGTCGGTCGGCGGGGTGTCCTGGGTGTGCAGGTCCATGTCCACGATGGCCGAGGACAGGTAGCTGACCGTGGCATAGCCCTGGTTGAAGGTCTCCGAGGCGTCGATCTTGTCGACCAGGGCCTGGGGCATGGGCTGGCCCGTCTCCACATGCTTCATGAAGCCGTCGAGGATCGGGCGGGTCAGCACCCAGTGCTCATGCACCTGGGACGGATATTCCACGAAGTCGCGCGGGGTGTTGCCGAACGACGGATAGGTCACCACCGAGCTGAAATAGTGCAGGGCGTGGCCGAACTCGTGGAACATGGTCTCGGCGTCGTCGAGCGAGAGCAGGACGGGCTGGCCGGGTTCCGGCTTGGTGAAGTTGTTGTTGTTCGAGGCCAGGATGACCTTGGAGCCGTCGAGCTGGGAGAAGGACCGGTAGGTGGTCATCCAGGCGCCTGAACGCTTGCCCGGACGGGCGTAGTCGTCGGTGTAGTAGAGGCCCAGCAGGCGGCCGGTGGCCTTGTCGTGAACCTCGTAGGTCACGACGTTTTCCTCGAAGACCGGCACGGAGCCGGCGGGCAGCTTCTTGAACTGGAAGCCGTAGAGGCGTTCGGCCATGTAGAAGGAGCCGGCGCGGACGGCGTTGAGCTCGAAGTAGGGCTTCAGCTCGTTCTGATCGAGGTCGTACTTGGCCTTACGGACCTTCTCGGCGAAGTAAAGGTAGTCCCAGGGCTCGATATCGTAACCGGCGATCGCCTTCATGTCGGCGACCTCTTCAGCGACGCGCTCGCGGGCCGGAGCCCAGACGCGATCCATCAGCGACTTCGCGGCGGCCGGGGTCTTGGCCATGGTGTCCTGCATGCGCAGTTCGGCGTGGTTCCTGTAGCCCAGCAGCTTGGCGCGCTGGTCGCGCAGCTTCACGATCTCGGCGATGGTCGCATTGGTGTCGTTGGCGTCGCCGTTGTCGCCGCGATTGACGAACTTCTTCCAGACCGCTTCGCGCATCTGACGGCTGTCGGCGAAAGTCAGGAAGGGATCGACGCTGGAGCGGGTGTTCATGATGATCCAGCCCGGGATCGACTTGCCGCGCGCGGCGGCCGCGGCGGCGGCCTTGTTGGAGGCGGGCAGGCCCGCGACCCCGGCCTCGCTCGGGATCACCGTCCAGGCGTTCTCGTCGGCGACGACCTTCTGGCCGAAGCGGGTGAAGGCGTTGGACAGGGCGGTGTTGATCCGACCCAGCTCCGTCTTGCCGGTCGCGTCCAGATTGGCGCCCGAGCGGATGAAGCTGTCGCGGCTGCGCACGGCGAGACGCGTCTGCTGGGCGTTCAGACCCATGGCGTCGGCGTTGTCGGCGACGGCCTTCACGCGCTGGAACAGTTTGTCGTTGAAGCTGATCTCGTCGAAGAAGGCCGACAGGATCGGCGACATCTCGGTGTCGAGGGCGTCGTATTCATCGCCGCCGATGTTGCCGGTCATGACGCTGTAGATGTTCGAGACGCGGTCCAGCGGCGCGCCCATCAGCTCCATGGCCACCAGGGTGTTGGCGAAGGTCGGGGCCTCAGGGTTGTTGGCCACGGCGGCGACGTCCGCGCGGTTCAGTTCGATGCCTTCCAGCAGGGCCTCGCGCAGCTTGGCGGGCGTGACCTTGTCCCACGGCGGCACGCCGTCATAGGGGCCGGTCCAGGGCTGGAGCAGCTCGGCCTTCGGCGTCGTCTGTGGCAGGACCGCGCGGGCGATGCGGGCCTCCTCGGCGAGCGTGGTCGGGTTGGACACGGGCAGGTACTCACCCGCCATCCTGTCGGCCGGAGTTGGGACGGAGGCGCAGGCGGACAGGGCCATCAGGCTGCCGCCCGCGATGAGAAGCTGGCGTCGATGCATCGAAAACTCCGGTCGAATGCGGTCATGATGAAAAACCTTTAGGCGCGAACACGCTGGCGGTCACCTGAACGTCGTGTAACCCTGATCGTTCGTTCGCGGAGGGGGATTTCCAATGAACAGGTCGAAGCTGGCCTGCGCCGTTGTCGCAGGACTTCTGGCGAGCCTCGCAGGTGGGACAGTGATGGCCCAATCGCTCGAGCAGGTGTCGCCGTCGCCGCATCCGACCCCACTGGACTATCGGCGGACGCGGTCGGAGACGCCGATGCGGGCGGCGGGAACCACGACCCTGACGCCCTGGCTGGAGGAATGGGCGCGCGACCGGGCGGAGCGGCCCGTGCGCGATCAGGAAGCCCTGGACGCCGAGGCCAACGCCGCCATCGCCGATCCGGCGTCGGGCGTCTATCTGCGCGACGCGGTCGGTTTGAGCAGCCAGGTGCGGACGGTGTCGGACCGGGTGCGTCAGGTTCAGGCGCGCGACGCCGGCCGAAAGGAGGCGCGGCCGGCGCCCCATGCGGCCCTGCCGCTCGACGCACCCCGCCCAGTCGCCGTAGCCGCCTGCGGCGCCGACTGCCTGTCGCCGGACCTCAGGGACTGGGCGCGGCAAAGGGCCTACGGACCGGCGGGCGACCCGGCATCGCTGCAGGCCGAGGCCGAAGCGGTGATCCGCGCGCCCTGGTCGGGAGTCGCCCCCGCCCAGGCCGAAGACCCGGCGCTGATCGAGGCCCTGACCGCCTATCTGGCCCAACAGATGCGTGAGCGGCGCGGATAGCAATTCCCTGCGCCCGCCAGACCGGCTAAAGCCCGCCCCATGGCGATAGGCGTATTTGACTCCGGCGTGGGCGGACTGACGGTCCACCGTGAACTCGTGGCCCGTTTTCCGGAACGGGACTTCGTCTATTTCGCCGATCAGGCGCGGGGCGCGATCGGCGGCAAGACCGGCGAGGAGATCGTCGAACTGACCCGCGAGGGCTGCACGACCCTGTTCGACGCCGGCGCGAGCCTGGTGGTCCTGGCCTGCAACACCGCCTCGGCCGTGGCGCTGCGCCGGCTGCAGCAGACCTGGATTCCGGGACTGAAGGCCCATTACGGCCGGCCGGTGAATGTGCTGGGCATCATCGTCCCGACCATCGAGGCCGCGACCGGCCTGCCCTGGACCTATGAGGCGGACAAGTCGGCCAAGGACGACAAGATCGAGGCCATCGACATCCTGGGCGTCTTCTCGACGGCCGCCACGGCCATGAGCCGGGTCTATGAGATCGAGATCGACAAGCGTCGCGAGGATCTGGCGGTCTTCTCCGAGCCCTGTCCCGGCCTGGCCGGACTGATCGAACTGGGCGCGACGCCCGAGGAGCTGACGGTCGTGGTCCAGGAGCATGTCGACGCCCTGCGCCGCCGCATCGGCCGCCATCCCGACACGGCCATCCTGGGCTGCACCCACTATGAGATCATCGCCGACCTGTTCGCCCAGGCTCTGCCGGCGGGCACGAACCTGATCCATCAGCCGACCGCCGTCGCCGACGCCCTGGAACGCTACTTCGCCCAGCACCCCGAATACGACCTCGGCTCTTCGGGCCGCCGCGATTTCCTGACCAGCGGGACACCCGGACCGCAGTCGGAGCTGGTCAGCCAGTTCTGGGGCGCGCCGCTGACCTTTTCTCCGACACCCTAGACCATCAGTCCTCGAAGTCGCCGATCCGTTCGAACATCGCCTCGGCCTCATCGAAGGTGTCGAACATCAGCTGTTCGGGCGGATTGACCACCCAGAAGCGGCTGATCACGCCTCCCGCCGCGTCAGCCTCGTCCTGCTGCCAAAGGGCATGGGTCACATGCTCCTGCAGCAGGGTCCACACGCCGGAGCCTTGGGGATGGGCGGTATCGGGCATGGGCGTCTCCAAGGTTTCCGCCGGTTGTAACATCGATCTCCGGCTTGACGAGCCTCGCCGTTCGGCGCGTCGTGTCGCGGCCAATCCGGGAGGAGCCGTCGTGTCCGCCAAAGCCGCCATTCGCACCGCAGCCCGATCCGCCATCGCCGCCCTGTGTCTGTCCGCGCCCATGGCCCTGATCGCCCCGGCCGCCGACGCCGAGGTGATTGAGAAGGACGCCGACCATTTCGTCCTGCGCTATTCCGTGGGCCTGGAGACCGCGCCGGAGGACATCTACAGCGCGATCGGCGAGGTCGGGCAGTGGTGGGACAGCGCCCACACCTATAGCGGCGACGCGCGCAACCTGACCCTGCCCCTGGAAGTCGGCGGCTGCTTCTGCGAAGCCTTGGCCGACGGCAAGACCTTCGAGCATGGTCGGGTCATGCAGGCCGATCCGGAAACAGGCGTCCTGCTCGAGGCGCCGCTCGGGCCGCTGAAGGGCAAGGCGACCACGGCCCAATGGAGCCTCGGCTGGTCGGGCGTCGCCGGGGGCTGGGAAATGGTCATGACCTATGTGGTGCGCGGCCCGGGCCTGGGCGCCTTCGCCGAGGGCGTGGACGGGGTCATGCAGGGCCAGTTCAGCCGCTGGGTCCGTTTCACCGAATACGGACCGGACGTCCCGGCCGAAACGTCCTCACACTAGGACCTGATCGCGCTCAAGCAGAGAGCCGCCGCACGGCGAGCGTTAGCGCGGCCCGAAGGGCCCGAGCTTACGGCGCGGTTCCGGTCGTGCGCATGATCTCGGCGCGCAGTTCGGGCATGCCGTCGCCCTTTTCGGCGGACGTCAGGGCGACGTCCGGGAAGGCGGCGGGGCGTTTGGCGATGGCCTTGAGGGTCTTCTCGCGCACGGCCTCGCCCTCGCCCTTCTTGAGCTTGTCGGCCTTGGTCAGGACGATCTGGTAGCTGACGGCGGCCAGGTCGAGAGCGTCGAGCGCCTCGGTGTCCACCGACTTCAGCCCGTGCCGGCTGTCGATCAGCAGATAGACCCGTTTCAGCGTCACCCGGCCGCGCAGATAGTCGCGGCCCAGATCCTGGAATTTCTTGACCGTGGTCTTGGACGCCTTGGCCCAGCCGTAGCCGGGAAGATCGACGAGACGCAGCTGGCCGTCCAGGTCGAAGAAATTGACCTCGCGCGTGCGGCCCGGCTCGTTGGAGGCGCGGGCCAGCTTGTGCATGCCGACCAGGCCGTTGATCAGGCTGGACTTGCCCACGTTCGACCGGCCGGCGAAGGCGATCTCGGGCAGGTTCGGCTCGGGCAACTGGTCGATCTTGGCCGCCCCCATGACGAAGGTCGCCTGGCGCTGGAACAGGACCCGCGCGGCCTCGATCTCTTCGTCTTCGTATTCCAACTCAGGTCGCCTTCTTGAGCTTGGAGAAGAAGTCGTCGATCGGGTTCTCGGCCTTGAAGCGGTGCATGATGAAATACTGCTGCACGATCGAAAGAACGTTGTTCCACGCCCAGTAGACCAGCAGCCCGGCCGGGAAGCTGGCCATGATGAAGGTGAAGACCAGCGGCATGAACATGAAGATCTGGCGCTGGACCGGATCGGGCGCGGGCGGGTTCATGGCCTGCTGCAGCCACATGGTCAGGCCGTAGATGATGGCCAGGACGCTGAGCGCCAGGGTGAAGCCGCCGCCGACGTGGGGCGACAGGAACTGACCGATCAGCGGAGCCGTCGCCGGATCCCAGGGGATCAGGCCGAACAGGTTCCAGATGTTGGTCGGGTCGCGGTCCGACAGGTCGCGGATCCAGCCGAAGAAGGGCGCATGCCGCATCTCGATGGTGACGTAGAGCACCTTGTAGAGGGCATAGAAGACCGGGATCTGGACCAGGATGGGCAGGCAGCCCGCCAGGGGATTGATCTTCTCGGACTGGTACAGCGCCATGGTCTCGCGCTGCTGAGCGGCCGGATCGTCCTTATGCGCCGCCTTGATGGCCTCCATCTTGGGCTGGAGCTTGCGCATCTTCGACAGGCTCTCGTAGCTCTTGTTCGCCAGCGGGAACATGATGAGCTTGATCGTCAGCGTCAGCAGCAGGATGGCCACGCCGAAATTGTGGACCAGGCCGTAGAAGAACTCGACCAGCAGGAAGATCGGGCGCGTCAGGAACCACAGCATCCCCCAGTCAATGGCGTAGATGAAGCGCGGCAGCTTCATCGCCTTCTCGTAGTTCGCGAGGATCTCGTTGCGCTTGGCCCCGGCGAACAGGTTCTGCTGCTCGACGATGGTCTGGCCCGGCTGAATCGTATGCGAGGCGCCCAGCATCTGGGCGACGTGGATGTCGAAGCGGGTCGCGTCGTCGACCTTGAACTGGGCGGTGACCTTTTCCGTCTGGGGCGGGATCAGGGCCGCCATCCAGTATTTGTCGGTGATGCCGAGCCAGCCGCCGGTCGAGGCGTGCTCCTGGAGCGGCTTCTTCTCCCAAGCCTTGTACTTGAGCTGCTCCGTCGAATAGCCCTTGCCGTCGGCGGTGCTGAAGGTGCCGATGGCGCCCTCATGCAGGATCTGGGTCTTGCCCAGAGCCGGGGGCACGCCCTGGCGCTCGACGCGGCCATAGGGGGCGATGGTCACGGCCTGGGTTCCCAGGTTGGTGACGGTGTCCTTGACCGCGAACATGTACTGATCGTCGATCGAGACCACGCGGGTGAAGCGCAGGCCCTGGCCGTTGTCCCAGGTCAGGGTGATCGGGGTGGCGGGCGTCAGGGTCGAGCCGCTGGTCAGAGCCCAGACGGTGTTCGGGCCGGGGACGCCGCCGGTGATGTTGGGGCCGGTCCAGCCGAACTGGGCGAAGTAGGCGTGCTCCATCCCCTGCGGGCGGAACAGCTCCTCCATGCCCGAGTCCGGCTTGATGGTGGTGCGGTATTTGGTCAGGAACAGGTCGTCGATGCGACCGCCCTGCAGCGACAGCGAGCCGCGCAGGGTCGGGGTCGCGATCGGCACGCGCGCGGCGCCGCCCAAGGCCTGGGTGCGGTCGGTGACGAAATTGGCGCTCGTCGGCGTCGTCTGGGGGCCGACCGCGTCGGACACGCCCGGCTTGCCGCCCTGGGTGGTCTGGCTGGTCTCGTGCGCGGCCATGGCGGCGCGACGCGCCTTGCTCTGCGGCTCCAGGACGAAGATCTGATACAGGATCAGGATCACCACGGTGCAGATCACGAAGATCACCGTGTTGCGGGCGTTATCGAATTTCATTCGGTCAGCGGTCCTGGGATTGGGTATCGCGGGCGGCGTTAAGACGGGCGGGGGGCGGCGTATCGCCCGAAATCCCTGCGGAAGGGGCCGGCGCGGTCGCCAGCCTTGTAAGCGCCGATTTCACGTCGTCAAGCAAACGCGGCCACTCGCGGGCCGCCGTGCCCATGCGGGCGATCAGCACATAGTCGCTGCCCGGCACGCCATGATCGGAAACGAGGGCGCGAGCGGCCTCGCGCAGACGGCGCTTGGCCCGGTTGCGAACGACGGCGCCGCCGACCTTGCGGGTGGCGGTGAAGCCGACGCGCACGACGGGATCGCCGTCGGCCCGGTCAAGGCGCTGGACGACCACGGCGCCACGGGCCTGAGAAACACCTTTCGCGGCCGCCAGGAACTGGGGCCGCGAGGTCAGGCGTTCGATTTTCAGAACATCCGTCATGGTTCCTCCCCCAAGATAAGGAATTGGGGGGAAGAATACAGGCCGCTTAAGCAGTCAGCTTCTTGCGGCCCTTGGCGCGACGGCGCGCAACGATCTTCTGCCCGTTCTTGGTGGCCATCCGCGAACGGAAGCCGTGACGGCGCTTGCGCACGAGTCGCGACGGCTGATAGGTCCGCTTCACGGTCGGCTCCTCGGGTTGAATGTGGTCGCTACGGACAGATAAGCGTCCGCTGCAGGAGGGCGGGCGTATAAGGGGCCTGTCGGCGCGAGTCAACGCCGAACGCGCCCAAAAGCCCTTGTCGCACGCGGTCGCGTGTCGGAGTTCGAATGAATCGTCTGCGGCGCTTTGCGCCCCTCATCATCCTGGCCGGTGTGGCGGCCCTGATCTTCGGCATGGGCTGGAACCGCTATCTGTCGCTGGAGACCCTGCGCGTGCACGGCGCGGAGCTGCGCGCCTTCACCGCCGACCACTGGATCCTGAGCCTTCTGACCCTGATGGCGATCTTCACCATCGCCACCGCCAGCGTGGTGCCCGGCGTCTTCTTCGTGACCATCACGGCCGGCTATCTGTTCGGACCGTGGGTCGGCGGGGTCTCGACCTCGGTCGCCGCCACCCTGGGCGCGCTGATCGTCTACGGCGTGGCGCGCTCGGCGCTGGGCCGGTCGATGCGCGAACGGGCCGAACAGAACGCCGGCCTGATGCAGAAGGTCTGCGTCGCCATCGACAAGGAGACATTCTGGTACGTCCTGGCCTCACGCCTCGCCGTCGTGGTGCCCTTCCACATGATCAATATCGCCGCGGGCGTGATGGGGGTGCGGCTTCTGCCCTATGTGATCGCGACGGTGATCGGCCTCCTGCCCGCCCACATCATCTATTGCTGGATCGGCGCCCGGCTGAACGCCCTTTTGGCCAACGACCCCAACCCTGACTTCCAGGCCCTGTTCGGCCAGTTCTGGGCCCCGATGCTGGGCGTCTTCATCCTGGCGGTCGTCCTGCCCTTCGCCCTGAAGGGGGTACAGACCCGATTTACGCCGAAGACCGCGACGCCCAGGGTCCCGGAATGAGCATAGGCAGCGGCGCCATCCTTGCAGGACCCGGGACATGAGTCTGGGGGACGATCTGGCCGGAAAGGTGCGCGAGCGCCTCAGGATTCCTGCCGACTGGCGAGAACGGCTGACGCCGCATGCGCCGGACGGCCTGTCGTCGCGCCTGCTGCTGCTGACCGTCGCCTTCACCCTGGCGGTCGAGGCCCTGATCATCGCCCCAAGCGCCGCCTCCTTCCACGAGCGCTGGCTGTCGGACCGGCTGCAGGCCGCCGAACTGGCCTCGGTCGGGGTCGAGGCCCTGCCCTACAACGCCGTGGACGACAACACCGCCGAGAGCATGCTGCGCATCGGCGGCGTCTCGGCTGTGGCCATTTCCGATCAGGGGGTGATGCGTCAGCTCCTCCAGGCGCCCCAGCTGACCCGGGCGCCCGACTTCATCGACCTGCGCCGCCGGGGTCTGGCCGCGCGGCTGTGGGACCCGGTCGTCACCCTGAACGGGAAGCCCGACCGCTCCATCCGGGTGCGGGCCAAGCCGCGCTATCGCTCGGGCGACTTCATCGACGTGGTCGCGCCGGCCGAGCCGCTGAAGCTGGAGCTGCGCGCCTTCCTGCTGAACAGCCTGCTGGTCTCGATGCTGATCTCCATCGTCGCCGGCGCCCTGCTCTATGCGGGTCTGGCCTTCCTGGTGCTGCAGCCGCTGCGCCGGGTGACGCGGTCGATCGAAGGCTTCGCCGCCGACGTGGAGACCATCGCCCCCACCCCCTCGGACCGTCACGACGAGATCGGCCGGGTCGAGCGCGAGCTGGCGCGGATGCAGGATGAAGTCCGTCAGTCGCTGCGCGCGCGCTCGCGCCTCGTGGCGCTCGGCGAGGCGGTGGCCAAGATCAATCACGACCTGCGCAACATGTTGACCTCGGCCCAGATGGCGTCCGAGCGTCTGGCCTCCTCCGCCGACCCCCAGGTGGCCAAGGCCATGCCGCGTCTGGAGCGAGCCCTGGGCCGCGCCGCCGCCCTGACCCGCAATGTCCTCGACTATGGCAAGTCCGAGGAGCCGGCGCCGGTCCTGATCCGCATCCCGCTGGCCACGGCCGCCGCGGGCGCCGCCGAGGACGCCGGACTGGACCCGGCGGGGGTGCGCCTGACCAAGGCCATCCCGGCCCGCTTCGCCGTCGTCGCCGACAGCGACCAGTTGCACCGCATCCTGGTCAATCTGATGCG
This sequence comes from Brevundimonas goettingensis, assembly GCF_017487405.1. NCBI lineage: Bacteria > Pseudomonadati > Pseudomonadota > Alphaproteobacteria > Caulobacterales > Caulobacteraceae > Brevundimonas > Brevundimonas goettingensis. The sequence continues at coordinate 3,821,936 of NZ_CP062222.1, read as the reverse complement.
CAACGCCCGTCAGGCCATCGAGGCCGACTCCACCCGGGGCCCGCGCAAGGGCAAGGGTGTCATCCGCATCGCCGCCGAGGCGGATGGCGATGTGGCTGTGATCCTGATCGCCGACGACGGTCCAGGCATTCCGCCGCGCCTCTCGGAACGCCTGTTCGAACCCTTTGTCAGCGGCAAGGCGTCCGAAGGCACGGGCCTGGGTCTGACCATCTCGCGCGAACTGGCGGCCAACCATGGCGGCGAGCTGCGGCTTGTCGACACAGGGCCGAAAGGCACCACCTTCGAGATCCGGTTGCCCCTTCCGCTCTAGGGTGACCGTCGTTTGGGCGGCCCCGGCAAACTCCGCGGTCACGCATGCGAAGTCTCCGGATTGTCGCCCAAGCGTGACAGTTTTCGGGCGCTCGACGTAGCGTCGCTATTCGCGCTTGAAACTCTTTCTTCCCCGTCCCTCTCGCCTATAAGTCGACACATGACCCTATATCCGATCATTATGTGCGGCGGCGCCGGAACGCGTCTGTGGCCTGCGTCACGGCCCTCGCGCCCCAAGCAATTCATCGCATTGGCCGGAAACCGATCGCTGTTTCAGGACACGGTGAACCGGGTTTCCGACCTGGCGGGCGACGACGGTAAGGTTGTGGTCATCGCAGGCCTGTCCCATCGCGAGGCGATCGAGACCCAGTTGGCGGAGATAGACGTCAGCGGGCAGATCCTGCTCGAACCCGAGGCCCGGGATTCGGCCGCGGCCATGGCGGCGGCGGCCCTCTGGGTGCAGAAGCGCGACCCGCAAGGGATCATCGTTTTCGTCGCCTCGGATCACTATATTCCCGACGACGCCGCCTTCCGCAGTGCGGTGACGGAGGCCGCTTCGGCCGCGGCGCAGGGGCGGATCGTGACCCTGGGCGTCAAGCCGACCGAGCCGTCCTCGGCCTATGGCTATATCAAGCCGGAAGCCCCGGGACTGTCGGCCGTCGCCTCCTTCCACGAAAAGCCCGAACCCGAGACGGCGCGCGCCTTCATCGAGGCCGGCTATCTGTGGAACAGCGGTAATTTCATCGTTTCCGCCACCACCCTGATCGAGGAACTGGCCGCCCACGCTCCAGCGGTTCTCGCGGCGGCCTCCTCGGCCTTCGCCGTCGAGAACGCGGCCGATCCGGTGCTGGCGCTCGGCGAGGGCTTCCGCAATGCGCCGAAAATCTCCATCGACTATGCCGTCATGGAGCCCACCCAGAGAGCTTCGGTTCTGGAAGTCGATTTCGCCTGGTCCGATCTCGGCGCCTGGGACTCCATCGCCGCCAGTGGTGAGGGTGGAGTCGGCGTCCACATCCTCGAGGACGCCGAACGGATTCTGGCCCGGGCGCCCGACGGCAAGCTCGTGGCGGCCCTGGGGGTCCGCGATCTGGCCATCATCGTCGAGGACGACGCCGTCCTGGTCTGCGATCTGGCGCGGTCGCAGGAGGTCAAGCGGCTGGTCGAGCGGATGAAGGTCATCTCGCCGCGCCATCTGGACTTCCAGAAGCCCGGACCGGAGAGCCTCGAGACGGGCGCCCGGCGGTTCGCCGACTGGCTTCGGCTGCGCGCCCTGCCGATCTGGGCGACCCTGGGTCTGGGCGCCGACGGCGGCTTCAGCGAAACCCTGAGCCTGGACGGACAGGCGCCCGGCGGCAACCGCCGCGCCCGGGTCCAGACCCGTCAGATCTTCGTCTATGCCCAGGCCGGCGCCATGGGCTGGAAGGGGCCGTGGAAGCCTATCATAGCCTCAGCCCTGGAGCGCCTGCGCGCCGCCTATCTGCGCCCCGACGGCAAGACTCGCGCCCTGATCGGCGCCGACTGGAGCGTGGTCGACGACACGGCGATGCTCTACGATCAGGCCTTCGTCCTGTTTGCCCTGGCCGCCGCGAAACAGGCCGGGATCGACGACCCCGAACTTGAAGCCGATGCGGTCAGGCTGCGCGAACAGCTGTTGTCCGAGGCGATGCCCAACGGCGCCATGCGCGAAGTCGATGACCACCCGTTCCAGTCGAACGCCCATATGCATCTGTTCGAGGCCAGCCTCGCCTGGGAGGCTCTGAGCGACGATCCCGCCTGGAGCGCCATGGCCGACCGGATCGCCGGCCTGGCCATGGACGTCTTCATCGACCGCGAAGGCGGTTTCCTGCGCGAATTCTTCAACGAGGACTGGGCGCCCGCCGACGGCGAGGACGGCCGACTGTTCGAACCTGGCCACCAGTTCGAATGGGCCTGGTTGCTGGCGCGTTACGGTCTGCTGCGCGGCGACGCCCGCGCTACGGCCGCCGCCCGCGCCCTCTACGACAACGGCCGCAAGGGTATCGGCCAGCGCCCCCCGGTCGCTCTGGACGCCATGAACGAAGACATGACGATCCGCAGCCACCGCGCCCGGTTGTGGCCCCAGACAGAGTGGCTGAAGTCCTCCCTGATCCTCGCCGAAAACAGCGACGACGGCCCCCGCGCGGCCTATCTGGAAGACGCCGCAACGGCCCTGCGCGCCCTGTGGCTGTACCTGACCGAAAACGGGGTGTGGCGCGATAAGCGCTTCCCCGACGGGAAATTCCTGGATGAACCGGCTCCGGCCAGTTCCTTCTACCACATCATCGCCGCCTTCGATCAGCTGAGCCGGACCTATGCGGCGCTCGACCTGGGCTCCGGACACAGGCTGACGCTGGGCTGACGCGCTCCAGTCCGACGCGAATGGCGGCGCGGCCTCAGTGCGTGCGCGCCTGGCCTTCGCGTCGGTCGTCGGCCCCGCCGTCCCAGCCCCAGGTCCCGTCGGCGGCGCGCCGCCACAGGGCGCCGTGCAGGCCCGAGTTCTCCGACGCGTTCGGCTGGATGTGGATGCCCGCCGCATCCATGCCCTCGCGCAGGGCCGGGCTGAACCGTTCGGTGTCCGCGCCGAAGCCGTCACCCTTGGCCACCAGATTGGGCAGGTTGAAGGCCGCCTGGACCGGCAGGCCCCAGACCAGGGTCCCGATCAGCCCCTTGGCGTTATAGGCCAGGATGGACGAGCCGCCGGGCGACCCCATGGCCCCGACCAGATTGCCCTGCTGATCCATGATGATCAGGGGCGACATCGACGACCGCGGCCGCTTGCCCGCCGCGACGGCGTTTGCCGCCTGACCGCCGTCCGCACGGGTGGGGGTGAACGAGAAGTCGGTCAGCTGGTTGTTGAGGAAGAAGCCGTCGACCATCCGGCCAGAGCCGAAGATGCTCTCGACCGTTGTGGTCATGCTGACCGCATTCCCCTGGGCGTCGATGATGACCATATGGCTGGTGCCGCCCGGCTCGCGCGTGACGTCACCGCCGCGGAAGACCCCGCCCGGAGGCGTGCCTGCGGTGGCGGCTCCGGTGAGACCTGAAGCCAGTTCGGCGCGGCCCGCGACATAGTCCTCGTCCAGCAGCCCCTCGACCGGCACCCCGACGAAGGCCGGGTCGCCGACGTAGCGGTCGCGGTCGGCGTACATCAACCGCTGCAGCTGGGCGAAGGCGACCCAGGACGCCGCATTGTCCGGCCCCCAAGCAAGGTCCGGCGCATATTCCGACATCTCCAGCAACTGAAGCACGGCAACCCCGCTGGACGGCGGCGGCGGCACGCAGATGACATAGACCCGGAACGGCCGGCACAAGGCACCGCGCTCGATGGGCGTGTAGCCTGCGAGGTCAGCGGTCGTCAGCGAACCGGGACGCGGCGCCTCGTGGGTGGCGGCGACGATGGCCTCGGCGATAGGCCCCTCATAGAGGGCGCGGGCGCCGTCACGCGCCAGGGTGGCGACGGTCTCGGCATAGGCGGGGTTCCTGATGACGTCGCCGGCGACGTAGCGGGTTCCGTCCGGCTTGGTAAAATAGGCGTCGGCCCAGCGGGTGTGACCCTGACCGTAGTTGGCAGGCAGGGCGATCATGCTCGCCAGACGCGGGCTGACCACGAAGCCGTCGCGGGCCAGACGTTCGGCGTCTCCGAACAGCGCGCTCCACGCCAGTTTGCCGTGGGCCTTCTGGGCCAGGCCGAGCATGGCCACGGCGCCGGGCACGCCGGTGGAGCGGCCGCTGAGCACCGCCTGCTGGAACGGCAAAGGCTTGCCGTCCTCATAGAACAGCTCGGGCGTCGCGGCGGCCGGCGCCGTCTCGCGCCCGTCATAGGCGGTGACCTCCTTCGTCGCGGCGTCATAGACCATCATGAAGGCGCCGCCGCCGAGACCCGACGACTGCGGCTCGACCAGGCCCAGCACCGCCTGGACCGCGACCGCTGCATCGACGGCTGATCCGCCGCGCTTCAACACGTCGAGCCCCGCCTGCACCGCCAGCGGATTGGCGGCGGCGACAAAGGGACCGCGCGCGGGCGGGACGGCGGGTGCGGAGACAGGAGGTGCATCCACCGACGCCGCCCCGGAAAAGCCCGTCGCGCCCAGTCCCTGACAGGCCGCGAGAGCCAGAGAGGCGACAGCGACCAGGAATCCGGAAGGTGACAGGCGCATCAGGCGTCGCTTTCAGCTGGGAGGGAGGCTTTCATGACCTAGTCCCAAGGGTCTGCTCCGCCAAGTCCATCGACCGCCGGGAACGTCGAAAGCCGCGTCCATCGACCGCCGTCGCGCCGGAAGCGAAAATCGTCTTCGCGGGACTGGCTAGCCACTCAAAACGCCTTTAATCAGCGGACCATGCCCCTGCCCAGCACGCTCCTGCGAACCCTGTCGACCCTGACGCTGATCGCCGTCCTCAGCGGCTGCTCCACGTTGCCACGCGATGGCCCCACGGGCAGCGCGGTGGAACGCGGCGCGAGCAACGCGACGACCCAGGGCAGCTATGTCATCGTCGATCTGGACTACGCAGTCAGCGAACGGATCAAGGCTCAGCCCCGTCAATTCCTGGGCAGTCTGGCGGGCGGGGAGTCCGATGCGCCGGGCGGCCAGATTGGTCCTGGCGACGTGCTGGCGGTCTCGATCTTCGATCCCGGCGGCAGCTTGTTCGGCGCGGGCGGCTCGACCTCGACGGGCGTCCGTTCCGGCAGCCAGACCCTGCCCGCAGTTCCTGTCGATTCCAGCGGATCTGTGACCATTCCATTCGCAGGACGGGTACGGGTCGCCGGCCTGTCCACGACCGAAGCGGGAACGGCCATTCGTCAGGCCCTGGTTGGCAAGGTAGGAAACCCCCAGGTCATCGTGGCCATGGAGCAGAACAGCTACAACACCGTCACTGTCCTGGGAGAGGTCCGCCAACCCGGCCGCGCGCCCCTTTCCTCCAACGCCAACCGGATCGTCGATGTGATCGCCGATCGCGGCGGGGTTCCGCGCCCTGCCGAAGACGTCACCGTAACCATCCGGCGCAACGGCCAGGTGTTCAGTGCGCCCCTGTCCGTGGTGACTTCCGATTTCGACGAAAACATCCGGCTGGCGCGCGGTGACCAGATCAATCTGGTCTATACGCCGCGCCACTTCAGCACCTTCGGCGCCCTCGGCGCCGTCACTCAGGTGGACATGCTTGCCGGCCCCCTGAGTCTCGCAGGCGCGATCAGCAAGGTCGGCGGACTGGACACCAACAGCGCCAATGCCCGATCCGTCCTCGTGTTTCGTTTCGAGCGGCCTGAGGTGGCCCAAGCCCTGGGTCTGACCCAACCGGCCACCCTACGCGGCGTCCCGGTGGTCTATCGCCTGAATCTTGAAGAGGCCGAAGGACTGTTCATCGCCAATAATTTCGAGATCCAGGCCGACGACATCTTCTACGTACCGCGCTCCGGGTCGGCGGAGCTGAGCAAATTCTTCACCCTGGTCCAGACGTTCACGCGCGTCATCTATGACGTCTCGGTCACCAGCACGCTGTCCACTAACTAAGCCGATGGCGATTGGTCCGCTTGGCTTCGCCAGACGTCTGCTGGCGAGCCGGCCCGGGCGTGTCGATCACTCCCCGGTTCTGATCGAGGATCCGTGGTCCATTCAGGGAGAGCCGACTGCACCGCAACCGGTGCACACACTGCTGAACCAGATCGAGGCTGCGGCCCTGTCCGTGTACGAAAAACATGGTCTGCCGACACGAGTTGGCCAATACGCACGCTCGGCCCGGGGGCGCACGTGGAAATTCGTCGCCGAGACCCTGAACGCAGAGGAGCGATGGGCCCTGTTCCTGGCCAATGATTCCGGAAAGGGCTGGCGCTTCGCCAGCCTTGAGGATCTCGGCCTGATGGAGCCGAACGAGTCCGCCGAAACCCGCAGAGCCTCCGAACTTCTGGCCGCGTGCCAGACACTCCGGTCGAGCTTGACGGGTCAGGGAACAACGTCGCGGGCCGACGACATCGAGACAGCCCTCCGATTGGGGTCAGAATGGCGGCTCATTGAACTCACGCTCTCCCGCAAGCGGGACGGGCCGCTGCTGCTTGGAAAGCCCCGGCGAGCGGGGAAGCGAGCGCCGCCCACCGACTGATCGCGGCGCCCATCCGCAAACACACCGGAAATCATTCCGGCGCGCTTGCCCCGCAACCATGGCCCGGTAATGTCCCCGGCCCTTCGGAATCGAGACTGTCCCGTATGTCGAAAATCACCGCCTGCGTGGACGGACGCGACCTCTCCCTGGCCGAGGGCTCAGGCATCGCCACCTACGGCCGCAATCTGCTGACGACGCTGTCCAGCCTGGGGATCGAAACCCAGGTTCTGTATGGACCGCAATCGCCGGTGTCGCGGGAAAGCCTGATCAACGAGATCGCCCTGGTCGGGCCCGCCTCGAACGGCGGCCACCCCACTGCCCTGAAGCGGCGCGTGCGGATCGCCCGCGCGCGGTTCGGCCTGCCGGCGTGGCCGGTGCGGCGCGAGCATGTCATCTGGCCCAGGGACGGGGCGGTTCCGCCGCAGGCGGGCATGTTCTGGGCCAGCCAGGACCTCTATCGCACGGGCTATCGCTCATTCGTGAAGACCGGTCAGCTGACCGAGGTGAAGTTCAAACCTTCTGCCGACATTCCTCGCCCCGACGTCTGCCACTGGACCTCAACAATGCCGTTCCACGGCAAGGGCGCGGTGAATATCTACACGCTGCATGACCTGATCCCCCTGCTGCTCCCGCACCTGTCGCTCAGCGACAAGACCCAGTATCTCAGGACATGCCGCGCCATCGCGGCCAAGGCGGACCACATTGTCGTGGGTTCGGAATCCGCCAAGACGGACATCATGGCGATACTGGGCGTTGAGCCCGAGCGAATAACCAACACCTACCATGCCATCGAGCTGCCACGCGGCCATATGGACCGTCCGGACGCCGAGGTGGCGCGCGAACTGGAAGGCGCGTTCGGCCTGGAGTGGAAGGGTTATTTCCTGCACTACGGCACGATTGAGCCGCGCAAGAATCTCGGCCGCACCATCGAGGCCTATCTGGCTTCCGGCGTCGATACGCCCCTGGTCATCGCGGGCGGCGACGGGTGGCTGTTCCAGCCCGAGGTCGCCCTGCTGAATCAGGTCCAGGAAGGCGACGGCTCGGCGAGCAAGCGGATCCTGAAGCTCAAATATCTGCCCGCCGGGGTGCTTGCCAGCCTGGTCCGCGGAGCCAAGGCCCTGCTCTTTCCGTCGTTGTACGAAGGTTTCGGCCTGCCGGTGCTGGAAGCGATGACCATGGGCACCGCCGTTTTGACCTCGACGGCGGGCTCCCTGCCCGAGGTGGCGGGCGACGCCGCGGTCCTGGTGGATCCCTACGATGTCGACGCCCTGCGCGCCGGCATCGTCGCCCTGGACCAGGACGACGACCTGCGCACCGCCCTGGTCGAACGCGGGAAGCTACAGGCGGCAGCCTTCTCTCCGGCCGCCTATCAGGCGCGGGTCAAAGGACTATATGAAAAGCTCGGCCTGGTCTGACGCCCGGCCTAGGCAAGCGGGGCGCGTTCGAGACGGTAGCCGCCCTCAACCGCATTGAAGAGGTCAACGTCGCGACGATCAAAAGTCGCCAGCGTCTTGCCCGCAGGACCGATCAGTTCGAAGCCGCCCACGACCGGCCGCCAGCCGACGGCGGCTGCAAGGGGCTGAATGGCGCAGGCTTCGATATGGACGCCATAGCTGGTCGTGTCCTCTGACCGGGCGAATCCGCTCAGCGCGATCAGGCAGGTCGCCCCGCCGTCGCCTGAGGTCGCCCGCCACAGGCCGGTCGCATCCTCGATCGCGATCACGCCCCGATCGCCCGTTTCGTGGATGGACATCGGCGCCTCCCTGGCTTCACAGCCGCCCGTCAGGCCTGAGCCCGCCAACATCGCCAGCGCGGCGGTCCGCAAAATCCAAGACATTCGCCTGTCCGAAATTCTAACCGCCGACACGGCCTGCGGTGTCTATCCGGAATGACACAAAGAGCCTAGGATTGGAAATTATCAGGAGCCGACTTCGCGTGTTCAAAAGCCTGGTTTCCGACCAGCCCGGCGCCAGGCCTTTGATGGAGGCCTTCAAGGCCTGCAGGGTGCATTTCACCAACGCACTGATCTTCAGCGCGCTGGTCAATCTGCTCTACCTGGTTCCAACCCTCTACATGATGCAGGTGTATGACCGCGTCGTGCCGACAGGCGGCATGCTGACGCTCGCCCTGCTGACGGTGGTGGCGGTGTTCGCCCTGGGCGCCCTCGCCGCGCTCGACTGGCTGCGCACGCGGCTGCTGATCCGGGCCGGCCTTCGCCTTGACAAGCTGCTGGCGGCCAAGGTCATGGCGCGCATCGTCGATCTGCCGGGCGGCAAAGCCTCCAGCCAGACCATGCGCGAGTTCGACAATGTGCGGAGCGCGGTTTCCGGTCAGGGAATTCTGGCGCTGTTCGACGCCCCCTGGACACCGCTTTATCTGGCCTGCTGCTTCCTGCTGCACCCGGCCATCGGCGCCCTGACGCTTGCAGGCGGGATTATCCTGTTCGCCCTGGCGGTTCTCAATGAACGCGACAGCCGCCCCCGACTGAAGCGGGCGATCCAGTCGACCAACACCGCCTATGCCGCCCAGGAAGCCATCGCCGGCCAGACCGAGGTCGTCCGCGCACTGGGCATGCGCGAGGCCAGCATCAATCGCCAGATCGAGGAACGTAAGACCTCGGTGGAGCAATACGCCGACGCCCAGTTGAACGGCGGCAAATACTCCGGGGCCATCAAATTCCTGAGGCTGGCGCTGCAATCCCTGTCGCTGGGGCTCGCCGCCTTCCTCGCGGTCAAGGGACAGATTTCGCCTGGTTCGATCATCGCCGCCTCGGTGCTGCTCAGCCGCGCCGTGGCGCCGGTGGAGCTTCTGGTCGGCGCCTGGCCCAACCTGACCCAGGCCCGCACCAGCTGGAAGGCGCTTGTCGATCTTTTCGTCGCCACGGCTGAGGTCGAGCGGCCCCGCACCGCCCTGCCCGCCCCCGCGGGCAAGCTTCGGGTGGAGGCCGTTACGGTGCGCCTGCCCGGCACGGAAACGCCGCAGCTGCGTCAGGTGTCTCTGGTTTTGTCTCCAGGTCAGACCCTGGGCGTGATCGGCCCCAGCGGTTCCGGCAAGACGACCTTCGCCCGGGTCATCGCGGGAGCCCTCACACCGACCGCAGGCATCGTCCGGCTGGACGGCGCCGACTACGGCGCGCGGGAGTCCGACGATCTGGCCCGACACATCGGCTATCTGCCCCAGAATTCCAGCCTCTTCGCCGGCTCGATCAAGGACAATATCTCCCGCTTCGCCGCCGCGACCGGCGCGCCGGTCGCGGAAGTGGACTCGCGCGCCGTCGAGGCCGCCATGTCCGCCGGCGCGCATGAAATGATCCTGCGGCTGCCCAAGGGATATGACACGATGCTTGGCCCCTTCGGCGCCGGCGTCTCGGCCGGACAGGCCCAACGCATCGCCCTGGCCCGCGCCCTGTTCGGAAACCCGGCGCTGCTGGTCCTCGACGAGCCCAATTCCAGCCTGGACCAGGAGGGCGAGATCGCCCTGATGAACGCCATTCTCGCGGCCGCCGCACGCGGCGCCGCCGTCGTCATCGTCGCCCACCGGGCCGGGGTGCTGGCGCGGGTCGACCGGCTGATGACGTTGCGCGACGGCGCGGTGCAGATGGAAGGCCCCCGCGAAGACGTGTTGGCCAAAATCCGCGGCGAGCTGGCCGTCCCGGCCGGAAACCGCCCCCAATGACCGCCGTCTCACCCCATCCCGCAAACCCCTCGCCCGCCTCTCAACCGGTGACGGATTCTCCGCGCCTCGAGCTGATGATCGGCGGCGCGGTCATCGCCCTGTTCTTCATCATCTTCCTGGGCTGGGCGGCGTTCGCCCCGCTCGATGCCGGAGCCTTCGCCCAAGGCCAGGTCTCGATCTCCGGCAATCGTCAGGCCGTCCAGCATCGAGAGGGGGGCATCGTCAGCGCCCTGCATGTCGCCGAAGGCGACCGCGTCCAACAGGGACAGGTCCTGATCGAACTGTCGACCGGGGAACTGGCGGCGACAGAGCGCGGCGTCGCCGGTCAGGTCGTCTCCCTGCTGGCCCAGCGCGCCCGAATGGTCGCCGAACGCGACAGGCTGCCCGCCGTCGCCACACCGCCTGAATTCGCGACCCTGATCCCCGAGGACCGGCCGCTGGCGAATGAGGCGATGCGCCTGCAACGGCTGCAGTTCGCCGCCCGACGCAGCGGACGATCGACCGAAACCGGGGTTCTGGGCCAACGCATCGGCCAGTTGGACCAGCAACGGGCCGGGCTGGAGCGCCAGATCGCCTCCAATGTCGAACAGCGCCGGCTGATCGAGGAGGAGCTGGACGGCATCCGTGAGCTCGCGGCCAAGGGCTTCGCGCCACAGAACCGGGTTCGGGCCCTGGAACGGACCGCCGCGGCCCTCGACGGCGAGCTTGGCTCGCTGCGCGCCCAAGTGGCCAGCACGGGCGAGGCGGTCGGCCAGACCCGGCTGGAGATGCTCGGCGTATCGACCAAGATGAACGAGGACGTGGCGGATCAGCTGCGTCAGGCGGAGGTGGCCCTGAACGAGCTTCGTCCCAAACTGGTCGAGCTGCGCAGCCAGATGGCCCTGTCCCGCATTCGCGCGCCCGCCACGGGCCAGGTCGTCGGGCTGACGGTCTTCACCGTCGGCGGCGTCATCGCTCCGGGACAGGTTCTGATGGATGTCGTTCCGGACAACGCCTCCCAGGTCATTGTCGCCTCAATCAAACCCACCGATGTCGACAACCTCAGGCTTGGACAATCGACCGAGGTCAAGTTTCCTGGCCTGCGCGATCGCTCAACCCCCATCCTGCACGGGACCGTCGAGCGGATTTCCCCCGACAGCTTCACCGACGAGAAGACCGGGCAGAGCCACTATCGCGCCGAGGTGGTCATCTCGCCGGCTGAGCTTCGCAAACTGGGCGCCTCGGCTCGACACATCCGGCCCGGCATGCCGGTCGAGGTGGTGGTCCTGCTGAGAAAGCGCACCGCCCTGCAGTATCTGGTCGAACCCTTGGTCCGCAGCCTGTGGCGGACCGGATCGGAAGAATGACGCCGTAAATTGCAGGCCTTGCTACAGCTCCATGCCGTGGCGGCGCGCACGATGGCGCAGACATTCGCAATCGGTGCAAACCCTGACGCTTGTCCTTCGGGCTATTGACGTTACGGTGCTGAAACCACCAGTTCATTTCAGGCCTTTTTCATGCCCGTCCTGGCTCTTCTGCCCGAAGATACCGGTTTCACCGACAGCGGAGCGGCCATGGGGCCGGCGGGCGGCGGCGCGGTCCAGTTCAGCGAGGGAAGCTTCTCGTCGCCCTGCCCCGGCTGCGGCAGCTATCACGCCAACTTCGACAGCACGGATTTCGGACCCCTGGCCTTCCTGAACGGCGACGACCGCGGCGGGACGCCGACCAACAACAAGCCATCGCTCACGGTGACCGACGCTGGCGCCCAGATCACCCGCACCAATCAGAGCTGGACGACCGGCGCCCTGGGCACGGCTGCCTCGGTCAGCTTCGCCTTCCGCAGCACCGCACCCTCGTCGATGCCTTCGGACACGACCGGCTTCACCCGGTTCACCGAGGTCCAGATCACCGCGGCCCTGGCCGCGCTCCAGGCCTGGTCGGACGTCGCCAACATCACCTTCAACCGGGTCAATGACGGGGATGGCTATTCCGACAACGCCACCATCCTGTTCGGCGACTATGCCTCGGGACAGACCGGAGCGGCGGCCTTCGCCTATATGCCGGGCAACCAGTCGGTCACTTCAGCGTCAGGCGACGTCTGGGTGAACTATAGCGGCACAAGCGTCACGCCGGCGCTGCTGAACTATGGCCAGCACACCCTGACGCACGAGATCGGCCACGCCATCGGCCTGAGCCATCCCGCCGCCTACAACGCCGCCGAAGGCGTCAGCATCTCCTACGGCGTCGACGCCACCTACTATGAAGACTCCCGCCAGTACACGGTGATGAGCTACTTCAGCGAAACCAACACCGGGGGCAACTATCGCGCGCCCAACGGCACCTTCGCGAGCCAGTATTCCGCCGTCCCCCTGCTGGACGATATCGCGGCGGCCCAGCGTCTGTACGGCGCCAATATGACCACGCGGACCGGCGACACGGTCTATGGCTTCAACTCCAACGCCGACCGGGCCTGGTTCAGCGCGACCTCGGCCTCCACAAGCCTGATCTTCGCCGTCTGGGATGCCGGCGGCGTCGATACCCTCGACTTCTCGGGCTATAATCAGGCCGCGACGATCGACCTCCGCCAGGGTTCGTTCTCCAGCGTTGGCGGCCTGACGGGCAACATCGCCATCGCCATGGGCGCGGTCATCGAGAACGCTATCGGCGGGGCCGGATCCGACCGCATCTATGGCAACTCCGCCGACAACCGCCTGTCCGGCGGCTCCCTCGGATCCGACGTCATAGACGGCGGCCTGGGCACCGACACGGTGGTCTTCTCCGGCGCACTGGCGAATTACACGATCACCTGGAACGGGCGGACCGGCTACATCACCGCCAACGGCAGCCCCCAGTTCACCATGGTGACCAATGTCGAGTTCCTGGCCTTCTCCGACCAGACCATCGCCGCGGCTCCGACCGGCGGCCTGAACGTATCAGGCGACGCAACCAACGATCTGATGACCGGCACCACGTTCACCGACACCCTTTCTGGCGCCGGGGGAAACGATAGCCTCAACGGGCTGGGCGGGAATGACCAGCTTGACGGCGGCTCGGGGAACGACACCCTGAACGGTGGCGATGGCGACGACATCCTGACCGGCGGCCTTGGCAATGACCGGTTGGACGGCGGCGCGGGGGCGGATGAGGCGAGCTACGCCCTCGCCGCCAGCGCAGTCACGGTCAACCTGGCGGCGGGAACGGCGACCGGAGCCGGATCCGGAACCGACATTCTGATCGGCATCGAGGGCGTGCGGGGCACCTCTTACGATGACCTGCTGCGCGGCGACGCCGGAGCCAACATCCTGCGCGGCAACGGCGGCGCCGATATCATGTACGGCGGCGCGGGCAACGACGCGTTCTACTCCGGCCTGACCGGTCTCAGCGGTGGCGCGCCCGACTTCATCAAGCGAGCGGACGGCATCAACATTAACCGAGCCCAGGCGATCCAGCTCGACGGCTCCTTCGATGTCCTACCCCGCACGGACGTCGCCAATGCCGGGACCGTGCCGCACGCCACCGTCGTCTCCACCAGCGGCGGCAACGCCGAATGGTACGGATTCACCGCCACGGCCGGCGCTGCTATTGTCGTGGATATCGACAATGCGTCGTTCGACAGCGTGATCCGCCTCTACGATATCAACGGCCAACTCCTGGCGACGAACGACGACGGCTCGACACCGGGCGACAGCGGCAATGACACGGACTCCGCGATTACCTTCACCGTTCCCGCGAACGGCATGTATTACGTTGAAGTCACCGAATGGTTGTCCAACGAACCCTCGCTGACGACCAAGAACATTACGGCCGGCGCGACCTATACGATGCACATCTCGGTGCCCGGACACTCGGTGGCCAACACGGAACATGTTGGCGCGACCATGTTTGGCGAGGACGGGGATGACATATTCTATCAGGGCCTCTCTTCCGACATGAGCAATACCGGCTCGGCCAACGACCGTATAGACGGTGGAGCAGGCATCGACACGGTGCTCTATACCGGAAGCTACATGCAGTACGTCATCACGACGGCGAACGGCGTGACCACGATCAACGGAAACGCCTCCGGCGCCGGCACAGGCATCGACACCTTGACCAATGTCGAGTTTCTGCAATTCGGCCAGCAGCGTTACGCCCTGACCCCGGACGGCCCGGCGCTGACCGGGACAGAGGCCGGCGAGAACCTTTACGGAAGTCCGGGCAACGACATCATCCTGGGCTTGGGCGGGAATGACACCATCGTCGGCGCCCCCGGCAACGATCTTTTGAACGGCGGTGCGGGTTCGGATAATCTGGACGGCGGCGACGGGATCGACACGGCGGCGTATGCGGGCATCCGTCGTCAGTACGGGACGGCGAACAGTTCGACGGTGGTGGGCGGGCCGGAGGGCGGTGCGGATACGCTGACCTCGATCGAGAACGCGCGCTTCGTGGACGGGACGCTGACGTTCGACGTGGACAGCGCCTCGGCCCAGGTCATGCGGCTGTACGATGCGGCCCTGGGCCGGCACTATGACGAGGCGGGGCTGGAGGGCCAGGCGGCCTGGATCGCCAACGGGACCATCACCCTGCGCACCCTGGCCGACGCCTTCGTCCATTCGGCCGAGTTCCTCGACCGCTTCGGCGCCCTGGACAACCGCACCTTCATCGAACAGCTGTACCGCTTCTCCCTGGGCCGCGACGGTGAGCCGGAGGGGGTCAACGGCTGGACCGCCAGCCTCAACGCCGGGATGAGCCGCGGCGACGTCGTCATCGGCTTCTCCGAGAGCGCCGAACATCGGGGCCTCACGCAGGCGGTGCTCAACCAGGGTCTGTGGGTCGCCGACCAGCAGGCCCTGATCATCGCCCGGCTGTATGACGCCACCTTCGACCGGCTGCCGGATTCGGCCGGGCTGATCGGCTGGACGGCCTCGCTCAAGGGCGGCATGGCCCTGTCCCAGATCGCCTCCGGCTTTGCCGATTCCCCCGAGTTCCAGGCCCGCTACGGCGGCCTGTCCAACTGGGACTTCGTGGCCCAGCTGTTCCGCTTCTGCCTGAACCGCGAGGGCGACCCGGCCGGGATCCAGAACTGGGTCAACAACATCGACGCGGGCCTCAGGACCCGCGCCCAGGTCCTGCTGGAGTTCTCCGAGAGCCAGGAGCACGTCAACCTGACCACGCCCAACATGCTGGCCGGCATCCAGACCTTCGATTACCACTCCAGCCCGGCCGAGGTGGTCGGCGACGCCGCCGCCAAGGCGGCCGCCGAGCCTCTGGTCCTGCCGACCCTCACCTCTGAGGACGGGCCCGGCGACGCCCTGGTGCTGCCGGCCATGGCCAGTGAAGACGCCGCGATCAAGGACGTGGCCCTGACCCTGCCCGCCCTGATCCACGACGACGCCTTCGTCCTGCCGGCCGAGGTCGCGCTGGCGCCGCTGGTCCTGCCCGCCGACGACGGAACCGACGGGACCGGAGACGAGGCATCCGCAGCCCTGACCCACACGCCCCTGACCGGCGCCACCCCCGAAGCCGGTCACGACACCGCCCTCACCCTCTCCGACGACCCCGAATGGGCCGCACACCACATCCCCGCACGCCTCAACGACACCGGACACTGGACACTGCACTAAGACTCACGAAAACCCCCGGCGACCGCGGGGCCGCCGGGGGTTTCGCCTGACCGAAGGCGACAGGCCGTTCTACCGACAAGCGTGATTTTCGCAGGCCAGTAACGCGGGTTACCGTCTGGCTAGCCAAGCCCGATATGGCGCCCTAAAACTCAAGGTTGAGTATTCCGGGTTAAGTATCAGGGGGATAGCGTGCCGACGATTCTGGTTAGAGACACCACCTATGAGGTCGGTGAAGGTCAGTCGCTAGAGTTTGTGAACACCCCGGCCTTTCGGGTTCAGGATCCGACCCAGGACTATGGGCAACTGGAGCTGGCGCCGCATCTGATCAACCGTGGCACGATCTGGGCGCACAGCAATGCGGCGCCCTTCCTGTCCGGCACACGCGTCATTTTCAACGGCATATACAACGACTATCTGACCGATGGCGGGGACTTTTTTGAAGCAACCTTCGTCAACACAGTGACGGGGGTTATGCGCTTTTCCGGGGAAACCGCGTCTACGGACGTCTTCGGCTTTTTCTCCGGTGGCGGGAGCGCAGATTTTCAGAACGACGGAGTGTTTATCGTCGAGTCCCTCGGCGATGCGACCGCGCTGAGCACCTATAACGGCGGGGTTACGGGCAGCGACAGCGACTACATGGGCTTCGAGTTCCTGAACTCGGGCCGGGTGACCGTCACTTCCGACCGCAACGCCAGCGGGATCATGATGTACAATGGCGGCCTGGGTCATAACTCGGGGCTTATCGATGTCCGCGGCTCCGCCTCCGCCATCGGCGTGCTGATCTGGGGACATCACAGCGAGTTCCTCAACACCGGCACGATCACAGCGCAAAAGACGTCGGGAACCGACACCAGCATCGGCATATCCGTCGCCGCCGGTGTCTTCGATTCGCACATTTTCAACTCTGGCCTGATCAGCGCCGCCGTCGCCATCACCGAGCGCCCGGTCAGCGGCGGCTTCTTCCCCGTCGGCAACGACTGGATCGAGAACACCGGCGAAATCCGCGGCGACATCACCCTGTATTTCGGCACGGACAGGATCACCAACACCGGGCTGATCTCCGGCAACATCTCCTTCGCTTCGGGCGACGATCTCTTCCTGGGCGGTGAGGGACGGCTGGTCGGCCGTCTGTCCATGGGCGACGGTGATGACCGCGTCTTCTCCGGGACCGGCAACGACGATGTCTTCGGCGGCGCGGGTCGCGATGAAATTCACGCCGGGTCAGGCGCGGATGCGGTGGACGGCGGCGATGGCGACGACCTGATCTTCGGCGATGCCGGCGACGACCGCCTGACCGGTGGTGCGGGTCGAGACCTGTTGTTCGGCGGCGACGGCGCGGACATCCTTTACGCCGCTGGCGGCGACACCCTGATCGGGGGCGCGGGATCGGACCGTCTGGTGCTGTCGGCAGGGGCCGACGAGATCGTTCTGGGCGCGGACGGCGGCGACGATATCATCGAGGGTTTCGATGCCGCCGAGGACCGGTTCGCCCTGGGTGGCGCGCAGTTCCTGGGCGCGACGATCGAGGGCGCGGACACTCGCCTGACCTACACGGGCGGCTCGGTTCTGGTGCGGGGCGCAACGACGCTTTCCTTGTCACAATGGAACGCCCTGGCCACCGGCGGATCCAGCGCGTCTCCGGGGGGCGACGGGTCGCTGACAGGCGCGGCTTCGGCGGACGATCTGATCGGCGACGCGCGAGCCAACCGCATCGAAGGCGGGGCGGGGGCCGATCGCATCTTCGGCGAGGATGGGGACGACCTGCTTATCGGCGGCACAGGCGATGATCTCCTGGCCGGCGGACGCGGCTGGGATCGGCTTGAAGGCGGCGACGGCAATGACCGGCTGGTCGATGACGAGGGCGGGATGGACGCCTATGGCGGCGCCGGGGACGATATCATCGCGGGTGGAGTTGGGAACGACCGGATCGACGGGGGCGTCGGCGGGGATCTACTCTCGGGCGGCATTGGCAATGATGTCATCGACGGCGGCGCGGACGCCGACACCATCGATGGCGGCGATGGCGACGACACCCTTTACGGGGGATCCGGCGCCAACCTGATCACCGGCGGTTTTGGACACGACATCATCTACGGCGGCGACGACGGGGAGCGGCTCATCGGCGACTACGGCGACGACGAAATCCACGGCGGCGGCGGCAATGACAATATTTCCGGCGGATGGGATGATGACATTCTGTACGGCGACGCAGGTCACGACACCATCGACGCCGGAGGCGGGACCGATCTCGTCCATGGCGGCGACGGCGATGACGTCCTGAGCGGCGACGGCCTCTACAGCCGCTTCTTCGGGGAGGCGGGCAACGACGTCATCAACAGCCGTACCGTCGAGGGCTGGCTATACGGCGGCGAAGGCAACGACAAGATCTCCAACACCGGAGGCTCCAGAGGCCATCTGTTCGGCGGCGACGGAAACGACACCCTGCTGGGCAGCGGCACCGGCGACATCCTTCAGGGCGGTGACGGCGATGACACTATCTATGGGGGTCTGGGAAACTCACTGGACATCGTCGACTACAGCGACGCCCGGTCGGGCATTACCCTCGACCTTCGCATCCAGGGAGCTCAGGACACCGGCGGATCCGGTCGGGACTATATCGGCTTCGTTTCCCGCTTTGTCGGCTCGAACTTCGCGGACAATCTGATCGGCAGCAGCGGCGCCGAAACCTTCAATGGCGCCGCCGGCGACGACCTCATTACCGGCGGGGGAGGCAACGACACCCTTGACGGGGGAGCGGGCTCCGACACCGCCGTCTTTTCGGGCTTGTTTTCCGCCTATACCATCAGGACGATCGATGGCGTGACGACGGTATCGGGCACCGGGTCCGGCACGAGCACCCTCACCAACTTCGAGTTCCTGAAGTTTGCTGACCGGACCGTCGCGCTCGCTTCTTTGAACGTCGTCAACGGCACGGCCAGTGCGGACACCCTGAGCGGCACGACGGGCAATGACGTCATCAACGGTCTGGCCGGCAACGACATCCTGAACGGTCTGGCGGGCAACGACGTCCTGACGGGCGGTGCGGGTTCTGATCAGATCAACGGCGGCGACGGGATCGACACGGCGGCCTACGCGGGCATCCGTCGTCAATACGGGACGGCGAACAGTTCGACGGTCGTGGGCGGGCCGGAGGGCGGTGCGGATACGCTGACCTCGATCGAGAACGCGCGCTTCGTGGACGGGACGCTGACGTTCGACGTGGACAGCGCCTCGGCCCAGGTCATGCGGCTGTACGATGCGGCCCTGGGCCGGCACTATGACGAGGCGGGGCTGGAGGGCCAGGCGGCCTGGATCGCCAACGGGACCATCACCCTGCGCACCCTGGCCGACGCCTTCGTCCATTCGGCCGAGTTCCTCGACCGCTTCGGCGCCCTGGACAACCGCACCTTCATCGAACAGCTGTACCGCTTCTCCCTGGGCCGCGACGGTGAGCCGGAGGGGGTCAACGGCTGGACCGCCAGCCTCAACGCCGGGATGAGCCGCGGCGACGTCGTCATCGGCTTCTCCGAGAGCGCCGAACATCGGGGCCTCACGCAGGCGGTGCTCAACCAGGGTCTGTGGGTCGCCGACCAGCAGGCCCTGATCATCGCCCGGCTGTATGACGCCACCTTCGACCGGCTGCCGGATTCGGCCGGGCTGATCGGCTGGACGGCCTCGCTCAAGGGCGGCATGGCCCTGTCCCAGATCGCCTCCGGCTTTGCCGATTCCCCCGAGTTCCAGGCCCGCTACGGCGGCCTGTCCAACTGGGACTTCGTGGCCCAGCTGTTCCGCTTCTGCCTGAACCGCGAGGGCGACCCGGCCGGGATCCAGAACTGGGTCAACAACATCGACGCGGGCCTCAGGACCCGCGCCCAGGTCCTGCTGGAGTTCTCCGAGAGCCAGGAGCACGTCAACCTGACCACGCCCAACATGCTGGCCGGCATCCAGACCTTCGATTACCACTCCAGCCCGGCCGAGGTGGTCGGCGACGCCGCCGCCAAGGCGGCCGCCGAGCCTCTGGTCCTGCCGACCCTCACCTCTGAGGACGGGCCCGGCGACGCCCTGGTGCTGCCGGCCGTGGCCAGTGAAGACGCCGCGATCAAGGACGTGGCCCTGACCCTGCCCGCCCTGACCCTGCCCGCCCTGATCCACGACGACGCCTTCGTCCTGCCGGCCGAGGTCGCGCTGGAGCCGCTGGTCCTGCCGTTCGAAGAGCCTGCGCCCGGCGACCTCAAGTCCGATCTGTTCCCGGATGAGGCGCCCGTCCCGGGCCACGATGTCGCCCTGACCCTGCCCGAATGGACCGGCGGCGACGGGATCGACCTCAACGGCGACCATTCCGCCTGGCGCCGCGTCGACGACACCGGCCACTGGACCTTCCACTAGCCGCGAAAAGGGCCGGGCGGCGTCGCCCGCCCGGGCCCCGGCGCCTGTCCCTATTCCAGGCCGTCGCGAGTGACCGTGAACGATCGACCGTCTCGCGCGGCGGCGGCGGCGAGGTCGTTCTGCTCGATCTGCCAACGCCGCAAACGTTCATAGTCGATGAGGTGCTGGGGCTCGGCGTCCAGCCATTCTCCAAACGCGATCCGGCGCGCCTCATATTCAGGTTCGTCAGGATGCGGGATCGGGGGCACGGAGGGCACTTCCGCCTCGACCGTCTCGGGCACCAGGAAGTCTCCGGACGAGGTGCTGAGCATCATGGCGGCGATATCCGAAGGCTTGTGCGGAAAGAGGCGAACGCGCCCGGGACCATCGGGTTCAGCCGCTCTCAGGCGAAGGTAACGGTTTCCAGGTGCAGGCTCAGGCGACGAGGGTCGCCGTTTCCAAGCTCCTCGTCGGGCACCCAGACTTCGGAACTCAGGTCGATCCGCATCCGGTCGGCCCGTCGGTCGACCGTGACCACGGTCGGCCCCATAAGAGCCTCACCCGCGAACAGGACCGTGTCACCGTGGCTCATGCGCGCCGGTACCGCCCGTGGACGGAAATTCTGGAACACCAGCTCTGCCCGCGTCGCCTCACGTGGGAACACCAGGTCCAGAGAGCCCTCGCCGCTGAAGATGCCGAACTGCGGATCGCCGCTGAACCCCGTCGCCGTGGTGGACCGGATGAACTCGGCGCCTGAACGCGCGCCCAGCTGCAAGGGCCGGGCGATGACGGTGAACCCGACCAAGGGGTCGGCGTCCACAACGACCTGGGTGGCCAGGCCCGCGCGCAGGAAGCACTCGGTCAAAAAGTCCTCGGACCACCCGCTCTCGAACCAGCCGAATTTGTGGATGCAGTAGACGGAAAAGGCGTCCAGCCGCAGCCCCCAGTGGGTCCACCAGATGGCGTTGATAGGCTCTCCGGCCAGGACGATCTTGCCAGTTTCGCCCAGCGACCGGCCCAGGGTCTCGATCAGGGTCCAGGGCCTCACAGCGTGGTGCAGACACTCATAAAACAGCACAGCGTCCGCCGCCGCCGGCTCGTAGGAATCGAACGGCGACTGGACCGCAGAAATATCCCAGCCCGAGCGCGCGGCGCGCTGGTTCACAAGACTGACGAAGTCAGGATTGATATCGACCGCCCGGACGCTCAGCCCCAGATAGGCGGCAAGTTCCGATGACAGTCCCCAGCCGCACCCCATGTCGATGAGCCGGCCGCCGCGCGGAATCTCCGCCAGGCGCATGGCCTTGGACAGACGTTCGATGTGCAGGGCCAGTCCAGACGGCTGGGGATGGTTGTACGGATTTACCGCCGCGACATGCTCGGCGAGGTTCAGGGCGGTCATCTCGGTCTCGACCTGGTTCAGCTCGCGCCCGGCGATCTCGCGATAAAGGGCGATCTGCTCGGCGACATAGGCTTCGCTGAACGGATCCAGACTCTGATCGACCCGATAGCTCGGTTGGTAGCTGAAATCCGCCCAGTAGGCGTCGCATGCCGGTGAGCCCGGCCCGCCGATCTCATCGCTCCGCGAAACGAACGCGCCGAGCGAGGTTGCATCTACCAGCATTCAACACCATCCACGCCCGAAGCGTCCCATCATGCCCGGACGCCGCCACGGCGATCCAGAGGTCATGGTCAGATTAGCCGACCCCCGGACCCCACCACAAGGCGACAGTTCGCTACCGCAACATCATCGCCCCACGACAAGCGTTGCCTTAATTGCGGAAGAGAAAAGGGTCCGACATTCTGCGGAGTTCAGCTTCGGTTTCACTGGCTTATGCGGCTTGGATAAGCCTAACCGCTATGGTAGCTGACCTCGACGCCAAGGGAATTATGTCATGCAGGAAGCCATCTGGGTGGCCGGGCATCGCGGGATGGTCGGCAGCGCGATCGTGCGTAATCTCGAGGCGCAGGGCCGTCGTGTCCTGACCGTCGACCGCAAGGATCTGGACCTGCGCAACCAGAAAGCCGTCGAGACCTGGATGCAGCAGCATCAGCCGTCGTCGGTCATCTTCGCCGCGGCCAAGGTCGGTGGAATCCTGGCTAACGACACCCTTCCGGCGGATTTTCTCTACGACAACCTCTGCATACAGACGAACACGATCAACGCCGCCCACCTGGCCGGAGTGAACCGCTTCGTCTTCCTCGGATCGTCGTGCATCTATCCGAAATTCGCCGAGCAGCCGATCAAGGAAAGCAGCCTGCTGACGGGGCCGCTGGAGCCGACAAACGAGTGGTATGCGATCGCCAAGATCGCCGGCATCAAGCTCTGCCAAGCCTATATGAAGCAGTACGGTCGCCAGTATGTGTCGGTGATGCCGTGCAATCTTTACGGCCCAGGCGATAATTTCGACCTCAAGAGCAGCCACGTCATGCCGGCTCTGATCCGTAAGATCCTGGCGGCCAAGGAGCAGGACCTGCCCGACGTCGAGGTCTGGGGCACAGGCACGCCGCTGCGCGAGTTCCTGCACGTGGACGACATGGCCGCGGGCGCGGTCCACTGCCACGACAACTATTTCGACTTCGAGCACATCAACTGCGGCAGCGAGAAGGAAGTCACTATCCGTGGCCTGGCCGAAACCATCGCCGAGGCGGTCGGCTATGAGGGCGGCATCGTCTTCGACAGCAGCAAGCCAGACGGCACGCCGCGCAAGGTGATGGACTCAAGCCGCTTGCGCGCCCAGGGTTGGGAACCGAAGATCGAACTGCTGGACGGGATCCGCACGACGATCGACTGGTTCACCAAGACCTACCCCAAGGGCTGAACCGGGACGAGATGGGCGCGCGTCCCCGCAGCCATTCGTCGCAGTGACCGGCGCCCCGCAGGGCGGACATGAAGAACCGAAAGAACGCGGAACCGATGACACTTGCCGAGACTGCCGCCGATCCCGACCCGCAGCGTCTCGGCGCCGGTGTGAGCGACCGCCTGGTCTTCCAGGCCCTCTATGAGGCGGTGTTGGAGCGCGAGGTCGGCGAGGATCTCCTGGACCTCTACCTGCGGACCCTCGATAGCGGCTGGCCTGCGGCCGCGATCATCGCCTCAATCGCAGGTAGCGAGGAGGCTCAGGCGGTCCGCGAGCGGAACCTGCGCGGCAACCCGCCGATTCCGCCGTGGGAGCGTCCAATCCTCCTGGACCCGACGACGTTCGCGGATCTCGACGCCGCGGCCTTCTTCGCCCTGCTGTACGGCGCCGTCCTCGAAAGAGACGCGTCCGAAACCGAGCTGGGTCACTACAAGACCGAACTCGAACGCGGCACGCCCCTGCCCCATCTGATCGCCTCGATCGTGGAAAGCGAAGAGGCGCGGGCGGTCCGGGAGGAGGCGGTCGAGGCGGCGACGCCGCCGGAGGTGATCGAGCCGGAAGGTGTCGACGAGGCCGAATCACCGGTGATCATGCGGTCCCACGAGGCCTACAGCATCCGTACGGACGACGTGCTGGCCACCATCGCCCAGGTCTACCGCGCAGCCGGCCGCGAGCCGCCGGCCCTCGACGAAGCCTTGGGGCGGTTCGAACATTTCCGACGCGGCGCCGATCTCTCGGCGGTCGTCGCCGATGTGACCCCCGCCCCTGTGCCCGCCGTCGAACCCGAAGCGGCGATCCTGGAGCCCCGGGAACAGGTCGAATACGTTATCCGCATCCTCTACCAGGACATTCTCAAGCGGCCGCCAGCGCCGCAGGAGATCGCCGTCTGGTACGACATGTTCCAGAGCACGGGCCGGCTTTCCAACGTCGTGATCGCCATTGCGGAAAGCGCGGAGGCCCAGAATGTCCGGCGTGGCGCGGCGCCGTCCGACGTTTCGTCCGGCGTCTTGGTCCAGATGGCCTATGAGATCATCCTGGGGCGCGGCGCCTCGGCGTTCGAGGTCGACCATTTCCGGGATCGGATGGAGCGCTCCGGCCTGTCTGTCGAGTCCCTGACCGCCAGCTTCTTCCAGGACTCGATGAAACGCCGCCTGGCCGTCGAGACCCCCAATACCGAGAACGACCCCAGCCAGGCCTATCTGTTCGGCTCCGAAGGAGTGGTTGATGCTGAGGTCTGGGACACCCGACCCCGGCTGGAGCCCCGCGAGGGTGCAGTTCCGGCCAATCTCTTCCGTATGAAGCGGACCAAGGGTCCGGTCGTGAGCATCATCACCAGCCTGTATCGCGGCGGCGACTATATCGAGCCCTTCCTCGAGAACATCACGAGCCAGACGATCTTCAAGGATCACTGCGAACTAATCATCATCGACGCCAACTCGCCCGAGAACGAGGGCGAAGTGATCGAACGCTACGCCGAGCGCTTCCCCAATATCGTCTATCGCCGGTTCGAAAGCCGGATCGGCATCTACGAGGCCTGGAACATCGGCTGCGCCCTGGCCAAAGGCCGCTTTCTGACCAACGCCAACCTGGACGACTGCCGCCGGGCGGACTCGCTGGAACTTCAGGCCTCGGTGCTGGATTCCCTGCCCTTCGTCGACGTGACCTATCAGGACGTCCTCTATTCCTTCGAGCCCAACATCAGCTTCGAAGAGATCGAGGCACATGGGCTGCGCGCCAAACTGCCGGTCATCAGCCACTACAATCTGATGGAGTTCAACAGCCCGCATAACGGACCGATGTGGCGCAAGACCCTGCACGCCGAGGTCGGGGTCTTCAATGAGAGCTACAAGTCGGCGGCGGACTTCGATTTCTGGCTGCGCTGCCTGATCAAGGGCAAGACCTTCTACAAGCTCAACGAGCCGCATGTGGCCTACTACGTGAACCCCCAAGGCCTCTCGACCCGGGCCGATACGCGCGGCGTGGTCGAGGCCAATGCAATTTCGCGCACCCTCTATCGCCAGATCGTGTCGCCCCTTCTGACTCTGAGCGACGCCGACTTCCTGGCGAAGGTCGGACCGGTTTCGGCCGAGGTCGCCGACAGCCACAGGCGTTATGACATCCTGCAGGCGGCGCTGCGCGCGCACGGCGCCGGCCAGACCGGAGCCGCAGCATGAAGCTCCTGATCGACGGCGTCTTCTTCCAACTGGCCAGCTCCGGCATCGCCCGGGTCTGGCAATCGATCCTGCCCCTGCTGATCGCCGACACCCGGCTGGAGGTCCTGATCCTGGATCGGGGCGGAATCCCGGATATCCCGGGCCTGAAGCGGATTCCTTTCCCGGCCTACAAGGACCACTACACGGCCGATGACAGCATCCTGATCCAGAAGGTGTGCGACTTCTACAAGGTCGATGTCTTCACCTCGACCTACTACACGACACCGCTGACCACTCCGATGTTCCTGATGGTCTACGACATGATTCCGGAGCTGTTCGACTTCGACCTGTCGCACCGTCACTGGCAGGAAAAGGCCGTCGCCATCTCCTACGCCCGGTCGACGATCTCGATCTCCGAGAGCACGCGCACGGACTTGATCCGGCTCTATCCCCATACGGCGAACGCCGCCGAAGTGGCCTTGCTCGGCTATGACACGGCGGTGTTCAAACCGGCGACGGAAGCGGCCGTTCAGGCCCTGCGCGACGCCGTCGGCTTCGACCGGCCCTATGTTGTGATGGTCGGATCGCGCGAGCAGCATCTCGGCTACAAGAACACCCGGCTGTTCTTCGACGCCGTCGCCGCGATCAAGCGCACCGATTTCGACATCCTGTGCATCGGCGGCGAACCGGAAATCAATCCGGCCAGTCTGGCCCTTCTGCCGCCCGGGATGAAGATCAAGCGGATCGTCGCCACCAATGCGGAGCTGGCCGCGGCCTATACCGGCGCTCTCGCCCTGGTCTATCCGTCGCTTTACGAAGGCTTCGGCCTGCCCGTGCTGGAAGCCATGGCCTGCGGCTGCCCGGTCATCACCACCAAACGCGGATCTCTCGGAGAGGTGGCCGGCGACGCCTGCATCACCATCGAAGGCTCCTCGGCGCCCGAGATGGTCGCCGCTCTTGGTTCGGTGCAGGTCGAGGCGAACCGCGTGGCGCTTCGGCGCAAGGGACTTGAGCGGGCCGCGACCTTCTCCTGGAACGACATGGCCCAGGCCGTCTATGCGGCGACCGAGACCCTGAGCGAGACCAGCAAGACCGACGCCTACGCCGCCTTCGCCGAACGCTGGTCCGAGCTGCGCATCATGCAGTCAGAGGTCGACGTGGATCGTTGGGGCTGAGCCCCGAATGAAGACCCCTGCGGTGAAGGCGGAAGTCGTTCGCGACGTCGAGATTCTGGGCGGCTGGGTCAAGGTGCGGCGCACCGAGGTCCGTATGCCCGACGGCGCCGTGGTGGAGCGCCATATCGAGGATCACGGCCCGGGCGTCGCCGTCTTGCCTTACGACCCGGTGCGCAAGGTCGCCCTGGTTATCTCCCAGCCCCGCGTCCCGGTGCTGCTGGCCGGCGGCGGCGACATCATCGAGACCATCGCCGGCCGGCTGGACGGCAGCGATCCCGCCGATCGCATCCTGCAGGAGGCGATGGAGGAGGGCGGGGTCCGGCTGACCACGCTCGAACTTGTGGTCCATGCCTGGACCATACCTTCGATTTCCACCGAGCGGCTGCATCTCTATCTCGCGCCCTATGAGGCCACGGATCGCTTCGGCGTCGGCGGGGGCGCGGCGGAGGAACACGAGAACATCACCGTGCGCGAGATCAGCCTCGCCGATCTGGCCGTCGCCGCCGCCTCGGGCGCCCTGCCTGACGCCAAGACCCTGATCCTGGTCCAGGCGCTGCAGATTCGCCGCCCAGACCTGTTCGCCTGATATCAGGCCGCCGCGTCCACCGCCGCCCGGTCGGCCGCCCAGTTGGCCATGTGCATCCGCAGCAGGTTGCGGAAATAGTGTTCTGCGCCCTCGTCGGGCTCAGCCTGATAGGTCAGGCCCAACTCCCGATGCGCATAGCGATCGACAGGGATTCGTCCCGGCAGGCCGACGATGTTCGGATCGAATTCGGCGGCGTCGAGAACCCGGGGCGCATCCCAGAGCCGGGGCGCGACCTGGTTGATCATCTCCACGATCGTCGGCGTGGTCGGGTGGTTCTGGGTCAGGAAGAGTTCCTGCCGCCGGAATTGGTTCGAGATAAAATCGGCGACCCGGACATCGGTCTCGGCTTCACGGTCGGCGAGTATGCGCACGGTGTTCTCAAGACGCTCGGCAAACCGGAAATCAAGCCGATCCTCGTCATAGGCTGCGAAAATCTCTTCCTCTCCGGCGCCGGCCTCCAGAAGCGGGTCGACCACCGAACCGTTGAGCACCTTGCCGCCCTCCTCCAGCATCGGCCACAGCCCGTCGTTGTAGATGTAGGGAAACGAGATCAGCTGGCAGTCCGGACGAACGGCGCCGATCAGACTGTCAACCTTGTCGGACGTGGACAGGAAGCCGTGCTGCTCACCGATCGGCTGGTAGATCAGAACGTCGGCCTCCCGCAGATCCGACAGAAAGGAATCCACAGGAATTTCGCCCGACAGGGCCAGCCAGTTTTCGACGTGACGAATCGCCAGGCCGTCCTTCAGCTGGGGCAGGAAAGTCTTGAAGGCCTGCCCCTGGCAATTCGCGTAAACGAAGATTTTCATGGCGCCGTCGCTGGGTGGTAGGGGTTTGTCCGATAGGACGGAGAGGGTATTGTAATCGTCTCCGCAAGCAAGGCCTCTGTACCCATGAAGCGTTTCGGCACTCACGGCATCCTTATTCGCACCTATGAGAAGGATGCCGCCCGACTGGGCTTCTGCCTCGCCTCAATCGCCCGGTTCTGCTCCGGCTTCGACGACGTGGTGATCGTCTGCCAGGAAAAGGCGGTCGAGTTCATCCGCCCCATCGTAAACGCCTCGCCTGTCGGGCGTTTGAAAATCTGCCCTGCCTACGAGAACGACTATATCGGCCAGCAGATCACGAAGCTGAGAGCAACGGACTACATCGACACAGATTACATCTGCCATGTTGATAGTGACTGCGTTTTCTTCGAGGCCTTTAAGCCTCAAGACTACTTTTTCGACGACAAGCCAGCCATGTACTACAAAGACTATGATTGGTTCTACAGGCAGAAACACTTGAATCCTTGGCAATTCATCACCTCCCGACTGATGAATCGTCAGGTCGATTACGAATTCATGGCCCTGTTTCCGCTTATCTACCCCAAGGAATTGTACAAAGACCTTGAAGCGTGGTTCGTAGAAGCCAACGGTTATACGTATGAAGAACTGGAAGCTAAGCTTATAATTCCAAATCAGGTTTCGGAATTCAATCTGATGGGCGCGTTCAGCTACTATGAAGGTGGCGGTAAGTACCACACGTTCCTCGACTGGGGGGAAAATCCGATCAAGCACTATCTCAAACAATACTGCACCGACGCCTGGGTGGATCGCGAGATCAGCGACGAGGAATACGAAGAGCTTCGCCGCACCGTCGGCCAATAGGCCCGCCGCAACGCCTCGATCTTTGTCGCAAATCTGTAATACCGGCCGACAACGACGTCCCGCCTTGCGCGGGATCGACGGCGCTCGATAAACTCGACTCCATGTCGACGCTCGAGGACCGGTCGCGGCAGGTGAGTCCAGCCGGAGAAGGCATTCCATGACCAAGGCCGTTCGACCCCGGCCGGCCAAAACGCCGGTCAAAGCCACGGTGACCGCCACCGCTGAAACCCTTCCCGGGAAGAAGGCGATCACGGTCGCGCCTCCCGCCGCAGCCGGCCCCGCACCAGTCTTCCTTCATTCCGGCTTCCGGACGTCCAGCACCTGGTTGTGGAAACATTTTCGCGAGCGCCCGGCATTCCGCGCCTATTACGAAATCTTCCATGAGGCGCTCGGCGGGTTGCGCATGGACGCCGCCCGCACCGTGCAGAGCGATCAATGGCGTTCGCGCCACCCGTCCGGCGCGCCCTATTTTCTGGAATTCATTCCGCTGATGGACCCGGCGGGCGGGATTCGCGGCTTCACCGGCGAGCCCGCCCTTGCGGCCGCCTTCTTTCCCGACGGCGGCCTCGGCGGCGACCTCCCCTCCGGCGAGGTGAAGTATGTCGCGGGTCTGATCGCCAACGCCCAGGATGCGGGCCGTATTCCCGTCCTCACCTGCACCCGCACCCTGGGGCGGGCCGACGCCTTGAAGCGTCGGTTTGGCGGGACCCATATCCTGATCCATCGCAACCTGTTCCATCAATGGAACTCTTTCTCGGGCCAGCACCGGACCGGCAACCTCTACTTCCTCGAATATCTGTTCCTGATCATCGCGCGGTCCCGCGACGATGCGTTCATGGACCTGCTCAAGACCTTCACGCCGGCGGACATCGAGACCGATTTCCCGATGGCGATCGAAAGTCGCTACGATGACGCCTTCGCCATCTTCGTCGCCTGGCACGTGTATATGACCTTGCATGCGACGCGATCAGCCGACATCGTCATCGATGTGACGCGGCTCGCGAGCGACGACGCCTATCGCCTCAAGACCGAGGCGCGGATTCGCGAAACGACCGGACAGGCACTCGACCTGGGCGATGCGACTACTCATGTCGATGCACCCTGGCGACCGATCCAGAACCCGGAAACGACCAAACTGACCGTCCGCCTTCTGGTCGACAGCGCTTATGCGGCCCTTGGCGCCACTTCGGCCGAACAGGCGCTGGGCGAGGAGATGGTGGCTTCGGCCTGGGCCGAGCATCGAGCCCACGCGACCTATACCCAGGCCTATTTCGAGGCCGCCGATGCGGCGCCGCGAAGACTGGGACAGCGCGCCCCCCAAGGTGCGCTCAGCTATTCCGCCACGACGGTCACGTACGAGGATGAGGCCTCGCCGCTGCAGGACGAGAACGACGCCTTGCAGTCAGATCTGAACGATGCGCGCCAGGCCCTGATCGACCAGGAAGCTTTGTTCGCCGAGGCCGAAGACCGACGCACGGCCCTCAGCCGCGCCATTGTCGCGGAGGAGCGAGACGCGATACTGGCCTACACGGGCGCCGAGACCCAACGCCTGAAGGTCGCGCTGGAGGCCTCGGAGGCTGCGGGCGCGGCCTTGCAGGAGACCTATGAGGTCCGAATCGCCGAGCAGGCGGCCGAACTCACCGATCTCAGGATCGCCCTTGAACTCCAGGCCACGGCCCAGGCGGCCGCCCTGGCGGCGCGGACGGCCGAACTTGACCAGTTGAAAGTCGGGTTCGAAGCCACCGAAGCGGCGACCATGGAGCTTCGGCAAGCCCACACCGCGTTGACCGAGCAATGGGTCGAAACGAACGGCAGGGCCGAGAGCCTGACCGCCGAACTGGCCGAGACCCGATCCATGCTGGAGGCTTATCAGGAGGACAACGCGAGGGAAGCCTCGCACGCGCGCGCCGCCGTCCACAACGCCTTGGCCGATGCCGAATACGAAAAGGGGCTTCGGCTGGCCGCCGTGGCCCGCGAGGCGGAACTGACCGAAGCCTTGTCGGTCGCCGAGGCCGGAACCGCTGCGGTCCGGGACGAGGCCGACGCGACGCTCAAGGCCCTCAAGATCCAGGTCAACGCCAATGCGGCGCTGGAACGCGACCGGAGTCGGATCATGTTCGCGTTCGACGCGACGCGCGCCCGCGAGGGCGATCTGGAGGTGGACGCGGCCCGATCGGCGGCACGCGCCGCCGAACTGCTGGCCGAGCTCGAGGGCTTGCGGCTGACCCTCGACTATGAACGGATCGCCCGCGAGGCCGCCACGGCGGAAGCCGCAGAGGCGCGACGGGCCCTGGCCTATCTGGAAGTCGCCCACCGGGCGGCCCAGGACGATCTGGAGCACGCCACGACGGCGACGGCGAAGACCAACGCCGAACTCTCCGCCGCGCATGCGGACGACGCCCGCTCAAGGGAACAGGCCGAGAGCCTCGCCGGGGATCTGGCGGCGGCGTTAGAGGAACTGGGTCTTCTGCAACAGGCCCGGGACGAGATCGCGGCCGCGCGCGATGACCTCCAGATTCGCATGGACGGAGCGGTTCAGGAGAACATGCGGCTGGCGCGCCTCGCCGAGACCCGGTCGGAAGAACTGGAGGCGTTGTCACGGACCCTGACCGATGCGGAAGAAGGCCGCGCCGCCGCCCTTGGGCGACTCGCGGAATCGGCGGCGCGCGAAGCCGGGCTGCAAGCGGCTCTCGAGCAGGCCGGGACCGATCGCGACGCCGTCGTCGCCGAACGGGACAGCGCCATCGCCGAGCGTCACGACCTCGGCCAGCGACTCGCGGATCGCCAGGCGGAACTCGCTTCGATCAAGGAGGGCGTCACCTGGCGCGCGGCGTCAACGCTCAAAAGGCTGGGGGTCGGATAAGGCCTGATGTCCGATGCGCGCGCTCCAGAAAACGCCCTCTGATGACCGGGTTTGGGGAGGTTAACTGCGGCGCTAGGAAATGCTGGATGCTATTTTGGAATACTGCTAATCCCTACCCAAGCCCCGGGATGAAGGCCCGCGACCCCGGTTTTTTGAGAATTATCACTAACATAAGCACCTGACGCGGGCAGTTTCACGGGAACGGTCCAACTCCGGTCGCCGGCGTTCCCTGACCCGGGATCATCGGCGCCGCGGCATGGGGACCGTGGTCTGGCTGATACGGGAAGGGCCGAGCTTAAGCGTATGGGACTGAAGACGATTTCCAAGCATTTGCGCATCATCGGCGCGCTGATGATGCGGGAAACCAGCACGCGCTTCGGCCGTGAGGGACTCGGCTTCGCCTGGCTCGTTCTCGAGCCGCTGTCCTTCTGCTTCGGCGTCATCATCCTGTGGACGGCGACCAAGCCGGAATACGAGCACGGCATCCGCGTCTCGGCCTTCACCATGACCGGCTATATGTGCGTGCTGCTGCTGCGCCACCAAGTGACCTACACGGTTACCGCGATGCCGGCCAACATGGGTCTATTACACCACCGGCTGATCACACCCGTGCACATCATCCTGGCCCGTAACCTGCTCGAACTGGGCGGTGCGACCATCGCATTCCTCGTCGTCTATACTGTGCTGTTCTGTCTGGGTCAGGTATCCCTGCCGCACGACTACATCCTGTTGTATTCTGGTTGGATGCTGCTCGCGTGGATCGGCATGGGGACCGGTCTGGTCCTGGCCGGGGCGGCGATGCGGTTCGAGGTGATGGAACGGCTGATCACCCTTCTCATGTATGTTCTGGTCCCCCTGTCAGGGGCCTTCTTCATGATCGCCTGGGTGCCCGCCCACATTGCGTCGATCTATCTCTACATGCCCTTCCCCCACCCGATCGAAATGCTTCGCGCCGGGGTGTTCGGCGAGTTCGTGCCGACGACCTATCACACCTACTACGCCTTCATGTTCGGCTGCGCGCTGAACTTCATCGGCTTCATCCTGATCGCTATCTCGCGAGACCGTCTCGATGTGGAATAGCCCAGCCCAACGCCCGCCTGGCGGCGCATCAGACAGATATACGGTATGAGCGATCCGAAGCTGAACTACATCGGCCCCGTTCCCGAGGCCCTCACCTATCAGCGCCCGGCAAAGCCGTTTTGGCGCAAGGTGCCGCTCGCCTTCGTGATCGTCGTGATCGTCCCCAGCGTGGTCGCGGCCTTCTACTTCTTCCTGCTCGCCTCCGATCGCTATGTGTCCGAGGCGCGGTTTATCGTGCGGATGCCGCAGCAGACCCAGCCCTCCAGCCTGGGCGTCGCGCTCCAGGGCGTCGGCCTGTCGACGGGGTCTTCAGACGCATTCGCCGTGCACGAATACGTCAACAGCCGCGACGGCCTGCGCGATCTGTCCCGCCGCATCAACGTCAAGGCCATCCTGAAGGGCCGAAACGCCGACATTTTCTCGCGCTATCCGTCGCCTTGGCAAACGCCGAACGAAGAGGACACCTTCCACGCTTATCAGAAGCGGATCGTCGTCGGATATGATTCCACCACCGGCATAAGCACCTTGCGCACCGAGGCTTTCAGTCCGCAGGACGCCCGGGCCATGGCCGAAGGCCTCCTGGAGGGCGGCGAACAGCTGATCAACCGGATGAATGAGCGGGCCTCGACCGACGCCGTCACCAACGCCCAGTCGGCCGTCGAACAGGCCCGGGCCAAGCTGACCAAGGCGCAGATCGACATCACCAACTTCCGCAACCGTGAGAAATTCATCGACCCGGCGCGCAGCGCGACCGAGAGCGGCTCGCTCATCGGCGGCCTGCTGGAAACCGTCGCGGGCCTGCGCGCCGAGCGGGCCCAGATCGCCAACCAGGCGCCGCAGAGCCCGCAACTGCCGGGCATCGACGGCCGCATCGCCGCCTATGAAAGCCAGATCGCCGCGGAGCGCGCCAAAATCGTGGGCGACTCCGGGTCGCTTGCGCCCAAGATCGCCGATTATGAAAACCTGGTGCTGGCCCGCGAATTCGCCGACCGCGAACTGGCCCAGGCCACGGCCGCCGTGCTGTCGGCCCAGCAGGACGCCAGTCGCCAGAGACTGTATCTCGACCGGGTCGTGAATCCGGATCTGGCCGACAAATCGACCCAGCCGCGCCGTCTGATGAGCTTCCTGACCGTACTGTTCACCAGCCTGATGCTGTACGGCGTGGGCTGGCTGATCTGGGCCGGGATCAAGGAGCACCAGCAGACGTGAAGGACCTGGTCCCCGCCAATATCGGCCTTCGCGTTCAGGAGGTCAGCAAGACCTATCCGACGGGTCACAGCGCTGTGTTCCGCGATCTCAGCTTCGATCTTCCGCGCGACGGCCGGTTGGCGATCCTCGGTCGAAACGGCCAGGGAAAGTCCACGCTGATCAAAATTCTCGGCGGGGTGCTCGCCCCAAGCAGCGGCCGGATCAACTGGACGATGACGGCGTCCTGGCCGATCGGTCTGGGCGGCGGGTTTCAGGGCAGCCTGACCGGCATCGACAACATGCGATTCCTGGCTCGGCTCTATAATCGCAACTTCCGCGAAATCTACGACCGGGTCGAAGACTTCGCCGAGCTGGGCGCCTCGCTCAAATTGCCGGTCAAACACTATTCGTCGGGGATGAGGGCGCGGCTGGCCTTCGGCCTGTCGCTGGCGATCGAGTTCGACTGCTATCTGATCGACGAACTGGTCGCGGTGGGTGACGCCCGTTTTCAGGAAAAATGCCAGCGTGAACTGTTCCAGCACCGCGCCGGCCGAGCCTTCATGATGGCGTCTCACGACACCAATCTGATCGCCCAGCACTGCTCGCGGGCGCTGATCATCGAGAGCGGAAAGGCCAAGATGTTCGACGACATCGAGGAGGCCGTCGATATCTACACCTGGCTGCGCGCCGCATGAGCGCGCATCGCCTCTGCCTGGTTCACCTGCCCGCCGCCCAAGGGACGGCCTGGCGCGACGCGGCCAACGCCGCCGCCGCCGCCGCCGGCTGGCGCATCGTCGAACTCGGCCCCGACCAAACCCCTCCGGATGACGCGCACGACACGCTGATCCATGTGTTCGAGGCCCGTCTGGGCGAAGTCTGCGCGCCGTTGCAGCGGCTGATCATCGCTGATGACCCGGACCGGGCTGCCGAGGCGTTCGAGACGGTGCACGCCCTGGACCGAGATGCCGCCACCCGGGTCGTCGCGGTGCAATACGCCCGGGCAGCAGAAATGGCCGCAGCCGGCTGGCCCGTCGCCGACGGCCGCCTGCAGAGCCTGGATTTTCCGGGTCTGGGGACGATCACCCGCGAGGGCCCGCCGCCGACGGTGCGCGGCGCCGAGGGACCTCTGGCCTTCTATCGCACCTTGCCCCCGACGCCGGGCGTCTCGGTCAACTGGCCGACAGACATCGTCCTGAGCACCGAGGCCAGTGGTCCGGGCCGGAGGATGACGGACCTGACCGGCCGCCGCCGTCTTCTGCGTTACGGCCCCTATCTTGAACTCAGCCCCGGGCGCTGGACCGTGGATGTGGACTTCGCCTTGAGGATCGATCGCGCCAAGGTCGAGCTTCGATTCGAATGGGGCACCCAGCACGACGTGGACGTCGCGACCCACCTGCTCACCACGTCCGGCGTCTACGCCCTGACGCTTTCCAAGGTCTGGACCGAACCGGCTGTCGTGGAACTGCGGGTCTGGCTGGACCGGTCGGTGTTCGACGGCGATCTCGAGATCACCGGCTGCCGCGTCAGCTTCTCGCCCCTGGAGAGCGAACCGCCGGCGGCGCTGCCAGAGCCCGAAGCCGCCGCCTGACCCCGCGTCACTCGAGGGGGAGGCCGCCGTACCAGGCGTCTGTCCCGGGCGACGGGGGCGGGTTGGCCAGATCGCGGACCCGCCCGGCGATCCGCTCGCCGAAGCGCTCGCGGGTGAAACCCTCGACATAGGCCGATCCGGCGAGGTCGAATGCCTCGACAGACATCGACCCGCGATCCAGCCACAGCCGCCGCGCCCCGTCCGCGCCCAGGGCGTCGATCACGCCTTTCAACGCCTCCGCCAGAGCCTCGGGCGTATCGTCCAGAGCCAGGACGCCGAGCCCGTCTGCGATATAGCGGAGGTTGCTGATCGCATAGCTGACGGGCACGCAGCCGGCGGCCAGCCCCTCGATCACCGGGACGCAAAAGCCCTCGTGGCGCGAACCGGTGACCAGCACATGGGCGCGGCGGTAGGCGGCGGCCATTTCGGCGTCAGATACGGCGCCGACGAAATCGATGCTGTCGCCCAAATCCAGCTCACGCAGCAGCGCGTGAAGCCCTTCGACATAGTCCGGGTCGGAAAAGCGCAGATTGCCGACCAGCCGCAGCACGAAGGGCGTCGTCGAAATTCGCCGCAGCCGGTCCGCCGCCTGGATCAACTCGTGTACGCCCTTGGACTGGAAGAACCGGCCGACATAGAGCAGTTCGATCCGGGCGCGCGGCTTGTCAGCCAGACGCGCGCGAGCCGGGAATTCGACCCCGAGGGGGACCACCGAGACCCGGGCCCCGCCCTGGCCGTTGCGCGCCAGTTCCTCGGCGTTCTCGCGACTGTCGGCCCAGAGGGCATCGGCGCCGGAGAAGGCCTGGATCTGGACGAACGACTTCTCGATCACCGGCCAGTGCTTCTCGGGCATCAGCCGTTTGGGGGTGACGTTGTGAAAACGAACGACTTGTTTCGCATGGCCGTTGCCCAGCAGGACCGCATCGAAGAACGGATGGTAGACGGCGAAGACGTAGACGATCACATCGGCGCGCAGAAAGTCGGGGTCCAGCAGAAGGTCGGCCAGGGTCTCGACCTTGCGGCCCTTCACCTCGTCGTAGTCGTTCGCGGTCCACAGGCCCGTGACTCGCATATCCGGCCGGGCCGCGAGCTGGGCGTAGGTCTCGCGCGCCGCCGCGCCGACGGCGTCACCCCGGAAAAACCACGGGCAGACGACGACGACCTGAAGGGGTCGATCCGCCGCGCCCATCCGCTCAGGACTTCGCCGCGGGCCGCCGGCCCTGGACCGTGAAGCCAAGGCTGGCCTTGCCGCGGGTGATCCGCACCTCGCGCAATCCGGCGGCGGCGGCGGCGGTCTTCAGGGACTCTGCGGACAGGCCGGCGGGCGAGGCCTGCAGGGGCGCCGCCGACAGTCGAGCGCGCGCGTCGTCCAAGGTCAGACTCCCGTTCGACAAGGCGCCGACCATGTCCAGCACATCGAAACGGTGAAGCGTAAGCCGACCACCGGCGTCGAGAAGGTTGAACCATTGCGCCATCAGGGCCCGCGTCGCGGCCTCGTCAGCGCCGAGGGGATAGCCCGCCTCGACGACGATCTCCTTGACCCGCCCCTGCCCAAAGGACAGATCCGCGTCAGGAGACACCACATCGACGCCCGGCGCCGCTGCGCGAGCGACGACGATCGTGCCGGGCTTCGGCGCGTCCCCTGCGACGAACTGCAAGGTCAACTCCCCGGCCAGGGCCTCGGCGACTGCGCCCATCGACAGGATCCGCGCTCCACCCTCGTCAGGACCGGACGGCGTGAACTGGTCCATGCGGGCCTTGAGGTCGAGCAGGCCCAGGTCGAGCCTCGCGGTCAGCCGGTCCATATCCTCACGCAGAGCGTCAATGCGCGCATGTACGCGGTCGGCGCTCCGCGCCTCGCTCACCGCCAGGGTGACGCTGTTCAGAAGACCAGGAAGGTGCTGGTTCCAGCCGGCCTGCAGCCGCTCGACCCGCCCCTCCAGCGAGGTCAGTCGGGCATGGTCGATATGGGAAGGGATGGGAGTCGCCGGTCGGCTGGCGCTCAGGGCGGCGGCGGCCCTCCGCTCCTGGCGCTTCATCCGCCAGGGCCGCGTCATGCGAGCGAACCCCTTCATGGAAAAATCTTCGCGGAGCGGACGGGTGACGCGGGCGAACCGCCGTTTCATGCTCTCAGCCACAATAATCCACCCGTTCGGCCTGCCGGATCGGCATCATCCGGCGCCCCGTTGCTAGACGATGCCGTCCGCGCAGGTCAATGCGGTGAAGTGGGGGCACGCTCTTCCCCGACCGGCTTCGCGAGCCGCGCGCCGCACAGCCGCACTTGACCATTCAGTCCCGGTTCCTCAGGACAGGGTCGCCGTCGAGACGGCTTCGGAGACGGCCGACTTGCAGCCTATCGTTCCTGAGATTCTGGCCGGCCTTTCGGGTGACGTCCTGTGGGCCGGTTCGCTGCCGCCGCGCGCGGACATGGTCGACGGCAGCGCCCTGTTCGATCCGCACCAGGACTTTCGCCTGCCGCCTGGCTCGCATCAGGCCTTCGATATCGCCTATCTGGTCGAGCGGGATCTGGGTCAGATCAAGCAATGGCCTCTGGTCCTCGACGAGGCGTTGCGCGCGCTGCGGCCTGGCGGCGTTCTGGTCGTGCGGGCCCGGCAGTCCGCCTTCCTCAGCGTGTTCCAGTTCGCCAATTTCATCGAACGCTGGACCGGCGGCGCCTACGAACTCATCGACCAGACGCTGTCCGACCTGCAGTTCGTGATCAGCCTGCGGCTGGGTCACGGCGCGCCCCGCCCGGCGTCGGCGGCCGACTTCTCCTTCGCGATCATTACCGACGGGCGCCGCCCCGAAGCGGTGAAGACCTTCATTCGCAGTGTACTGAGGGCGGATCATCACGGGGGGGCATCGAGCGAGATCCTGATCTGCGGCCCGGATTCGATCCTGTCCGACCTGGGGCCGTTGGCCAAACGCATCGTGCATGTGCCCCAGTCCGACCGCTTCGCCAGCGTCGGCTGGATCACTCACAAGAAGAACGCCCTGGTCGCAAAGGCGACCCGCGAGAACGTCCTGATCGCCCACGACCGCTATTCGGTCCCGGACGACTTCCTGCTGCGCATGGCCGATTTCGGCGGCGATTTCGGCGTCGTCGTGCCGCATCAGGTGACCACCGAAGGGTTCGGCCTGCCCGATTGGGTCATGCTGTCCGACGATCTGAACTGGACCACGCCTGGCTGGATGGAGTTCGGCGACTATCACCCGTTCGCCTATGTGAACGGCGGCGTGATCATCGCCAAGACCCGCCTGCTGGCCGCGATCCGTTGGAGCGAACTGCTGCTCTGGGGCCAGGCGGAGGACGTCGATCTGTCACGACGCCTGGACAGGGCCGGGATCGTCGCCCGTCCCTGCCGTTCGTTGCTGCTGACCAGCGAGCCGCCGCGCAAGGGCTTCATCGAGGGTTTCGAACGCCTGCCCTGGCTGGAAGACGCCTATGCTCAGACCGAGGCCCCCGACTGGGGCGGCGAGACGCCCATCGGCCCCATGGGCCTGGCCCTGGCCGAGGCGCCGCGCAGGGTGGCGGGAAACGCGCCCATCGAGATGGAGGCCGAACTCGACCTCACCGGAGCGAAATCCCCCTCGGCCTTCGTCGCCCAAGGCCTGATCCTGCCCCGGGATTGGCGGCCGACCGGCCCGGGCCTCAGGTGGTCAGGGGCTGAGGCGCCGGTGTTCAGCTTCCGCCTGCCGGTGCTGGACGACGATGTCTCCCTGCGCATTAGCTTCGCCACGGCAGGTGATCTGGCGGGACTTCTTGGGATTCGGGTCAATGCGATGGATCGCCCGTTCGAGGTCGTCGACGACCGGACGCTTCAGGTCCGCCTGCCCCACCTCGACGCCACCGAGAGCCATCTTTTCCATGTCTGGCTGGTGCGGCCGCCCGTCGGGCCGCTGACGCCGCTGTCCCCCGTGACCCTGACGTCGGTGCGGGTCAGCCGCCGACACGACGATTTCGCCTATCGCCCGGGCAAGGAAATCGTCTTCGCCTCGGACGGCGCCGGCAAGCTGGTCATGGGACGCGGCTGGCGGCCGCAGGAGAGCTGGGGCGTCTGGGCGGCGGACCGTTCCGCTGAACTGATCTTCCACCTGGCCGAACCGCCCCGGCGGCGTCTCAAATTCGTGTCGACGATCCAGACTGTGGCCGGGCCCGCCCTGCCCGAGCAGGTGGTCAGCATCCATTTCGGCGACAAGGAGCTGGGCCGCTGGACCCTGTCGCCGCTGCGCTCGCGCCGCGAGGTCCGCGTCGCCTTGCCGCGCCGGCTCGACAGCCGTGAAATCCGCCTGACCTTCCGCTCCAAGCGGCTGATCTCTCACGCCGCCCAACCCGGTGGGATCGACGACCGGCTTCTGGGCGTCGGCCTGGTGAAGTGCGCCCTCGTGGAGGGTCGATGACGATGTCGAAGACCGCCATCCTGATCGTCGACCGCGACTTCCTGACCGAACATGTCGGTGTGCGCCGGGTCACCTTCCACTATTGGCGTCAGCTGCAGCGGGCCGGCTATTCCGTCACCCTCGGCACGCCCGAAGACGGGCGAATCCTGCGCGGCCCCGCCCTGTCGCTGGACCAGACCCTGGCCATGGTCGGCGATCGCCGGGACGACGCCCCGGACTGGACGTCCGCTTCCGGCCTGCCCCTCCCGGACCGGTTCGCCGCGCCGCGCGCCCCCAGGGTCTTCCGCTGGACCCGGAACGCCGTCCGGATCGAGGATTTCGAGATCTCGGTCCTGACCGATCCCTGGCTGTGCCGCCAGGGCATGCCCGATGTCGCCTTCACCATCGGCATCGTTCACGACATGGTGCCCAATCTCGTCGCCTGCGGCGCCCTGAACCTGGGGGCGGTGATGGACATCTACGCCTTCGCCCATGATCACGACCTCGGCTATCGGGCCTATATTCGCAACGCCACCCGAATTCTCTGCGTCAGTCAGAGCAGTGCTCGCGACTTCGTCGCCTTCTATCGGCTGGAAGGGGCGGAGGGCGACAAGGTGCGCTCCGTCATTCCCTTCATTCCCGACCCCGGCGCCCGGGTGAAGGTCGACATCGGCCGCGCGGGCGAACGCAAACGCCTGTTGCTGGTGAATGTTCTGGATATCCGCAAGAATTTCAGCGGCGCCCGCGCCAGTCTGGAGCGGGCCGCGCAGACGGGCGAAGGCTTTGACATCGATGTCGTCGGCCGCGAGCGCGTGCCGTTGAAACAGGTCGCCCGCTTCTTCGACGCCCTGGCGGCCTCAGGGCACCGGGTGCGCTGGTTCCGCCAGGCGTCCGACGACTGTCTGGCGCGTCTCTACGCCGAGGCCGACGCCTTGGTGTTTCCCTCCTTCTACGAGGGCTTGGGCTTGCCCATCCTGGAGGCCCAGAACCACGGGGTGCCGGTGATCTCGTCCAACGTCTCCTC
The DNA here is from genome assembly GCF_017487405.1 of Brevundimonas goettingensis. Lineage (NCBI taxonomy): Bacteria > Pseudomonadati > Pseudomonadota > Alphaproteobacteria > Caulobacterales > Caulobacteraceae > Brevundimonas > Brevundimonas goettingensis. The sequence goes on along the minus strand of NZ_CP062222.1, from coordinate 3,781,344 downwards.
CTGTCCCGAGATCAATCTGAACCCTGATCTATGCGTGGGTCCCTCGGACCACGCCGCCATGGCCGACCGGATTTCGGGCGTTCTGAACGGTTCGCGATCCACCCTTTCCGGCCCGGCGCTGAAGGCCGCCCTGATCGACAGCCTCGCATCCCGCGACCAGCTGCCGTTCTGAGCGCGGCGCCCCGGTTCGCCCGCGGGCCGTCTTGACAGGCGCCCGCTGCAGGATCGAAAGGTCGAACGGATGCGGTCTCCGCGTTTCGGATGAAGAGCTTGAAAATCTACGTGCACGGCAACTGTCAGGCGCCCACGCTCGGCGACCTGCTGGCCGAAGCCTGCGGTCCTTCGGTCGAGGTGGTGACGCGTCAGGTGTTCAGCATCGACCTGGATGCCGAGGTCGAGGACTATCGCCGCGACGTCGCTACCGCGGACGTCATCCTGGCCCAGCCCGTTGGTGAGAACTACCGCGGCACCGAGATTCTTTCGACCCAATGGATCAGGGCCAATGCCCGTTCAGACGCCAAGATCCTGACCTTCCCCGTCGTCTATCACCGGGGTCAGCTGCCGCAGTGTTTCGCGATGACAGCCTGGCACAACGGCCGGCTGGCCTATCACGACGCCCACGCCCTGGACTATTTCCTGCGCGGCAAGGAGGCGGACCAATTCGTGGACGACACCAGCACGTCCGATTTTCTGCCCGCCGGACTGGTTCATGCCGAACTGTCCCAGACCACGCTAGAGCTGATGCGTCGCGAGCACGCCGCCGCGACTGACCTGCGCGTCTCCGAGATCATCGCGGGGCGGCTGACCACGGAACAGCCTCTGCACACGGTGAACCATCCCACTCGTTCGGTGATGTGCGAGCTGGCGGATCAGGCGCTCGACAAGCTGGAACGGCCCGAGCGCGCCCGGCTGGAAGGCGTCGACATGCTCGACGGATTCGTCATGCCCCCCTATCTGTCGACCCTCCTGGCGTTGGGCCATACCGGCGCGGGGGTCTGGCTGGACGAGGTCCGGGTCGATGGACGGATCGAGACCCGGCGCGATTTCTTCCGCGAGGTCTTCGCGATCTACAAGTCGCTCGGCCCCGAAGCCGTCGCGACGGGCGTGGCGGTGGACCTGGAAATCAACGCCTATCTCGACCGCTATCGCCGGGCCCGGGCGGTGGAAGTCACCCATGACGAGCGGCCCCTCATCGAGGCCCTCTACAAGGTGTTCAACAACCGCTCGCCCAGCTCCGACGAGGTCTTCCACCATCTCCAGACCCTGCGTCGGCATGGACCTGAGGTGGTCATCGCCGTCTTCGTCAACTCGGCCGAGTTCGCCCAGACCGGCGGCGTCGAAGGCTTCCGCGCCCGCACTGGCCTGGAAGTCGACGCCCCTCCAGTGATCGCTGCGCCAGAACGCCCGCGCCGTCCCGACGCGACGCCGCAGACGCCTCAGCCCAGGCCCGCTGGTTGGAAACGGGCCAGGAAGACTCTTCTGTCGCTCGTGAACAAATAGGCGGGAGCCGCGGCTCAGACCGCATCGATCGCCGTCACCGGCGCATTCTCTGGTTGGCTTTCCGGCGCGGCGACCGGCTCGAAGGCGGCGACCGATTCCACGGGGACGAGTTCAGGTTCGGGCGGGGCCGGCGCCGGCGCCGGCTCGTAGGGCGACCCGCGCACGGGATCCAGTTCCCACTGGGTGATCTGGATCTGGCGCGCCGTGATCCCCGATCGGGTCAGCATGGACTGGAGGATGTCCTCGGGAATGACCGCGGTGGAGAACAGCTCCCGCAGATCCTCCAACGACCGGTAGGTCCAGGCATCGAGCATGACCTTCGGCCCCGCCACGGAAAACTGGTCGTTGATGAAGGCCTGGCCGTCCTCGCGACAATGGATGGTCGTATAGAGATCAGGGCGCGCGAGCCATTCCGGCAAGAACGGGCCGAGGGCGATGTTCAGGTCGGACCGGGTGTGGACGATGAAGTCGTAGTCCCCGGTCAGATTGACGGCGTTCAGCGCCAGCCGCGCCAGGAAATACTGGTAGAAGGTGTTGCGCACCCCGAAGCGGTCGTCGGCCAGGGTCGTCAGGCCGATCATCTCCACCACCTCCTCCTCAGTGGGAGGCTGAATCATCATGACGTCGTCGAACCGGTCGCCAAAAACGATCTCGTCAACGCCGTTGAATGGCTGGTTCCAGGTCGCAAGAAAGACCCGCGTCTCGACCCCGGCGGCGGTGAATTCACCACGAAGATTATCGATCCGGCGGGCAAGATGTTCCATCGGAGTCCTCAACGGACCTCGACAGACGATGGCGACGACAGGCGGTTTGGACACGGAACTCTCGGGCTGCGGCGCATCCTATGTTTACCGCTTGCCCGGGGTTGGCAAGCGGTGTCTGGCGATTTGCTTGCGGACCAGTGTTCGCCGCCGGCGTGTACAACCGGCGGTCCCGGCGCAGCGGGCGACTATCGGCAATTTACAAACCGAACGGTCCAGCCTAGACCCCGATCCGGCGGTCGCCTCAACGTTCAGCAACGGAAACCGATGAGCCTTCTATCGATCATCATACCGATGGCGGGACGCGGCAGCCGCTTCAGCGCTGTCGGCTACCAGGATCCCAAGCCGCTGATCCCGGTCGGTGAATCGCCGATGATCAAGGTCGTCATCGACAACCTGACGCCGTCGCGACCGCACCGGTTCATCTTCATCTGCCAGGCCGAACACGTCGCCGCTTACGGGCTGCGCGAGCGCCTCCAGGCCTGGGCGCCGGGCTGCGAGATCATCGAGATCGACGGCGTGACCGAGGGCGCGGCCTGCACCGTCCTCAAGGCCCGGGACCTGATCGACGCTGATCCGATCATGATCGCAAACAGCGATCAGTACGTCGACATCCCCATCGACAACTATCTGGCGGCCCAGGACGGGGTCGACGGACTGATCATGACCATGCGCGCCGACGATCCGAAATGGTCGTTCGTCGGCCTCGACGAGGCCGGCCGCGTCACCCGCGTCGTCGAAAAGGAGGTCATCTCCAACGAGGCCACCGTCGGCATCTATAATTTCGGCTCGGGCGCTGATTTCGTCCGTGCGGCGGACGAGATGATCGCGGCGGATCGTCGCGTCAACGGCGAGTTCTACGTGGCGCCAGTCTACAACGAGCTGATCGCCGAGGGGCAGCAGGTCGCGACCTACAACATCGGCGCCGAGGCCGAGGGCATGTACGGCCTCGGCACGCCCGCCGATCTGGAACTGTTCCTCTCGCTTGATGTCTCGGCGCCCTTGCGAGCCACCGCATGATCATCCTGAGCCATCGGGGCTTCTGGCGCACGCCTGACGAAAAGAACCGGCCCGTCGCCTTCGAACGCACCGTTGCGGAGGCCTTCGGGACCGAAACCGATGTGCGCGACCTGGTCGGCGATCTGGTCGTGTCGCACGATCCCGCGCTTACAGGCGCGCAGCCCTGGTCAGAGGTGCTGGACCTGTTCGAGGGCAAGGGCCTGCCCCTGGCGGTGAACGTCAAGTCCGACGGCCTGTCGGACGCTCTGGCCCGCGCCTTCGCGGGTCGCGACATCGACTGGTTCGCCTTCGACATGTCGGGGCCGGAAACTCTGCGGTATGCGACGGCCAGCCTGCCCTTCCTGACCCGGCACAGCGATATCGAGACCACCCCGATCCTTTACGATCAGGCGGCGGGCGTGTGGCTGGATTCGTTCGGCCCTATCTGGTTCGACCGGTCGGTGATCGAAACGCATCTGGCCGCCGGGAAACGGGTCTGCGTCGTTTCGCCCGAACTGCATGGCCGCGATCCGGACACCCTGTGGCCGCTACTCAAGGGCTTTTCGGACACTGAAGGACAACTCATGCTCTGTACCGACCGGCCCGACCTCGCCCGGAGCCATTTCGCATGATCAAGGCTGTCGTCTTCGACATGGACGGCGTCCTGATCGACGCCAAGGATTGGCACTACGAGGCCCTGAACCGCGCCCTGCGGCTGTTCGGCCTCGAGATCAGCCTGGCGGACCATCTGACGACCTTCGATGGCCTTCCGACTCGTCGCAAACTTGAGTTGCTGACCATCACGGAACGGTTTCCGCTGGAACTGCACAGCTTCGTCAACGAGCTGAAGCAGAACTACACGATGGAGATCGTGCACGCGCTGTGCAAACCCACCTTTATCCACGAATACGCCCTTTCCACACTGTCGCGGCGCGGTCTGAAGCTGGCGGTGGCCTCCAACTCCGTGCGCAACAGCGTGGAGACCATGATGCGCAAGTCCGGGCTGGATGCCTATCTGAAGCTGATGCTGTCCAATGAGGATGTCGCCAGGCCCAAGCCCGAACCCGATATCTACACCCTGGCCATGGAGCGGCTGGGCGTGGCGCCGGAAGAAACGCTGATCGTCGAGGACAATGACCACGGCATTCGGGCCGCCCGGGCCTCTGGCGCCCACGTCCTGGTGGTCAGGGGCGTGGAAGACGTCAACCTGGCCAATATCGACGCCCGCATTCTCGAGATCGAGGAGCGGGGCGCATGAACATCCTGATCCTGGCCGCCGGCGGCGGTGACACGACGGCTCCGGATGCGCCGGCCGGCTATCCGATCTGGCTCTCGGAGATCGACGGCAAGCTCCTGCTGGAGCGGCAGGTCAATGCCCTGCGACTTCAGGAAGGGTCGAAATTCATCTTCGCCTTCCGCGGGGCCGACATCGACGCCCAGCACGTCGACGATATCGCCCGCCAGCTCGCCTCCGACGCGGCCGTGGTCGAGGTGCGCCGGCGCACGGCCGGCGCCGCCTGCACGGCCCTGCTGGCGATCAGCCATATCAACCTGGACGAAGAACTGATCATTGTCAGCGCGACGGATCATATCGAGGTCGACTACGACGCCGTGGTCGCCGGCTTCCGGACGCGACAGGCCGACGCCGGCATCCTGACCTTCGATTCCCTGCATCCGCGCTATTCGTTCGTCACCACCGACGCCGACGGCTGGGTGCTGGAGGCGGCGGAAAAGCGCCCCATCAGCCGGCAGGCCAACGCAGGCTTCTACTGGTACGCCCGCGCGCGCGACTTCATCGACAGCGTCCAGCGGATGATACTGAAGGACGCGCACCTGAACGGCGTCTTCTACATCAGCCCCTCGCTGAACGAGATGGTGCTCCGGAACAAGCGGATCGCGGTTACCGCCATCGACCCGCAGCTCTATCACCCGCTGAAGGACCAACGTCAGGTGCTCAGCCTCGACTATCAGATCGACGAGAGGAAGCGCCATGCGTCATGACCGCCTCGAAGGAATGACCAAAGGTTGGTTCGTGGGCGATTTCGACCCGCATGTGTTGCGATCTACGGATTGCGAAGTCGCCATTAAACATTATAGGGCTGGCGACCACGAAGCTGCGCATTTTCATAGGGTAGCCACCGAGATAACGGCCATCGTCAGCGGATCGGTGCGTATGCTAGGCAAGGATTGGTCGGCGGGGGACATCCTGACGATCGAACCGGGTGAGACAACCGACTTCCTCGCACTGACCGACTGCGTCACCGTGGTGGTCAAGGCGCCGTCCGCGCCGAATGACAAATTCCTGGCGACGGCGCAGTCCTGAGCCGCCTTTTAAAACCCGAAACGGGGTCGCAGACCCCTGATGACAAGACGAAGGATCCTGACCGATGACGACGAAATGCGCGGTGATCACCGGCATCACGGGCCAGGACGGCGCCTATCTGGCGCAGCTTCTGCTCTCCAAGGGCTACCGCGTCGTCGGCGTGGTTCGCCGCTCCAGCCACTTCGGCGTCGCCACCCACCGTCTGGACTGGCTGGGCATTACGGATCAGGTCGAACTGGTCGACGGCGATCTGCTGGACCTGGGCGGCATGTGCCGCATCATTCGTGAATACAAGCCCGTCGAGGTCTACAACCTGGCGGCCCAGTCCTTCGTGAAGACCTCTTGGGCCCAGCCCAGCCTGACCGCACAGGCAACCGGCGTCGGCGTGGTCAACATGCTTGAGGCCGTTCGTCTGGAAGCCCCGGACGCGCGCTTCTACCAAGCCTCGTCTTCGGAAATGTACGGTCTGATCCAGGAAGCGGAACAGAGCGAGACCACTCCCTTCTATCCGCGCTCGCCTTACGCCGTGGCCAAGCTCATGGGCCACTGGATGACGGTGAACTACCGCGAGAGCTTCGGCATGTTCGCCTGCTCGGGCATCCTGTTCAACCACGAGTCCCCACTGCGCGGCCTTGAGTTCGTGACCCGCAAGGTCACCGACGCGGTCGCCCAAATCAAGCTCGGCAAGATGACCGAACTGGCTATGGGCAATATCGACGCCAAGCGCGACTGGGGCCACGCCCGCGACTACGTCCGCGGCATGTGGATGATGCTGCAGCATGACACGCCCGACGATTACGTCGTCGCCACCGGCCGCACCGTGACCGTGCGCGAAATGATCAACGTCGCCTTCGAGCACGTGGGCCTCAAGGCCGACGACTATGTCCGGATCGATCCGCAGTTCTTCCGTCCCGCCGAAGTCGACGTCCTGCTGGGCGATCCGGCCAAGGCCAAACGCATCCTGGGCTGGGAGGCGAGCACGACCATGGAAGAGATGATCCGCGAAATGGTCGACGCGGACCTCGCCCGGCATTCGCCCCCCACCGCCTGATCCCTGTCCCGTACCCCGTTGCGTCGCGAATTCCAGGGAACCGAAGTCTTGTTTTCTGAGGTCAATCCGGCTCCCGCCGTGGTCATGATCACGGGCAGCACCGGCTTCGTCGGCCGTCGGCTCAGCCGACGGCTGCGCGATGCCCTGCCGGCCGGATCGCGGCTGGTCGCCGCCGGGCATTCGGGGGCGCCGAATCAGCAAGGCCTGTCGGAGATCCAGATCGACCTGGAGGACGGTGCCTCGGTTGCCGCCGCCGTCGCCGAGGTTCGCCCCGACCTGGTGATCCACCTGGCTGCACGGGCCTCGGTCGGACAGGCGATCAGGACCGCAGGCACGACATGGGCGGTCAATTTCGGCGGCAGCCTGGCGTTGGCCCGGGCCATGGCGACCCATACGCCCGACGCCACCCTGCTCTACGCCAGCTCCTCGGAAGTCTATGGCGGCGCCTTCGGCGACTTCCCGGTTTCAGAGGACACCGTTCCGGAGCCCCTGACCGCCTACGCCCGCTCAAAGCTGGCGGCGGAGATGATGTTCGCCGACGTTCTGGACAGCTGCAAACTGATCGTCGCCCGCCCCTCCAACCAGGGGGGCGCCGGCCAGGATCCCCGCTTCGTACTGCCGTCGTTCGCCGAGCAGATCCGCGCGGGCGCTGCCGAAATCCACGTCGGCAACCTGTCCGCCAAGCGCGACTTCCTGCACGTGGACGACGCGATCGACGCCTATATGAGCCTGATCGCCGCGGCGCCGACCTTGCCCGAACGTTCGGTCTTCAACATCGCCTCCGGGATTCCGCGGGTGATTTCAGACCTTCTGGACCGCCTGCTGGAATTGTCCGGCAGCCAGGCCTCGGTCGTGGTGGACCCCGCGCGCCTGCGGCCCCTCGACATCCCAATGGCGTGCGTCGACGCCCGGCGTCTTTCCGAGACTACCGGCTGGCGACCGACGCGCACTCTGGACCAGATGTTGCGCGACGTTCTTGCCGACGCCGCCGTCGCTTCGGCCTGATGGCCGACACGCCCGTTCCGTTTGCCGGGCGAGCGACAAATAGGTTAGTGAATCTTCATCGTCCGACCGGGCGCATCCCCTTGATCCCCCCTGCCGGGCGCGTCCAGGTCGCGGATGGTCGATGACGCGGGTGACAGCCGGAGCGGCATAAGGGAATCCGGAATGTTTAGTCAGCAGAAGTCCAAGCTCGTCGACAGGCTCCTGGAGGCCCAGGCTTATTTCGACACGGACCGGCCGGTCGAGGGCGTCACCTCCCTGGGTCAGTACGTCCAGGAACAAGGCGGTTCTGCAGCCGCCCTCATTACCGTCGGGGACGTGGCCCTGGCAGCGAACCGCCCTGTCGAGGCAGGTCAATTCTTCGCTCGCGCCCTGTCGATCGAGCCCGCCAACGCCGTCCTGCTGGCCAAGATGGGCGACGTCGCCAAGGCCGAGGGCCGCAACTCCGACGCCCTGACCCTGTATATCCGGGCGCACAATCAGGACCCCCATAGCGAAAGCGGCGGTCGCGCCCATTCCATCCTGGCCGATGCGGACCGCCTGCTGGCCAGCGAGCTTCCCGATGGCGCGGTTCTGTTCTCGATCCAGGACCTGTTCGGCTATCTGAAGGCGCATCCGACCATGTCGGGCATTCAGCGGGTCCAGGCCGGCATCGCTGCCGACTGCATCGCCCAGAACCGGCCCAACACCCATTTCATCGTCAATGACCTGAACGGAAACATCGAACGCAGCGTCTTCTGGAAGATCCGTCCCGACGATCTGGCCGATCTGATAGCCTATGCGTCCGGGACCAGTGTCGATCACACCCGTCTGCGCGCCAAGCTGGATATCTGCGAGGCCAACGCCACCGCTGTCTATCCGGGGCACGGTTCGACGATCATCCTGCTGGGCTGCTTCTGGAGCCACGGCAACACTGCCGACCGCTTCATCACGGCCAAGCGCGCTGGCGCCCGCATCGGCGCCTATATCTACGACATCATCCCGATCTCGCACCCCGAGTTCTGCGACGCCGGCCTGGTGCGCGACTTCTCCCGGTCGGTCAGCGAACTGTGCCGGATCGTCGACTTCGTCCTGACCATCTCGGTCAGCACCAGGGACACTTTACTGGACTTCATGGGCAAATACAGCGACCGGACCTTCCCGGCCGCCGCAGTGCCCTTGGCCCACTCCTTAACGGCCCGCTCGCCCGGCAGCCAGTGGCCGGCCAAGCTCAACGCCCTGAAGGGAAAGCCATACGTCGCCTATGTCTCCACCATCGAGGGGCGCAAGAACCACGCCTATGTCGTCAGCGCCTGGCGTCAACTGGCGCTGGAAGGGGTGGAAACCCCGCACCTGATCTTCGTCGGCCGCTACGGCTGGCGCATCGACGGCCTGATGGATCTTCTGGACGGCACCGACAACCTGGACGGCAAGGTCCAGTTCGTGCACGACCTGACGGACTCCGAGCTCAACGCCGTATATGAACACTGCCAGTTCACTGTCTTCACCAGCTATGTCGAAGGCTGGGGACTGCCGGTCGGCGAAAGCCTGATGCATGGCAAGCCCTGCGTCGCGTCCAACAGCTCCTCCATCCCGGAGGTCGGCGGCGACTTTGTCGATTACGTCGATCCCCTGAACCTGCGTGAAGGGATCGAAACCTTCCGCAAGATGATCGTCGACGCCGACTACCTCGAGCAACGCCGCCTCAACATCGTCGAGAATTTCGTTCCGCGCTCGTGGGAGGAAGTTACGGCCGACATGTTGTCGCGCATCGCGGAGTTCAGTCAGGGGCCGGTCACCCCGGTGGGCAGCGTCTCGCTCCCGGAGGGTTATCTGTTCCAGCCGCGCTCGCTGATCGGCCCCGGCTTCTCGATCCAGGAGTATATGCACTCGCCGTTCCGGCTGCTGATCGCCGACCAGTTCTACGATCCGGAGGACCACGGCGCCTGGATGAAGGGCCGCTTCAGCGAAATCGTCTTCAAGACGGACCTGCCCCGCGACGAGGAGATCACCGTCTTCATCCAGATGCACTGCGCGCCTTGGCACGCTGACACCGAGGTGACCATCGCCGTCGGCGGCGGAGATCCGAAAAAGGCGCTCAAGTTCGATGTCGCCTCTCTGGCGGGCGGACGCATGATGCGGCTGTTCGGCAAGGTAGGCGCCGATGGGCTGTGCAGCGTCTCCATCACCGTCAACGGCGTCTATGAGGTGCCGAGCATCGACTTCCGGGACTTTGTCCTCGGCCTCAAGGCCCTCGGCTATACCGGCTCGTCCAATTTGCGGGCGCGCATGGACCTGCGCGACGCCATCGAGTTCGATACCGTCTAGAGCCCCATAGGGGCCTCCAGGAGCCCCTTTCGGGGTCTCATGGCGAAAGAAGACTCATGACCATCCGCCGCACCCTGACCGTCCAGGATCTGGCCGCGCTGCGCCAGAACAGGATCTTCACGACTCCCGATGGTTCCGATCGGTTGACGCCCGGTGAGACGGTTTCGTTCAACCCCGATGTGGTGATCGAGAAATACTCGGGTCATTTCTCGGGGCTGATCTTCTGCACCATGGGCGCCTTCTCCTACAGCTGGTCGCATTTCAACACGCTGGACATGGACCTGAAGATCGGTCGCTACTGCTCCATTGCAGGGAACGTCACCGTCTTCCCGGGCAATCACCCCCTGCAGTTCCTGACCACCTCATCGTGCACAGGCGACATTGAGCTGGCTCCCTTTCGCGCGGCGATCGAGGATTTCGGCGATACCGGCTTCGTGCCTCGATATTCGCCCGCCCCCCTGGCTCCCGCTCCGGTCATCGGCCACGATGTCTGGATTGGTCAGGACGCCACCTTGGCCCGGGGCATCACCCTGGGGCACGGTTGCGCCGTCGGCACAGGTTCTGTGGTGACAAAGTCGGTGCCGCCCTACGCCTTGGTGGCGGGCAACCCCGCACGCATTATCCGCATGCGTTTTCCCGACCCGATGATCGAGGCCCTGCTGGCCAGCGCATGGTGGCGGTATGCCTTCCCCCACTTCGGGGCGATGCGCTTCGACGAGCCCGAGCAGTTCCTGGGCGAGCTGGGCGAGCGCATCGCCGCCGGGACGATCACGCCCTTTGAGAGCGGCATTGCGGCCAAGGACCTGTTCTCCTCGCCGCCGACGCCGTCACCACCGCCGCCGCCGCCGCCGCCGCCGCACCTTGTCAGAAGCAGCGCCAACCGCGCGCTGAGGGCTCTGGGCCTGAAAAAGACACGCCAGACCCCATAAGCGCCTGTCGGGCTTTGGATGATGGATGGAAGAAATGGTGGACGCGACAGGGATTGAACCTGTGACCCCTACGATGTCAACGTAGTGCTCTCCCGCTGAGCTACGCGTCCGCCTTGGCGGTTCCGATGTCGCCGCAGCGGCTTCGGAACGGGAAGGCGCGGTCTATAGCCCGTGATCGCCGCATACCGCAAGGGCCTTTCTCGGCCATTTTTCCGGCCTGTCCCGACAGCGCGCGAACCCCGTCCCGACCCCCGGCCCGAACCGCGCCGGATGACGCCTTTACGGCGACGTCGGCAACAACCTTCTGGTCCGAAAATGATCCCTTAGACGGGGGGTCTGGAGCGGCTGACACAGGGGTGCGCGACGTTGATCGGGAAGTCGGCCCTTGGGGGTCGGCATTCAAATGACCGGTTCGCCGTGCTGGAAAAGTCGGGGCGTCACCATCCGCCTAGGCGGACTGCCGCCGGGCGCGCGTCTTCTGATCATGCCCCCGGCGCCAGCCCCGCACGATCCGCGCCGACATCATGTGACGATTGTGACGAAAGGCGCTTGCGCCCGCCGGAGCGAGCCGCTAGATAGCCGCCCTCGCCGAGAGGCAGTACGCACCCGTAGCTCAGCTGGATAGAGCATCAGACTACGAATCTGAGGGTCGGACGTTCGAATCGTTCCGGGTGCGCCATTCTCCTTCAGCGACTAAAAAGCCCCGCCATCGCAAGATGACGGGGCTTTTTGCTGTTCGACTTCCGGAGCCTGCGATCAGCAGCCGGCCGGCCCCGCCGACAGGTCCGGCGACACCACCCCGACGTTCCAGTTCCAGGCCAGGTTCAGGGCCTGGCGGCGGCAGACGGCGGCGCGATGCAGGTCGAACATGCCGGGCATGAGGTCGCGGCCGGCCTTGGGCGCCGCCTTGAAGGCCATCCAGGCCTCATCCGTACCGTAAGGGGCCCAGACGGCGGCGCCCGGGGCCTCGGGGCGGCCCGTCTTCACGAAGGAGGCCCAGTAGCCGACCATGGCCGCTGAGAGGGCATGCTCCTCAGCCGTGTCGGGGATGGCGGGCCAGCGCGGCGTGGTGCGGTCGATATTGCCGAACATGAAGGGCAGTTCCGAGGCGTGGAAGCCGTGCAGGTTCGCCTGATCCGCCGCCGGATAGCCGTGGTCGAACAGATAGAGGAAGGACGGCTTGCCCAGCGCCGTCTGGTCGCGCACCAGCCGCTCGGAGGTCCAGCCGTAGAGGGCGTCGCGGGTGGTGGCGAGGACGCTCTCTCCGAGGTCGGACGAGGGATAGAGACGCAGGAATTCGTCGGCCAGATCGCCGTAGCGGGCGCGGATCACGGCCTCATAGTCGGCGGCGGTGCGCGGGGCGGGCGGGGCGAGGACCCGCAGCGAGCGGATCTCGCCGCTGTTGAACCCGGCCAGGATCGGAACGGGCGCCTGGCGCCCCTGCGCGAAGACATCGACCAGCTGGCCGGTCAGGACCTTGCCGTCCACGGCGCCGAAGGGCGAGAAGCCGGACATGGCCGCGGCGTCGGTAAGCTCCTGCGCATCCTTCCCACGCAGCACCTGCAGGCTGGGCGCCTGAAGGGCGCGGGCCAGAGTGGTCCCCGCCGTCTCGGCCGAGGGGGCGCCGTAGCGGGCCTCCTTCAGCTCGGGCGTGGAGATCATATAGGCGCTCTGGGCGATGGCGCGCTGGAACAGGCCCCGGGCGATCGGCGAGGCCATCAGATACATGACGCTGAGCCCGCCGGCAGATTCACCCGCGATGGTCACCTGATCCGGATCGCCGCCGAAGGAAGCGATGTTCCGCTTGACCCAGGTCAGGGCCGCGACCTGATCCATCAGCCCATAGTTGCCCGAGATTCCGACCGGGGATTCCGCGCTGAGGTCCGGATGGGCGAGGAAGCCGAGGACGCCGAGCCGATAGTTGATCGAGACGACGACGATCCCCTGTTTCGCCAGGGCGGCGCCGTCATAGAGGGGCTCCTTGCTCGACCCGGCGACCAGGGCGCCGCCGTGGATCCAGACCATGACCGGCGCCTTGCCGGTCGTCGCCGGGGTCCAGACGTTCAGGGTCAGGCAGTCCTCGCTGGTGCGGCCCAGATCGGAAGAATAGATCGAGGCCGGCGCGCGCGAGGGCTGGATGCAGGCGGCGCCATAGTCGGAGGCGTCGCGCACGCCCGACCAGGCCGCGATCGGCGCGGGCGGCCGCCAACGGTTCTGGCCCACCGGCGGGGCGGCGTACGGGATGCCCTTGAAGGCCTGGATGCCGTCGGCCTCCCGGCCCTGAACCGCGCCGGCGGAGGCGTGGACCGTGGGGCGGTCCGAAGTCCCGGCAGGAGGGGGCGGCGCGAAGGCGGTCGTCAGCAAGGCGACCGCGGCGACGGCGGCGGTCAGCAGGCTACGCGCGAACATCAGGCGTCTCCGTTGGATTGGATTTTGCGGCCCAGTACCTTCGCGAGCCACAGGAACAGGCCGATGGCGACGAGGTAGATGGGCGCGAGGGCGTAAAGGGCGATCTGCAGCGAATTCTCAGGGTGGGCGGCGTGGAAGAAGTCGCTGGCCGCGCCCACGAAGGTCGGCCCCACTCCCATGCCGATGAAGTTCATCACCAGCAGCAAAAGAGCACCGGACATGACGCGTTGATGGGGCTTCACCTCCTCCTGCACCAGGGCCACCGAGGACGACAGATAGAAGTAGTTCAGGAAGGTCGGGCCGCTGAGCAGGGCCAAGGCCAGCGGCCAGGAGGGGGCCCAGACGAAGGCGATGTAGAAGGGCAGGGCCAGGCTGAGCGAGATGGCGGGCAGGAGGGCATAGGCCTTCTTCGACTTGCGCGTGAACCGGTCCAGCAGCCAGCCGGAGACGAAGATGCCGCCGCTCATGCCGATGGCCACGACCAGGGCGTACCAGACAGCGACGTCGCCCAGCCCCATGCCCTTCTCCCGCATCAGGAACAGGACGGAGAAATTGCCCATGCCGTAGGTGATGATCTGGGTGATGCCGCTGGCCAGCGCCGCCAGCACCAAAGCGGGCCGGGAGAAGAACATTTTCACCGTGGCCCAGAAGGGAGCCTTGGCCGGCGCGGTCGCGGGGGCGCCCTCGACCTGGTCCAGACCGCCGCGTTTCGGCTCCTTGACCAGGAAGGGGGTGGCGACGGCGACGATCAGGCCGACGATCCCGATGGCGACGAAGGCGTCACGCCAGCTGAAGACGGCGGCGATGGTCGCCCCGAAGGCGATGCCCAGGGCCGCGCCCACGGGCGGACCGAGGTTGAAGAGACCAAGCGCCATGCCGCGCCTGCCCGACGGGAAATAGTCGGTGATGATGGCGTAGGACGGCGGCACGCCCCCGGCCTCGCCGAAGCCGACGGTCATCCGCGCCGTCGCCAGTTCGCCGAAATTGCGCGACAGGCCGCAGGCCATGGTCGCCGCGCTCCAGATGCCGCAGGCGACGGAGACCACCGCCACCCGGTTGGTCCGGTCGGCCAGCCAGCCGACGGGGATGGCGATGAAACAATAGAAGAAGGCAAAGTAGAGCCCACCGAGCAGACCGAGCTGGCTGTCGGTGACGTGCAGGGTGTCCTGGATCGGCTTGGCCAAAATCGACAGCAGCTGCCGGTCGAGGAAGTTCAGCACATAGATGAACCACAGGGTCGCCAGGGCGATCCAGGCTCTCGCCCCCACGGATGACGGTCGGGTTCCACCCGGCGTCGCAGTCGCCTCGATCTCGCTCATGTCTTTTCCTCGGACTGCGGGCCTTCAGACCCGTCTCTGTTCTGGAAGATGGAAAGTCCGGCTTAGCCGGGCGGCGCGTTCGCGGCGCGTTCGGCCGCCCGGCTTTGGCAGATGCCGATGAAGCCGTAGGCCATGAAGGCGGCCATCCGCTCCTTGATGGCCTCGAAGTCGTCGGACCGGCACAGGCCGCCGGACAGGTGATCGATACGCCCGGTACGCGCCAGGCTCAGGGTCAGGGCTCCGGTGACGAAGTGGTAGCCCCAGAAGATGTCCTCGTCCAAACTCTCGGGCATGGCCTTCTTCAGCAGGCCGATCAGCTTGAGCACCACCGGGTCATAGAGCCGGTCCATGACCTCGGCGCCCCAGGCCGGGGTGTTGTTGATCTGGGCGCCGAGCACGCCGAAATTGCGCCACCCGTTTCCGCCCGTCGAATAGGTGTCCAGATCGGTGTCGAGGAAGGCCCGAAGCGCCCCCTCGACCGTCGGCTTGCCGCCGCAGGCGATCTCATAGGCGTCAAGCGCCTCCATCCGGCGGCCGGAGGTCACCGGCGCCCGGCGGGCCAGGACCTTGTCGAAGACGTCCTGTTTGTCGGTGAAATAGTAGTGGATCAGCGACTTGTGGACACCGACCTTGTCGGCGATGTCGCGCACCGTCACCCCGTGCAGGCCGTGCAGGGAGAACAGCTCCTCGGCGGCATCGAGAATCTGCTCCAGACTCTCGGCGCGCTGTTCGGCCTTGCGGCGCGGGGTTCGCGTGGCGGGTTTGGCGGCGGGGCGGGCGGGCGTTTTCGGGGCCGTTTTGGGGGCGTCTCGGACATGGGCTGAACCTCAGCACGGTTCGACGCTCCGGAAAACCGGTCCGCCGCCTCCGTGATGAAATCAGCCGCCATCTCAGGCCGCTCCGTAGGTGGCGCGGAGCTGGATCTTGTTGATCTTGCCGGTCGCCGCCAGAGGCATGGCCGGCACCCGCACGATCCGGTCCGGGATCCACCAGTCGGCGACACGGCCCTTGAGACTGGCCTTCAGTTCCGCGTCCTCGATGGCCTGCCCCTGACGCGGTTCGATGACCATCAGGGGTCGCTCGCCCCATTTGGGGTCGGCGCGTCCGATCACCGCGACCAAGCCCACCGAGGGCAGGGCCCCGACGATCTCCTCGATCTCGACGGGATTGATCCACTCCCCGCCCGACTTGATCAGGTCCTTGGACCGGCCGGCCAGGGTCAGGGCGCCGTTGTCGTCGATGATCGCCAGATCCCCGGTGTCGAACCAGCCGTCGTCGCCGACGGCGGGCTGCCCGGCGCCGAAGTAGCGGCCGACGACCGAGTGGCCCCGCACCTTCAGATGGCCGACGACATTCCTCTGCTCCGGCAGGGCGGCGCCCGAGGCGTCGGTCAGCAGCAGATCCATCCCCATCGGCGGGCGGCCCGAGCCGCGCGACACGCCGTCGGGCGTGGTCATGGGGGATATGGTCCCCTGCGGCGACAGCTCGGTCATACCCCAGCTGGTCTGGACGGTGACGCCGAGCCGGCTCTCCATCCGCTTCAGAAGGGTGTCGGGGCAGCTGGAGCCGCCGATCATGACGCGGTTCAGGGTGGGGACGTCCTCGCCGGTGGCGTCGAGATGATCCAGCAGGCCGATCCACACCGTCGGCACCCCGACGGCGACGGTGACGCCATGCGTATTGATCAGCCGCGCCAGCGACGGCCCGTCGGTGACCCGGCCGGGAAGGACCAGGCTCGCCCCCACCGCCGGCGCCGCGAACGGCAGGCCCCAGGCATTGGCGTGGAACATGGGCACCGCGACCAGCACCGTATCCACATCGGTCAGGGCCATGGCGTCGGCCTGCAAGGACCGGATCGTATGCAGATAGTTGGAGCGGTGGGTATAGACGACGCCCTTGGGCGCGCCCGTGGTGCCCGAGGTGAAGCACAGGCCCGCGGGGGTCCGCTCATCGAAGTCGCCCCAGACGGCGGGACGACCCGAGGCGGCCAGAAGCTCTTCCAGCATGACGGCGACGGAGGCCTGGTCACCGTCCAGCAGGATCAGCCGCTCCAGGCAGGGGCATTCGTCCATCAGGGTCCGGCCCATGGCGGCCAGACCCGCGCCCACGATCAGGACGCGGTCCTCAGCCTGGACGATCATGGCCGCCAGATGGGCGACGGTCAGGCGGGGATTGAGGGTGTGGCAGACGAGGCCCACGCCCATGGCCCCGTACCAGACTTCGAGGTGATGGCGGGTGTTCCAGGCCAGGGTGGCGACGCGCTCGCCGGGCTTCAGTCCCAGATCGAGGAAGGCCCCCGACAGACGATTGGCGCGGTCGCGGATGTCGGCATAGCCGGCGACGTTGTCATCGCCCTCGAGACCCGCCGTCACGATCCGCGCCCCGCCGTGCCATTTGGCGCCGTGGTCGAGGAAGCGGTCCACCGTCAGGGCGTAGTCCTGCATGAAACCGGGATCGAGGGTCATCAAAGGCGGCTTTCGGGGAGGCAGACGTCAAGCCAATGGGCAAACTTGACAAAGGACGAGCGTGGACGGGATCGCCGCCCACGCTCGCAGTCCGGCTAGAAGGTCTTGGTCAGGTTGATCCCGTACTGACGCGGCGGTCCGGCGTAGCGCAGGCCCGAGTTGATCGCGGCGATATAGGTCTCGTCGGTGGCGTTCATGGCGTAGGCCGCCCAGGTCCACTCACCCGTGTTCAGCTTGATCGAGGCGTTGACGATGTCACGCTCCGACAGGCGGTCGCCCAGGGCGGCGTTGTTGAAGATGGTCGTCCAGCTCTTGCCGATGTGGGCGTAGTCGACCCGCGGCGTCAGGGTCATGTTCGACCCCAGGGCGAAGGCGTATTGGATGCCCGCGTTGAAGGTGAACTCCGGCGCGTAGTTCTTAGTGTTGCCCGAGATGTTCACGCAGTTGGCGCTGGTCGGACCGGTCGCGGGATTGCAGACTCCGGTGCGGCCGAGACGCGGATCGGCGGCAAAGAAGTCGCCCATCTCCGAGCTCGACACCGATCCGGCGATATCGAACGACAGCGGCCCGAACCGGCCCTGGGCCGAGGCTTCCAGACCCATCATCGTCGTGTCGCCGATGACGTTCTGGATGCGGCTGATCTGCGGGTACTGCGGGTCGCCGATGTTGACCTGGTAGTCTTCGTAGACGGTGTAGTAGGCGCCCAGCTGGGTGCGCAGGCGACCGCCCATCATCGTCGACTTCCAGCCCAGCTCGTAGTCGACCAGGTTCTCGGCGTTGAAGGACGCGGCCGGCTGATAGAGGTTCGGACCGTTCAACCCGCCCATCTTGTGGCCTGTCGCCACGAAGCCGTAGACGAAGTTGGTGTCGTTCAGCTTCCAGTTCAGCGTGACCTTGCCGGTCAGCTTGTCGTCCTCGACCTTGTCGTCCTGGAACAGCACGATCCCGAACTGCGGATAGGTCTGGTAGACGTCGTCATTGGTCGAGACCGAATGGGCGTAGCGGGCGCCGACCTGCAGCTGAAGCTTGTCGGAGATGTCGTAGCTGATCTGACCGAAGGCCGCCGAAGTTTCCTTGGGCGTGTCGCCGTACAGATAGATGTCGAGCACATTCTCGGGGAAGCCGATGCGGTATTCGCCCCTGCCCGGCGTGGTCGGCGGGAACTGGGCCATGTCGTTCTGATAGTAGAGGCCCAGCAGCCAGGTCAGGCGCTGATTATCCGGCGACAGCAGGTTGAACTCCTGCGACCAGACCTGTTCGTCCAGCTGGTCGTAGAAGGTGTTGTTGCCGGCCGAGGTGCCGTCCAGGTCGGTGGCGAAGCGCGAGACACCGTTCTGATAGCCGGTGATCGACTTCAGGGTCATGCCGTTCTCGAAGACGTAGCTGACGTTCAGCGAGGTCCGGACGAACTCGTCATGCGCCTCGTTCGGGCCGTTCGAGGTGATGATGAAGGGATCGTTGGTCGCCAGGGCCGGGTCGGCCATGTAACCGCCCAGGTCGATGTTGTTGTAGTCGGTCTTCCACAGCACCCTCAGGGCGTCGGTCGGCTGCCACAGCAGGCTGGCGCGCACGCTGTTGGAATCCACCACGCCCGGGTGGCCGCGATAGGCGCCGGTGACGGTGTAGAAGCTGTCGCGGGTCTCGTGGTTGAAGGCCAGACGCATCGCGACCGTGTCGGTCAGGGGCAGGTTGATCGCGCCCTGCAGCTTGATGTCGTTGTAGTTGCCGGCCTGGGCGAAGGCATAGCCGTTGATGCCGGTGAAGTCCGGGTTGCGGGCGGTGATGAAAACCGCGCCGCCCGTCGCGTTGGCGCCGGCGAAGGTGCCCTGCGGCCCGCGCAGCAGCTCAAGGCTGCCGATGTCGTAGTAGGGCTCGGTCTGGAAATAGGCGGGGAAGGCGGCGACGCCGTCGCGATAGGTAATCACGCCCACGCCGACGGCCGTGGTGGCCTCGGACTTGCCGATGCCGCGCACGTTGAAGAAATTGCCCTGGCCGAAATTCTGGATCGTCGTGGACGGCGCCGCGAACTGCAGCTGGTCCAGCGAGGTGACGGCCTTGTTCTCCAGATCCTGACCGCTCAGGACCGTGGCGGCGACGGCGGTCGTCTGCAGGTTGCTGGTCCGGCGCTCGGCGGTGACGACCACGTCGGCGACGCTGGTCGATTGTTCCTGCTCGGAGCGGGTGTTGTCGGTGTCAGCTTGTTGCGCCTGGGCCGATGCGGCGGCGCACCACAGCAGAGCGGCGGCAGATGTCGTTATCCAGAGCTTGCGGCCCATGGTCAGTCCTCCCTCGATGTTCCTCGGACGCTCTGACGGCGCCATCGAAGCGAAGCCTCTCACCCTTTTCGACGGCCGTCAACATTCACTAGCCGTCCGGTGAAGATTGACCATCCGGCTAGTATTTGCTGCATTGCACCCATGAAGGTCGGCGCAGTCCGGCTGCTGCATCTCAGGGACGAAGACCATGACCATCGATCTCACCGGCCGCGTGGCCGTCGTCACGGGCGCGGGCGGCGGCCTGGGCCGCACCCACGCCATGGCCCTCGCCCGCCATGGCGCCAAGGTCGTGATCAACGACATGTCGGCCCCCGGCGTCGAGGCCGTGGTCGCCGAGATCACCGCCGCGGGCGGCGAGGCCGTCGGCTGCGTCTGCAGCGTGACCGACCGCCAGGCCGTTTCCGCCATGATCCAGGGCGCCGTCCACCGCTGGGGCTCGATCGACATCCTGGTCAACAACGCCGGCATCCTGCGCGACCGGACCTTCGCCAAGATGGAGCTGGACGATTTCGAGCTGGTGCTGTCGGTCCATCTGATGGGGTCGGTCAATGTCACCAAGGCGGCCTGGCCCTTCATGCAGGCGCAGGGCTATGGCCGGGTGATCTTCACCACCTCCTCCTCGGGGCTCTACGGAAACTTCGGCCAGTCGAACTACGGCGCGGCCAAGATGGCCCTCGTCGGCCTGATGCAGACCCTGGCGCTGGAGGGCCGCAAGTCCGGCATCCACGTCAACTGCCTGGCCCCCAGCGCCGCGACCCAGATGACCGAGGGCCTCTATTCCGCCGATGACCTCAAGGGCCTGTCGTCGGATTTGGTCAGCCCCGGCGTCGTCGCCCTGGCCGCCGAGGGCGCCCCGACCCGCACCATCCTCCTGGCCGGCGCCGGCGCCTTCGAACAGGCTCACATCACCATGACCCAGGGAATCTACGTCGGCGACGCCCGTGACGCCGCCGAACAGGTTCAGGCCCAATGGAGCGTCATCTCGGACCGCGCGGGCGAACTGGTCCCCGACTCGGGCGCCGCCCAGTACAAGCATGAGGTCCGCCACACCCTCGCGGAGCCCGTGCCCGCTTGAACGCTGCCGGATGGACCTTTCACCCGCCGCGCCCCATGGTCGGCGGATGAGCGGAATCAGGATCAGCGACGTCGCGGCGCGGGCCGGGGTCTCGGCCATGACCGTGTCGCGCGTCATGAACAACCGCGGCGCGGTGAAGCCCGAGACGCGCGAAGCCGTGCTCAGGGCCGTCGAGGCCCTGGGCTATGCGCCCAATGTCGCGGCGCGCAGCCTGGCGCTCGGCGGCCTCGATCGCATCGGCCTGATCTGGTCCAACCCCAGCGCCGGCTATCTGAGTGAGTTCCTGCTGGGCGCTTTGGAGGGTGTGCGGAACCACGGCGGCCAGCTTCTGGTCGAACAGTGCGACGACGACGCCGAGAGCGAGGTCGCGGCGGTGCGCCGTCTGGCGGCGGGCGGCGCCAAGGGTCTGGTCCTTCCCCCGCCGCATGGCGAGTCCATCGCGGCCCTGGCGGAGGCAGAGCGGCTGGGTCTGAAGGTGGTGGCCGTCGCCGCCGGGAGCTTCCGCTCGGAGGCCGGGGCCGTCCGCATCGACGACCGAGCCGCCGCCGGCGTCATGACGCGACGCCTGCTCGACCTCGGCCATCGCCGGATCGGCCTGATCACCGGCGCCGCCAACCAGAGCGCCAGCGCCGAGCGGGTGATCGGCTTCCAGTCCGAAATCGACGCCTGCCCTGGCGCGGAAGCCATCATCGAGGCGGGCGATTTCACCTATCGCTCCGGACTCGACGCCGCTGGCCTTCTGCTGGACCGGCCCCGCCCGCCGACGGCGATCTTCGCCTCCAACGACGACATGGCCCTGGGCGCCGTCGCGGTTGCGCATCAGAGAGGACTGGATGTTCCGCGCGACCTGACCGTGGTCGGCTTCGACGACATCCCCATGGCCACGGCGGTCTGGCCGCCCCTGACCACCGTCCGCCAGCCGGTCGCCCGCATGGCCGCCGAGGCCGTGGCATTGCTGGCCGAAGGCGCGACCGGTAGCGACCTCGTATTCCCCCACGCCCTGATCGAACGGGGCACCTCGGCCCCGCCCCGCCTGACAGCGTCTTGACAACCCGGCTCGCGCCAGTCGATGTTAGCGCTAACACAAGACGACCCCGGCGGACGCCGACCGGGGCGGAGGAACAGATGCAGCTGACGGACATCCTGCCCGAGGACTGGCGCGACGCGACCCTTCTAGGCCGTATTCAAACCGCCGAGGGCCCGACCCCGGTCCTGTTGCACGCGGGCCGTGCCCTCAACATCTCCGCCTTCGCCCCGACCTCGGCCGAGGCCCTGTCGCGCGCGGAACTGGCCACGGCGACCGGCCCGGATCTCGGCGCGATCGAGGACCTGAGCGTGGCCTCGGTCTGGGAAGATGGCGACCTCAAACTCCTCTCACCGCTCGATCTTCAGTGCGTGAAGGCCTCGGGCGTGACCTTCGCCGTATCCGCCCTGGAGCGGGTCATCGAGGAGCGGGCGCGGGGCGAAGCCTCCGTCGCCGCCGGCATCCGCGAACGCCTCTCCGAGCGCATCGGCGGTGACATGGCCAAGGTCAAGCCCGGCTCCGAACAGGCCGCCGAGCTCAAGGCCGCCCTGATCGCCGACGGCCTGTGGTCCCAGTATCTGGAGGTCGCCATCGGCCCCGACGCCGAGATCTTCACCAAGGCCCCGTGCCTGTCCTCCGTGGGTTGGGGCGCCCATGTCGGGGTTCGCGGGGACTCCCATTGGAACAACCCGGAGCCCGAGGTCGTCATCGTCGTCGATCCGTCCGGCAAGCCGGTCGGCGCCGCGCTCGGCAATGACGTCAATCTGCGCGACATCGAGGGCCGTTCGGCCCTGCTGCTCGGCAAGGCCAAGGACAACAACGCCGCCGCCTCGGTCGGCCCGTTCATCCGCCTGTTCGACCAGACCTTCTCGATGGACGACGTCCGCGACGCCACGGTCTCGCTCGAAGTCAAAGGCCCCGAGGGCTTCGTCCTGGCGGGCGCCAGCTCCATGCGCCTGATCAGCCGCGATCCGGAGGATCTGGCCAGACAGGCGTCCGGCAAGAACCACCAGTACCCCGACGGCTTCGCCCTCTACCTCGGGACCATGTTCGCCCCGATCCAGGATCGTGACACGCCCGGCGGCGGCTTCACCCACAAGGTCGGCGACAGGGTGAAGGTCTCCTCCCCGCGCCTCGGCGTGCTGGAGAACGAGGTCACCACCTGCGACATCGCACCGCCCTGGACCATGGGCGTCATGGCCCTGATCAAGAACCTCGCCGGCCGCGGCCTTCTGGGAGCCGCCTGATGAGCAGCAACACCTACCCTTCCTTGGCCGGCAAGGTCGTGGTCGTCACGGGCGGCGGCTCGGGCATCGGCGCGGCTCTGACCGAAGGCTTCGCACGTCAGGGCGCCCGGGTCGTCTTCCTCGACGTCGCCGACGCGGATTCGGCGGCCTTGGCCGACACCCTGTCGGGCCTCACGCCCGCCCCCGTCTATCGCCGCTGCGACCTGACCGACCTCGCCGCCCTGCAGGCGACGCTGGAGGCGATCGCGACCGAGGTCGGGCCGATCGAGGTCCTGGTCAACAACGCCGCCAATGACGACCGCCACTCTCTGGCCGAGGTCACGCCCGCCTATTGGGACGACCGGATCGCGGTCAATCTGCGCCACCTCTATTTCGCGGCCCAGGCCGTGGCGCCCGGCATGAAGGCGACGGGTCAGGGCGTGATCCTGAACCTCGGTTCCATCTCCTGGCACCTCGGTCTGCCCGACCTGTCGCTCTATGAGACCGCCAAGGCCGGGATCGAGGGCATGACCCGGGGTCTGGCGCGCGAGCTGGGCGTCGACGGCGTACGCGTCGCCTGTATCGTGCCCGGCAACGTCAAAACCCCGCGTCAGATGAAGTGGTACACGCCGGAGGGCGAGGCCGAGATCGTCGCCGCCCAGTGCCTCAAGGGCCGGATCGAGCCGAAGGACGTCGCGTCCCTCGCCATGTTCCTCGCCTCGGACGACGCACGTTTCATTACAGGCCACGAATACTGGGTCGACGCCGGCTGGCGCTGAGGCAACAGTCCATCATCACAACAGGGGCCGTCAGAGCCCCATGCGGAGGAGAAGAGGCAAATGGCAGGACCCACCGGGGGCAATGGCCCCGACATCGCCGGGACCGACAAGGTTAATCTCGGCTTCATCATCGCCATCGTCGCGGTCGCGACCATCGGCGGTCTGCTCTTCGGCTATGACTCGGGGGCAGTGAACGGCACCCAGGCGGGCCTGCAGGCGCAGTTCCATCTGGACGCCAACGGTCTGGGCTTCACGGTCGGCTCCCTGCTGATCGGTTGCGCCTTCGGCGCCTTCTTCGCCGGCCGCCTGGCCGACCTGGTCGGTCGCCGCTCGGTGATGATCGTCGCCGCCGTCCTGTTCCTGGTGGGCGCCCTGATCCAGGGCCTGACCGACACCCATATCCTGTTCGTCTGCGCCCGCTTCGCCGCCGGCATGGCCGTGGGCGCGGCCAGCGTCCTGTCGCCGCTCTACATCTCCGAAGTCGCCCCCGCCAGGGTGCGCGGCCGGATGAGCACGGTGCAGCAGGTGATGATCATCAGCGGCCTGACCGCCGCCTTCCTCGTGAACTACTTCCTGGCCAAACAGGCCGGCAGCAGCGTGGGCGAATTGGCCGGCACGACCGCCTGGCGCTGGATGTATCTGGCCCAGGCCGCGCCCGCCGCAGTCTTCCTGCTGGCCCTGTTCCTGATCCCGGAAAGCCCGCGCTATCTGGTCATGAAGGGCAAGGACGAGGCGGCCCGCGCCGTCCTGACCAAGCTGTTCGGCGCCGAGGCGGCCGACCGAAAGATCGGCGAGATCCGCGCCAGCTTCAGCCAGGGCCATCGCCCCAGCTTCCGCGACGTCGTCGGCAAGGCCGGTTTCCGCCCGATCGTCTGGGCGGGTCTCGTGCTGGCCACCTTCCAGCAGTTCGTCGGCATCAACATCATCTTCTACTACGGCGAGACCCTGTGGCGTCTGGCCGGGGTGTCCGAGGAAGTCGCCCTTGAGCGCAACATTCTCTCCGGCGCGGTGTCCATCGCCGCCGTCCTTGTGGCCTTGGCGGTGATCGACAAGGTCGGCCGCAAGCCCCTGCTGCTGATCGGTTCGGTCGGCATGGCCATCACCCTCGGCGCCATGACCTGGGCCTTCTCGGGCGCCGGCGCCGACGCGGCCGGCAACCTGACCCTGAACCCCACCGCCGGTCTGACGGCCCTGGTGGCGGCCAACCTCTATGTCATCTTCTTCAACTTCAGCTGGGGCCCGGTCATGTGGGTCATGCTGGGCGAGATGTTCCCCAACCAGATGCGCGGTTCGGCCCTGGCCATCTGCGGCTTGGCCCAGTGGGGCGCCAACTATCTGGTCGTCCAGAGCTTCCCGGCCATGGCCGAGGGCATCGGCCTGGTCGGCACCTACGCCCTCTACACGGTCGCGGCCGTGATCAGCATCTTCCTGGTCCGCTCCTTCATCAAGGAGACCAAGGGCAAGGAACTGGAAGACATGCAGGGCTGATCCCCGGCTGACATCCATCCCCTATCGGGCGGCGCTCCCCCGCCGCCCGATTTCATTTGAAGGCATCCCCATGACCGACACCCTCGAACTCTCCCACTGGATCAATGGCGAGAAAGTCTCCGCCGACCGTCCGGGACAGGGTCTGAACCCGTCCGATACTCGCGAGGTCGTGGCCCGCACGCCCGACGGCGGCGTCGCAGAGGTCGATCAGGCGGTCGCCGCCGCCAAGGCCGCGTTCGAGAGCTGGTCGGAGGCCTCACCGGAGGTCCGTTCCGATGTGCTGGACCGCGCCGGGACCCTCGTCATGGAACGCCGCGAACAACTCGGTCGTCTGCTGTCGCGCGAAGAGGGCAAGACCCTGCCGGAAGGTATCGGCGAGACCGTCCGCGCGGGACGCATCCTCAAATATTTCGCCGGCGAGGCCCTGCGCCTGCACGGCCAGAACCTGGCCTCGACCCGGCCGGGCGTCGAGATCCAGACCTATCGTCAGGCGGTCGGCGTCGTCGGCCTGATCACGCCCTGGAACTTCCCCATCGCCATTCCGGCCTGGAAGATGGCGCCCGCCCTCGCCTTCGGGAACACGGTCGTCATCAAGCCCGCCGGCCTGACCCCGGCGACCGCCGAAGCGCTCGTGGCCATCCTGCATGAAGCGGGCCTGCCCAAGGGTGTCGTCAACATGATCATCGGCCGCGGCGGCGTCGGTCAGGCCATCGTCGACCACAAGGACATCGACGCCGTCTCCTTCACCGGCTCCCAGAGCGTCGGCGCGGGCGTGGCGGCCGGCGCGGTCGCGCGTCAGGCCCGCGTCCAGCTCGAGATGGGCGGCAAGAACCCGCTGATCGTGCTCGACGACGCCGACCTCGAGCGGGCCGTGGCCATCGCGCTCGACGGCTCCTTCTTCGCCACCGGCCAGCGCTGTACGGCATCCAGCCGCCTGATTGTTCAGGACGGCATCCACGACAAATTCGTCGCCGCCCTCGCCGAGAAGCTGAAAGCGCTGAAGGTCGGCCCTGCGCTCGACCCGACCAGCCAGATGGGCCCGGCGGTGTCGGAGGCCCAGATGGAGACCTCCTATCGCTACATCGACATCGCGAAGAATGAGGGCGGCCGGATCGCCGTCGGCGGCGAGCGGCTGACGCTGGAAACGCCCGGCTGGTATGTCCAGCCGACCCTGATCGCCGACACCGCGCCCGACATGAAGATCAACAATGAAGAGGTCTTCGGCCCCGTCGCCTCGACCCTGCGCGTCAAGTCCTATGAGGAGGCGCTCGCCGTCGCCAACGGCGTCGAGTTCGGCCTGTCCGCCGGCATCGTCACCTCGTCTCTGAAGCACGCCCGCGACTTCCAGCGCCGCGCCAGGGCGGGGATGACCATGGTCAATCTGCCGACCGCCGGGGTCGACTATCACGTGCCGTTCGGCGGCACGAAAAAGTCCAGCTATGGCGCGCGTGAACAGGGCTTCGCGGCGCAGGAGTTCTTCACCCAGACCAAGACCTCGTACTCGGCAGGATGATCCGGCTCCGACACGGCGACTGGTCGGCGACGATCACGCTTCAGGGCGGCGCGGTCGCCGCCCTGAGCAAGGGGGGCGAGGACGTCCTGCGTCCGACGCCCAGGGGCGCGACCGACATCCTCGACTTCGCCTGCTTCCCCCTCGTTCCCTACGCCAACCGCATCGCCCAGGGCCGATTCAGCTTCGACGGTCGCGAGATCCGCCTGCCGGTCCTGCCCCGGTTTGCGCCCCACGCCCTGCACGGCGAGGGCTGGCTGGGCGTCTGGACCGTGCTCGAGCAGGCCGCCGACCGCCTCACCCTCAGCTTCGGCGCCGACGGCTGGCCCTGGCGCTATGAGGCGCGCCAGACACTCAGCCTGTCCGATGACGGCCTGCGCATCGACCTCGCCGTGATCAATCGCGACACCACGCCCATGCCCGCAGGGATCGGCCTCCATCCCTATTTCCCGCGCCATGCGGACAGCCGTCTGGACGCCCCGGCGACCGGCGTCTGGACCGGCGAGGACATCGTCCCCGACCGCCTCGCCCCCCTTGCCGAGGTCATCGACTGGACCGACAAGCCGGTCGCCGACGCCCCCTTCGTAGATCACTGCTTCGAAGGCTGGAGCGGCGAGGCGCGACTGTCAGACGCCGCCGGGACCACCACTGTCCGCGCCTCGGCCGACCGCCTGCACATCTATGTTCCGACCGGCGAGGACTTCCTCTGCGTCGAACCGGTCAGCCACCGCCCCGATGTCTTCAATCAGGCGCAGCCCGGCGAGCAGGGCTTCACCGTGCTTCCGCCCGGCGAAACCCTGTCGCTCTGGATGACCATCGGCCGGGACTGACGCCCTCGCCCCTCAGTGATTGTCGCGAGGGTTGCCGAATTTGTCGATGATCCGGTGATACTTCACCGCCGGCTCCAGCACGGCGCCGGTCTGCAGCGGTCCGACCGTGGCGCGCTGCAACTCCTGCCAGGGCGTCTGCGACGGCGGGTACTGGAAGCCGCCCGCAGCCTCCAGCGCGGCGCGGCGTTCGGCCATCTGCTCGTCCGACACCCTCGCATCGACGCGGCGGGTCTTCAGATCGACGCGGATCCAGTCGCCTTCGCGCAGCAGCGCCAGATTGCCGCCGGCCGCCGCTTCCGGCGAGGCGTTGAGGATCGAGGGCGAGCCCGAGGTGCCTGACTGCCGCCCGTCGCCGATGCAGGCGATGGCCAGCACCCCCTTCTCGATCAGCCAGGAGGGGGGGCGCATATTCACGACCTCGGCCGCGCCCGGATAGCCGATCGGCCCGGCGCCGCGCATGAACAGGACGCTGTGCTCGGTGATCCCCGTCGCCGGGTCGTCGATGCGATGGTGATAGTCCTCGGGCCCGTCGAAGACGACGGCGGGGCCTTCGAAGGCCTCCGGATCTTCCGGGTTGGTCAGATAGCGCTCGCGGAACTCCGGTGAGATCACGCTCGTCTTCATGATGGCGCTCTCGAACAGATTGCCGCCGAGCACCAGGAAGCCCGCGTCGGTCATCAGGGCCTGATCGAACGGCCGGATGACGTCGGGCAGGACGATCTCCGCGCCCTTGCAGTTCTCGCCCATCGTCCTGCCGTTGACGGTCCGGGCGCCCTCGCGGATCAGCCCCTGCTCCATCAGCTGATTGATCACCGCCGGCACCCCGCCTGCCTGATGGAAGTCCTCGCCCAGATAGGTCCCCGCCGGTTGCAGATTGACCAGCAACGGCACGGCGTGGCCCACGGTCTCCCAGTCCTTGATCGGGAGATCGACGCCCGAATGACGCGCCAGGGCGGTAATGTGGATCGGGGCATTGGTCGACCCGCCGATGGCCGAGTTGACGACGATGGCGTTGTGGAAGGCCTCGGGGGTCAGGATGTCGGACGGCTTGAGGTCCTCATGCACCATCTCCACGATCCGCCTGCCGGTCTGATAGGCGACCTGGGGCCGTTCGCGATAGGGCGCCGGAATGGCCGCCGAGCCCGGCAGCGACATGCCCAGGGCCTCGGCCAGGGAGTTCATCGTCGAGGCCGTGCCCATGGTGTTGCAATAGCCGACCGACGGCGCCGAGGTGGCCACCAGATCGATGAAGCCCTCATAGTCCAGCTCGCCGCGCGCCATCATCTCTCGCGCTTTCCAGATGATCGAGCCCGACCCGATCCGCTCGCCCTTCAGCCAGCCGTTCAGCATCGGCCCGACCGACAGGCAGATGGCCGGAATATCGACCGTCGCCGCCGCCATCAGACAGGCGGGGGTGGTCTTGTCGCAGCCGATGGTCAGGACGACGCCGTCCAGAGGATAGCCGTAGAGCAGCTCGACCAGACCCATATAGGCCAGGTTCCTGTCCAGACCGGCGGTCGGCCGCTTGCCGGTCTCCTGGATCGGGTGGACCGGAAACTCCATGGCGATGCCGCCCGCCTCGCGGATGCCTTCGCGGACCCGCTTGGCCAGTTCGATGTGGTGGCGGTTGCAGGGCGCGAGGTCCGAACCGGTCTGGGCGATGCCGATGATCGGCTTGCCCGAGCGCAGCTCCTCCAGCGTCAGGCCATAGTTCAGATAGCGCTCCAGATAGAGGGCCGTCATGTCCGGATTGGCCGGATTGTCGAACCAGGCGCGCGAACGGAGAGGCTTTTGAGTCTTCATCGGGGTCTCGGTCACGCGGGTCGTCCTGCGCCAAGGCGGCGCTTCAAGAGGGGGTTTGGTGTTATCATCCGACAAATCGGCGCTTTGTCGTTGAGCTCAAAGGGCTGTAGAGCCGGAGACATATGGCCAGACGCACGACCAGAACTTCCCGAATCGGACACGAGGGTCAGCCCGAACGCGGCGACCGCGCCCTTTCGGGTCACGCCCAGATCGTCCGCACCCTCGGCGAAGACATCCTGGCGGGCCGCTTCGCCTCCGGCGAGAAGCTGCCGCCCGAGCCCGAGTTGCTGGACCGGTTCGGGGTTTCGCGCACCTCGCTGCGCGAGGCGATCAAGACCCTGACGGCCAAGGGGCTTCTGGTGGTCAAGACCCGCGTCGGCACCAAGGTCTCGGACCGGGTGCGCTGGAACCTGTTCGATCCCGAAGTCCTGTCGTGGAAGGTGCGCACCGGCATGGACGCCGACTTCCGCCGCCATCTGGCCGAGATGCGCCGCGCGGTGGAGCCGGCGGCGGCGGAGCTGGCGGCACTGCACCGGACGGACGCCGACATCATGGCCATGCGGCTGGCCATCGCCGCCATGCGGGCCGAGACCCGTTCCGAATACGGATTCGCCCGCGCCGACCTGTCGCTGCACCTGGCCATCGGGGCGGCGTCGAACAATCCCATGATGCGCTCGATCGCCAGCGTCATCGAGACGGCCCTGCTGGAGGCCTTCACCCTCAGCCCGCCGACCCGCGCTCCCGACCTGCATCGTGAAACCGTCGACGCCCACGAACGCATCGTCGACCGCATCGAGGCGCGCGACGGCCCGGGGGCCGCCGTCGCCATGCTCGCCGTCATCGACGCGGGCTTCCGTCGGGTCGAAAGCGAACATCAGGCCTAGAGCGCCCGGTATTTGAAGTTCTTGAACCGGGCCTCGCCCGAGCCCCCGGCCGCATAGATGCCGGGCCGCAGCATCATGAAGCCGCCGCGCACGTTCTGGTGATAGCCCGAGACCTCCATCTGGCGGTCGAACTTGGTCCAGGTCACGCCGTCCGCGCTCGAGTAGCAGGTGACGATGTGGTTATCGTTCGTCATCCGCATATGCATGTGGCGACCGTTCTGATGGCCCGGCCGCCCGCGTTCCATCCCGTAGGTATGGGTCACGAAGCGCTTCTCGTCGAAGCCCAGGCCGGCGTAGAGGCCAAAGTCGTAGAAGAGCAGCAGGCCCGCGGTCACGCCCTCGTCGATCTCGATCTCGCACTCGATCTCATAGGCGTGCTCGCCCTGGACGAAGGTCAGGGGCGAACAGTCCTTGGGCGCGGCGCCCTTGGCGGCCATGTGCAGCACCCCGCCCTCACGGCGGAAACGGCGGCCTTCGTCCGAACCCGGATTGTAGAAGCTCCACTGCACGCCGAACTTGTCGGTCGAGAAGTCGTCCGACAGGGCCATGCCGTGCTTCTGGCCGGGCAGGTTGGCGGGCTTGGCCATCGGGTGCGACAGGTCGCCACCGACCGCGTCGGGCCAGCCGTCCGCCGACCAGACGATCTTGTCCAGCAGGGTCTGGCGGCCCAGGGTCCAGAAGGCGTTTTCATAGCCGTGATAGACGGTCCACCAGTCGCCGGCAGGCCCCTCGATCAGGGTCGCGTGACCACGCGACCACCACTTCTCGCGCGCGGTGGCGGTGCGGACGATGGGGTTGCGCGGATGGTTCTCCCACGGGCCGAAGACCGACTTCGAACGGGCGACGATGACCATATGGCCGGTCGGCGGACCCGCCGTGCCGCCCACGGCGGTGATCATGTAAAACCAGTCGCCGTGCTTCAGGACCTTGGGCCCCTCGGGCGAGAAGCCCTCGACGTCCCAGTCGACCGGATAGCGCCAGGGCTCATAGACGTGGCGGACCTCGCCGACCGTGGCCATGCCGTCGTCCGTCAGCTGGATCATGTCGCCGCCGCTGAGGAAGAGATAGCGTTTGCCGTCCTCGCCGACGACGTGTCCGGGGTCGATATGGTTGGGCAGATGCAGATCCACCGGCTCGCTCCACGGCCCCTCGATCTTCTCGGCATGGATGACATAGCTGGAGCGGTACTCGTCCGTGCGGGCGGGAATATAGAGGAAGAAGCGGCCGTCGTGCTTGCACAGCTCCGGCGCCCAGACCGAGCCGATGTTCTTCGTCAGGGCCGCCACGATCGGGGTCCAGTTGACCAGATCCTTCGACGCCCAGATCGTCAATCCGGGCACGGATTCAAACGACGAATGGGTCATGTAATAGGTGTCGCCGTCCTTCAGGATCGACGGATCGGGGTGATCGCCGGCCAGGATCGGATTGAGAAAGGTCCCGTCGCCGAGGTCGGCCAGACGCTGACCCTCGATGCCCTTGGGCCAGGTCATGGAGGTCCAGTCGCCGAAGGCGCGGGCCGCGTCGCGGTTCAGGGGCGCCGCCGGGGTTTCCACCGCGGAAGTCTGGGCCTTGGCGAGGGTCGGCGCGGCCACGCCCAGGGCGGCCAGACCGAAGGCTCCGCGTCTCGTCATCTTCATGGCTGTTTCCTCGTCGAGCCGATTTGTATTATAAATCCATCGTAGCGCCGCGATAGACGGCGACAAGGGGCTGGACCGAAGAATCGCCTTCGGGGCCCGCCGATTTCGGAGAGTTGACGTCCCTATGAGCCATTACGTGACCCGCCTGCTGACGGTGGCCCTCGCCGGCGCCCTGCTCGCGTCCGCCGCGCCCGCCGCCTTCGCCCAGAGCGCTACGACCGCACCCGCTGCCGCGGCGCCGCCCGAGCCCGTGCGGCCGATCCGCGCCTCCAAGATCATTCTGATCGGCGATTCGACCACCCAGTCGAACAGCGGCTGGGGTGGCCGGTTCTGCTCGGACCACGTCGTCTCCTTCGTCGCCTGCCTGAACCTGGCGCGCGGCGGGCGCAGCACCAGCAACTACCGGGCGGAAGGCTCGTGGGACATCGCCCTCGCTGAGATGTCGACCGGCGCCTATGTCGACACCTATGTGCTGATCCAGTTCGGCCATAACGACCAGCCGGGCAAGCCGGGCCGCTCGACCGACCTGGCTACCGAATTCCCGCAGAACCTGCGCCGCTACGTCGCCGAAGTGCGGGCCAAGGGCGCCATTCCGGTCCTGGTCACCCCCCTGACCCGCCGTCAGTTCGTGGACGGAAAGCTCGACAATGATCTGGAGCCCTGGGCGGCCTCGATCCGCGCCGTCGCCGCCGAGACCAACACCCCGCTGCTCGATTTGAACGCCGACAGCGCCGCCGCCGTCGAGGCCATGGGGCCCAGTTTGGCCGCCGGCTTCGCCCAGTCGCCGCCTTCACCGATTGTCGCCGCCGCCCTGCTGACTGGCACGACGGTTCCGGCCAACACCGGCGCGCCCGTTCCGGCGGCGCCCGCGGCCGGCGCGGCTCCTGCTCCCACCCAGAACAACGCCGCCGTCGAGCCGATGGGGGACGCCAAACTGTCGTTCGACTACACCCACCTCGGCCCGACCGGCGCCGCCTTCTTCTCGGCCATGGTGACCCGCGAACTGGCCCTCGCCGTCCCGGCCCTGCGCCGCAACCTGATCAACTGATCAACTGATCAAACAAGAGGCCGGACCGTCTCGCGACGGCCCGGCCTGATGCAAAAAGAACCGGAGCGTCTTTCGACGCCCCGAACGTCTTAAAAAGAACCGGAGTGTCTTTCGACACTCCGGCAGGGACGGAAGCCCGGGGAAGGACTCGGCTCGCCCTAGAAGACTGCGCGGGCGCCGATGAAGAACTGGCGGCCCGTCGAGCCGTAGTTGGTCACCACGGGATCATCCGCGTAACCCCAACGGTTCGTCGTCTGGTTGGTCAGGTTCAGGGCTTCCAGCGTCAGGGTGACCTGCTTGGAGACCTTGTAGGTCATCGACGCGTCGACGTTCAGCGTCTCTTCCGAACCCAGGAAGTCGTTGACCAGCGGCGAGTCCGAATAGCCCGGGTCGGTGGTGCCCGAGGCGATCGGGTACTGGGTCACATATTCCGCGCGATAGGCGGCCGAAACTCGGGCCGAGAACTTCGGCACTTCGTAGAAGAGCGTGAAGTTGAAGGCGTCCGGCGAGGCGCCGGTGAACGGGCCCACGCCCGTGATCAGCGGCTGCGGCGTCAGGATGTAATTCAGCTCGGATTCGAGGTGGGTGTAGTTGGCCTGGACGCCGAGGTTCTCGAAGTACCAGGGCAGGAAGGTCAGGTTTTGCTGATAGTTGACCTCGACGCCGCGGATATAGCCGCCCGGCGCGTCACGGAACTGACGGATGGCGAACGTACGGTCGGCATTGATGTAGTCGATCTGGTTCTGGGCCAGGACACGGTTGGCCGCGGTCGTCGCCGGGTCGTTGACGATAGCCTCGAACTCGGCGCGCAGTTCGGCGACGGAGGCCGAGTCCATGATCGAGGACAGGGTGCCGTCGCCGACCAGGGTCTGCGGGAAGCTCTCGATCTCCTTGTCGAAGATGGCGATCGAGAACAGGGCGTCCGGCTGGAAGTACCATTCGAAGCTGAGGTCGTAGTTGGTCGCCGTGAACGGGGCCAGCTTCGGGTTGCCGATCGTGATCGCGCCGCCGGTGGTCGCGCCGAGAGCGTTCGGCACGGTGAAGGCGGTGACGCTGGGCGCCAGGTTGCCGAGCAGCGGACGCGACATGACCTTCGAAATGCCGAGGCGGATCAGCATATTGTCCGCGACCTCGTAGGCCATGTTCAGCGACGGCAGGTCGTTTTCGTAGTTGTTGGTCGCGTTGATCGCCCGGCCGCGGTTGGTGAAGCCGTCCGAGGACACGTCGGTGATCGCGCGACGCAGGCCGACGTTGCCGCGCAGGGTGCGGCCGAAGACCGGGAAGTTGAAGTCGACCTGGCCGAAGAAGGAGTTGTCGGTTTCCTCGACCTGATAGGTCTGGGCGAAGTTGTACTTCGTCGAGATCCGCCAGTCGTTCCACTTGTTGACGCAGTTGCACTCGAAGTCGAACAGCGAACGGAAGGCGTCCAGATCCGGGGCGTAGAAGCTGGTCGGGGTGCCCGCCGGCAGGTCCAGGCCCTGGCCGAAGGTGTGCAGGCTGCCGACCTTGTCGATGGTCGTCCCGGCCTCGATCAGGCTGGGGTTCAGGGTCTCGCGCGCCGATTCCCGTTGCAGGGCGGTGGTGTAGAAGGTGTAGCGGCGTTGCGAGGCGCCGAACTTCAGGGTGATATTCTCGTTGGCGTCCCAGGCGAAGTCGAACGAGCCGCCTTCATAGTGGTTGTCCACCGTCCGCTCGAAATAGCGGATGGCCGAGAAACCCTTGACCACGTCCCACTTGGTCGGGTCGGCGACGTCGAAGCCGAAATTCATCGACGGCATGTCGCCACCGCCGCGGGCGTCATAGACGAAATAGCCGTCGCCGGCGGCGCCCGTGCCCGAGTTCAGGCGGGTGAACTCGACCAGCGAGCCCTGGGATTTGTTCACCGACCGGCTCTCGCCGTAGATGGCGTGCACCCGGAAGGTGTCGCTGAACTGGTGATCGATATTGATCGTGCCCTGCGAGAAGATCGTCTTGAAGCGAGCTTCGTCAGCCGCCGAACGCATGTCGACATTGCCGAGCACCAGATAATCGGCGTTCTGGCCATTCGGGCTCAGGGCGGCGTCGATCAGGCGGATCGACGGACGGCCGATCAGGGCGTTACGCATCGCCAGACCGAGCGAGTCAGCGACGTAACCGCGCGAGGTCGTGGCGTTGTAGTAGTCGAACGGCTCGAGGTTGTTCGGGTTGTAGCTGGCGGTCATCCCCGGGAGCACGGTGTTGCCGTACATCTGCTGGCCGCAGTCGATGCCGGCCAGGATGTCTGTCTCGGCGCGCGCCGTACAGGAGGCGTACAGGGCGCGGCGCTGGGCCGGGGTGCCGGCCGCCGTGGCGTTCGACATCTGATAGGTCGCCTGGTTGGCGGTGCCCTGGGTGTTGTTGCGGTTCAGACCGACCGGAACGATCTGGTAGTTGGTCGAGACCTGTTCCAGCTCCGAATAGACGCCGTCGAAGCTGATCGTGGTGCGGTCCGTCGGGCGCCATTGGGCGCCGAAGGTCATGCCGACGCGCTCCTGGCTCAGGTCCTGCTGGTTCAGGGTCGGCAGGGCCGGGATGCGGACCAGCGAGCCCGGAGCCACGGTCGTGCCGGCGGCGGTGCCGCTGGCGTTGTTATTCCTCAGCGTCGAACCGATCGGGTTGTTGATCAGGTTATAGGCCGCCAGGTTCGAACCGCGCAGGGCGTCGCAGTACGAGATATTGGTGATGTTGACGCCGGGAATGACGCCGTTGTTGCAGCTCGTGCCGATCGGGGCGGCGAAGCCCTGACGAGTCTGGATCGAGGTCCCGGCGGCGATGTTCGGCGTCCCGGCGAAGGTCGCGCCGCGATAGGTGTAGTCCGACTGACCGGCCTGACGCTGGTAGCTGTCGATGGTCTGGTCGCGCTTGTTGTAGGCGATCGAGCCCAGCAGGCCGATTTCACCGACGTGGTTGAAGCGCCAGCGGTCCGAGACCAGGGCGGCGACGCGCGGGTTGTTGGTCTCGCCGTTCTCGTAATAGGCGTCCTGGACCGACAAGGCGTAGCGGGCGCCGCGATAGTCGAACGGACGGCCGGTCTGCAGATCGACGGTGGCGCCCAGCGAGCCCTCTTCCGTCTCGGCCGAGGCGGTCTTCTGGACCTTCAGCGAGTTGAAGAGTTCCGAGGCGAAGGTGTTGAAGTCGAAGCCGCGCGAACGGTTGGGGCTGTCGCCCGCGATCGAGGCGCCGGCGGTCGACAGGGCCTCGACGCCGTTCAGGCGCACGCGGGTGAAGTCCGAACCGAGGCCACGAACGGTAATGGTGCGGCCTTCGCCGTTGTCGCGGTCGATCGAGACGCCCGGCAGGCGCTGCAGCGATTCCGCCAGGTTGGCGTCAGGGAAGTCGGCGATGTCCTCGGCGTTGATGGCGTCGACCATCACGTTCGCATTGCGCTTGGTGCTCAGGGCGCTGCGCAGGGCGCCGCGGATGCCGGTCACCACGACTTCGTCGACCTGGGCGGCGTCATCGTCAGGCGCGGTCTGGATCGGCGCCGTCTGGGCCAGTACGGGTTGCGCGGACAGGACACCCATGATCAGGGCGGTGGCGGATACGCACTGCAGGGCGCGCACGCGAAGCGTGTTCATTTCTGTTCTCCTCCCAAGACGTCCGCCCCTCTCTGGAGGCTGAACAGAATCTCGCCGTGTTTCGGCCCGGTTACCTATCCTGACGCGTGACACCGGTGTCAAGTCACACGTCGGAAAAGATCAAATCATATTACAATTTGAACCCTTCTCGATGGGACTGAGCCGTCCGCCCCGACACTCGTTGAGTGCATCATATATTGATGACGGACGATGCATAATCATTGTTTAACGATGATCTGCGACCTTTTCCATTCGAAACGGGGCGAGCGTCATGAAACGGGGATTTCGGGACAAGGCGACGAGGCGGTGTTCGACGCGCGTTCGGCGACAAGGATCGGCGGCGATCGAATTCGCCCTCGTCGGACCGATGATGATTCTGCTCCTCGCCGGAATGGTCGTTTACGGCGGCTGGTTCTGGCTCGCGCAGTCCGTGCAATCCCTGGCTACGGAGGGGGCGCGGGCGGCCGTCGGAGGGCTGGACGCCGCGGAGCGGGAACACCTGGCGCGGGCCTTCGTGACCGACCAGGCGGACGCCGCCGCCGGACTGGATCCCGTCCTCGTCACCGTCAGCGTCACCAGCGACGCCCAGGCGATCCGCGTCCAAGTCACCTATGACGCCCGCACCAACCCGGTGATGCTGCTGGCCGGCCCCCTGCCCAAACCCCCTGCCCTGATCGAACGCTCCGCCACCGTGCGGATCGGCGGCTATTGAGATGCGCCGCCTCCTCTCCGACCGAAGGGGTGGAATCGCGGTCATGGCCGCCGTCGCGGGCGGCCTGTTCTGCGCCCTGGCCGCCCTGACGGTCGACATCGGCTCCCTAGCCCTGCACGCCCGCCAGCTTCAGGGCGCGGCCGATCTGGCCGCCCTGTCCGGCGCCC
Organism: Brevundimonas goettingensis; assembly: GCF_017487405.1. Classification (NCBI taxonomy): domain Bacteria; kingdom Pseudomonadati; phylum Pseudomonadota; class Alphaproteobacteria; order Caulobacterales; family Caulobacteraceae; genus Brevundimonas; species Brevundimonas goettingensis. Next base: position 3,744,224 of record NZ_CP062222.1, on the reverse strand, counting down.
GGGATCTCGATCATGCCGAGGCCGCCGCCAGGGCGACGGCCCAGGCCAACGCCGGGACGGGCGTGGCCGCGACCGTCCTGAAGGGCCGCTACGTCTCCGACCGGACGCTCGCCCCAGCCCAACGCTTCACCACCGACGCGCCGGAACCGAACGCGGTCAGGGTGACCCTGACCAGCCAGGCGCCGCTCTATTTCGGGCGTTGGATTCTCGGCAAGAACACGCTGGAGATCACCCGGTCGGGCACGGCGGCGACGCCGGGAGAGCCCCGCGCCCTTTTCTCCATCGGCTCGCGACTGGCCGCGCTGGACGGCGGCGTCGCCAATCAGCTGCTCAGCGGCCTGACCGGCAGCAGCGTCTCGCTCAGCGTCATGGACTACAACGCCCTGGCCGCAGCCAAGGTGAATCTGCTGGCCTTCACCGACGCCCTCGCCGCGGACATCGGGATCCAGGCCGGAGACTATGACGCCCTTCTGGCCCATGAAGTCGACGCCGGTCAGGCCCTGCGGGTTCTCGGCGCCCTCGCCGGGGGCCAGTCCTCGAGCGCCCTGTCGCGCCTCGGCGCCGCCGCCGTCGGAACCCGGCTCAAGGTCGGCGATCTGATCGGCGCCGAGGCCGACGCCGCTCACGGCCTGGCCCAGGGCCTTGACGCCTCCGTCTCGGCGATGGACCTCGCCATGGCCATGCTGGAGATCGGCGGAGGCGACCGCCAGATCGCCCTGACCACCGCGGCCCAGACCGGGATCGCCGACCTTCATATCCGCCTCGCCATCGGCGAGCGGCCCAATCATTCCCCGTGGATCACCGTCACCTCGAAAGGCCAGCCGATCGTCCGCACGGCCCAGACCCGCCTATACGTCCGTGCACGGACCAGCCAGAAACTCTCCGGCCTTGCCCAGGTCAATCTGCCGATCCTGATCGAGCTCGCCTCGTCGGAGGCGCGGCTGGACACCATGACCTGCAAGCCGTCGCGCACAGTCACCCTCGGCGTGCGCCCTGGTCTGGCGCGGGCGGACATCGGGGTGGTCGACGAGACGAAGCTGGATGATTTCAAACAGACCCTGACCCCGGCGCCGGCGACGTTGATGTCGGTCGCCGGTCTGGTCAGCCTGACCGGCCGCGCCACCGTCGAGGCGGCGGATCAGGGCTTCAAACCCCTCGCCTTCAGCGATGCGGAGATCACGGCGCAGACGATGAAGACGGTCCATGCCACCGGACTGGTCAATGGCGTCGTGGTCAGCCTGCTTCAGAAGCTGGACGTGACGGTCAACATCGTCGGCCTGCCGTTGGGGCTGGGCGGACTGGTCAGCGCGCTCGGGACCCTGCTGGCGCCGCTTGGCCCCGTTCTGGACGCCGTGATCAATCCGATCCTCGACGCCCTCGGTCTCCGGTTCGGCGAGGCGGATGTCACCGTGCTCGGTGCCGTCTGCCCGGACGGCGCCGGGCGCCCCGTCCTTGTCGGTTAGTCGCGAAGCAGTTCGTTGACGCCGGTCTTGGCCCGGGTCTGGGCGTCGACGCGCTTGACGATGACCGCGCAGTAGAGAGACGGCCCGCCGTTCGGATCGGGCAGCGAACCCGGCACCACCACGGAATATGCAGGCACCTCGCCGCGGAAGACTTCGCCCGTGGCGCGGTCGACGATCTTGGTCGAGCCCGACAGATAGACGCCCATGGCCAGGACCGCGCCCTCGCGCACGATCACGCCCTCGGCGACCTCGGCGCGGGCGCCGATGAAACAGCCGTCCTCGATGATGGTCGGATTGGCCTGCAGGGGCTCCAGCACCCCGCCGATGCCGGCGCCGCCCGAAAGATGGACGTTCTTGCCGATCTGGGCGCAGGAGCCGACCGTCGCCCAGGCGTCGACCATGGTCCCCTCGTCGACGAAGGCGCCGATGTTCACGAACGACGGCATCAGGACGACGTTCTTCGCAATGTGAGCGCCCTGACGGACGATCGATCCGGGCACGGAGCGGAAGCCGGCGGCCTGATAGTCGGCCGCGGTCCAGTCACCGAACTTGTTGGGCACCTTGTCCCAGAAGGGGCCGACGCCTGGCGCGCCCGAGGTCGGGCTGGCCACGGCGCGTTCGCCGGCGCGCATGATCTGGTTGTCGTTCAGGCGGAAGGACAGCAGCACCGCCTTCTTCAGCCACTGATGCGTGGTCCAGACGCCGTCGTCGCCGCGCGTGGCGACGCGGGCCTCGCCCGAGTCGAGCAGGGTCAGGGCCTGTTCGACGGCATGACGGACGTCACCATGGGTCGAGGGCGACAGCTCGGCGCGGTCATCCCACGCTTTTTCGATGACGGTTTCCAGCTGGGCGCGATCGAAGGTCATGCTTTAGTCTCCGCAAGATGGGCGGTGGCGAGGAAGGGGCCGAGGGCGGCAGCCCGAAAATCGATATAGGCGTCTGTCGAGGTCAGCGCCCTCGGGCCGACCAGCACTGTGGTCATTCCCAGGACCTTGGCCGGCTGCAGGTTGCGCGGCGTGTCCTCGAAGAAGGCGGTGCGCGTCGGATCGATGCCGAAGCGGGCGATCATCTTCGCGAAGGTCTCGGGCGCCGGCTTGGGCAGAAGCTCGGCGTCCTCGATGGAAAACAGGCCGCTGAACAGATCGGTCAGGCCGAGCGCCTCCAGCACCCGCCGCCCGTGTTCGGTCGAGCCGTTGGTGAAGACGTAGCGGGGGCCTTGCAGCCGCTCCAGCGCCAGACGCAGGCCCGGCTCGGGGTCCAGCCCGTCCAGCGGCACATCGTGGACATCGGCGAGGAAGTCCGCCGGATCGAATTTGTAGTCCTGCAGCAGCCCGCCGAGCGTCGCCCCGTGGTCGGTCAGATAGCGCAGCTGCAGCGCCCGCGCCTCGTCCTCCGGCAAGCCGGTCAGCCGCACCATATAGTCGAAGATCCGGCCCGAAACCCGCTTCAGAATCTGGCGCTCGGGCGGATAGAGGGTGTCGTCCAGATCGAACAGCCAGGTGGTGATCCCGGTCAGGTCGGCGGAAAGCTCGGTCGCCGGTTCGCCTGTTTCGATCGGCGCCGCGACAGGTTCAGCCGTCACGCCTTCACCAGGGTGCCGGCGCCGTGTTCGGTGAACAGCTCGACCAGCATGGCGTGGGGACGGCGGCCGTCCAGAATGACCACGGCCTCGACCCCGGCCTTCACGGCGTCCATGGCCGTCTGCAACTTGGGGATCATCCCGCCCGAGGCGGTGCCGTCGTCGATCAGGCCTTGCGCCTCCGCGACCGTCATCTGGCGGATCAGCTGGCCGTTCTTGTCCAGCACGCCCTTGACGTCGGTCAGCAACAGCATGCGCTTGGCGTTCAGCGATCCGGCCACGGCGCCCGCGACGGTATCGGCATTGACGTTATAGGTCATGCCGTCTTCGGCGACGCCGATCGGGGCGATGACCGGCACCCAGTCGTCGGTCTCCGACGCGATCAGGCCGGCGATCAGCTTGGGATCGACCTTGGTCGGCTCGCCGACGAAGCCCAGATCGACCTCGTGTTCGATCAGGCTGTCGGGGTCGCGGCGCGTGCGCGTCGTCTTCTCGACGGTCAGCAGGCCGGCGTCCTTGCCCGACAGGCCGATGCCGCGCACATCGGCCTCCTTGCCCGCGACACTGATCCAGTGGGCGATCTCCTTGTTCACGGCGCCGGACAGAACCATCTCGGCGACGACCATCGTGTCCCGGTCGGTGACCCGCAGGCCATCGATGAAGTTCGACTTCACCCCGGCCTTGTCCAGCATGGCGCTGATCTGCGGCCCGCCGCCGTGGACCACCACGGGGTTCACGCCCATCAGCTTGAGCAGGACCACGTCGGCGGCGAATTGCTTCGCCACGGCGGTCTCGCCCATGGCGTGGCCCCCGTATTTGATCACCACCGTCTCGCGGTCGTAGATCTGGATATAGGGCAGGGCCTCGGCCAGGGTTTTCGCCGTGGCCCAGCCGCGCTCCTCCGACTGGCGTTCAACTTCGTCCATCATCGGCGGGCTGATAAACGCGAAGCGTGGCGCTGTCACGGCGAAAGGCCATGAAACTCCACGCCCCGCCTGACCGTTCAGCCTTTGAGAAGGAGGGCTTCATGAAAGAGCACGACATCGACGACCACGGCCTCACCCCGGTCGATCCGGCCGAGGCCCAGCATCACGATGCGACCCTGTGTCCCGAATGCGAGGGAACCGGGACCCTGCCCGCTGGCGAAACCTGTCCGGTCTGCGAGGGCACGGGCAAGGCCACGGGCCGCACCGGCGGCGGCTGACTATTCCGCCGGATCGAAGATGGCGGTGAACTCCGCCTGGGCGCTCTCGAAGTCCGGGGGGCGTCCGATATCCAGCCAGTATTCGTGGATCGGATAGGCGCCGACCGTCTCTCCATCCGCGTTCAGGGCGTTGAGCAGGTCAGGCATGTCGTACATCCCCTCGGCCGGCACCCGCGCCAGAACCTCAGGCGACAGACAGTAGACCCCGGCGTTGGCCAGCCAGCGGAAGGTCGGCTTTTCGGTCAGGCTGGTGACGCGCGGCCCGTCGGTCTCCACCACCCCGTGCGGTGACTGGAAGGCGTGTTCGCGCACGCACAGGGTCGCCCTGGCCTGATGCTCGACATGGAAGTCGATCAGCTCGCCGAAGCTCATCCGGGTCAGGAGGTCGCCGTTCATGACCAGCATGGGCTGATCCGTCGTCTCGGTCAGCAGAGACAGGGCGCCGGCGGTGCCGCGCGGATGATCCTCGCGCAGGTACTCGATCTCGACACCGAGCGATGAGCCGTCACCGAAATGATCCTCGATCATCTCGGCCAGATAGTTGACCGCCAGACGGAAGCGCCGGAAGCCCTGGGCCTGCAGCCGTTCGATGATGGTCTGGAGCAGGGGTCGCCCCGCCACCTTCAGCATCGGCTTGGGACAGTTCTGGGTCAGGGGAAACAGCCGCGCCCCGCGCCCGCCCGCCATCAGAACCACCAGATTGTCGCGCGGCGCGGCGACCCCCAGCACATCGGGATAGAGACCGATGACCCGGCCCTTGCCGTCGACCAGCGGCGCCAGGCCGACGCCGCGATCCGACAGGGCGCGCACCGCATCCTTGTCCGAGACCCCGGACTTCAGCGACACCGGATTGGCGTTCATTACCGCGCTGAGCGGCGCGTCCATGGTCAGGCGCCGCATCAGACCCCGGCGGATGTCGCCATCCGACACCGAACCCACCAGCCGCCGTTCTTCGTCGACGACGAGGATGAGCTTGCGCCGTACCTGATCCAGCCGCTCGATGGCGGCCAGAAGCGGCGTCTCCGGCCCCATCATCTGGGCCTCGAGATTGGAGGGAGAGCTGGTCGGCAGTCTGGAAGAGACGGTCACACCGCATACTCCGCCGGGCGGTACAGCTGCGGGTGTTCGCGAATGAAGTCGGCGGTGCGGGCCAGGCCTTCCTCGACGCTGACCGTGGTGGCCCAGCCCAGCTTCGCCTTCGCGAGCGAGGCGTCGGCGATCAGCCGCTCGACCTCGCTGGCCGGCGGACGGATGCGCTGCTTGTCCTCGACCACCTGAACCTCGATCCCGGCGGCCTTGCCGATCATGGCCGGCAGGTCGCCGACACGGACCTCGCGCCCGCCGCCGGTATGGACCGTCAGCCCCTCAATGCCCGGAACGATCCCCGCCCGCAGGAAGGCGTCGGCCGTGTCGTCGACGAAGACGAAGTCGCGCGTCGGTCGGGTATCGCCCAGCATGACCGGCCGCCCCGCCAGAGCCTGCATGGTGATCGACGGGATCACCGCCCGGGCGCTCTGGCGTGGCCCGAAGGTGTTGAACGGCCTCAGCGTCACCACCGGGGTCTCGAACGAGCGATGATAGCTCTCGGCCAATTTGTCGGCGGCGATCTTGGTGGCGGAATAGGGCGACTGGCCGACCAGAGGATGGGCCTCGGTCATCGGAATGGTCTGGGCCGAGCCATAGACCTCGCTGGTCGAGGTATGGACCAGACGGCCCACGCCCAGCTCCCGCACCGCCTGCAGCACGTTCAGCGTACCCATCATATTGGTCCGGACGTAGCTTTCCGGCGCGAGATACGAGTACGGAATGGCGATCAGGGCGCCGAGGTGGAAGACGACCTCCCGGTCCTTCACGGCGTTGTAGACGCTGTCGCGGTCGGCCAGATCGCCGCGCCGCACGTCGAGGTCCGGCCGCACCGACGACCGATCCAGCCAGCCCGCCTCGCCGTCCGAGGTGTAACGCACCAGCGCCCGCACATCGGCGCCGAGCTCGACCAGACGCTCGGTCAACCGGCTGCCGATGAAGCCGCCCGCGCCCGTGACCAGCACGCGCTTGCCCGAATAGGCTTTCAAGAGATCGTCCACGCCGTCTGCTCCGTGCGGCCCCGCTCCCCGGCGAGCCGCTGTCGCGCCCATGATTCTCCGGACGTGGTTAACCGCGCGTAAGGCCGGGCCCGGCATTACTCCCTATGTTTCGAGGAGGACCGCATGATCGACGGCAAACGGGTGCTGGGCCTCGTCCCCGCCCGCGCGGGCTCGCAAGGCCTGCCCGGCAAGAACCTGCGTCCGCTCGCGGGACGCCCGATGATCGGCTGGACCCTGATCGCCGGTCAGGCCTCGACCACGCTCGACCGGCTGGTGATCACGACCGACGACGATGCCGTCATCGCGCTGGCCGAAACCCTGGGCGTCGAGACCCTGCGCCGCCCCGCCGAACTGGCCGACGCCCAGGCCTCGGTCATCGACGCCATCGACCACGCCCTGACCTCCATCGGAGAGGATTGGGACTATGTGGTTCTGCTCCAGCCGACCTCGCCGCTACGCACCGTCGCCGACATCGACGGCGCCGTGGCCCTCTGCAACGCCCGCAACGCCCCCTCGGTGATCGGCGTCTCCCCCATGCCCAAGCCGCCCGGCTTCTACGGCGCCGTCGACGAAAGCGGCCTGTGGAGGCGCAACGATCCGTCTACGGACGAAGCCGTCATTATCAACGGCGCGATCTATGTGGGAAGGCCCGACATCCTGCGTCGCGACTGTTCCTTCCAGTCCGAAGGAACCCTGACCTGGGCCATGCCGCCAGAGCGCGGCTGGGACGTCGACACCCTGTTCGACTTCGTCGTCTGCGAGGCCCTCTGGCCTCATGTGAGGGCAGGCGACGACCTCGGCGGGGTTCGGCGCTAGTTCGATCCCGGAGCCATATCCACGAAAGGCTTGCGCGCCAGCCCGGAGAAATCCGTCCGCTCCAGCACCTCGACGATCCGCTCCGCCGCCCGTCCGTCGCCGAAGGGCGCAGGCTGATGGCGCGCCGCCGTTCGGAAGATCGGATCCAGCGCCTGTTTCAGGGCCGCGGCCACCGCATCAGGCCTATTGGCGCAGTCGATGACGCTGGGCGGCTTCAGCCGTCCCGACTGTCGCTCTCCGACATTGACTGAGGGCGTCCCCGCCGCCGGGGCCTCGATCACCCCGCTGGAGGAGTTGCCGACCACGGCGTCGCAGGCCGTCAGGGCGGCCGCATAGCGCCGCGCGCCGAGGGATTCGAAGGTCAGGACCTGATCGGGCCGTTCGTCCGCGAAGGCCTTCAGCGCTGCCCGGACCGCCCTGGCGCCCGCGTCGGCATTGGGCAGGGTGATGACGATCTTCCGACCCTCGACCGTCGCCAGCCCTTTCAGGAAGGCCGCGATCTGCGCCTCGGTCGATGTCGCCGCGAGGGTCTCCGGATGGAAGGTGACGACTACGAACCCCGGCTCCAGCCCGTCCGGCGCCAGGCCCAGCATCACCGCGACCTCGGCCCGGCTCGCCCGACCGAAAGCGACCAGGTTGTCGACCCCGGTCGCGCCGACCGTGAAAACGCGCCCGGCCGCCTCGCCCATCTGGACGATGCGTCGGCTGTACGGTTCGGCGGCGGTGAAATGCAGGGCCGCCAGCTTGGTGATCGCATGGCGGGCGGCGTCGTCCACGGCGCCCGCCGTCCGATGCCCGCCCTCCAGATGCAGGATCGGCAGGCCCAGCGGGACCGCCGCCGCGGCCGCCGCCAGCGCCTCCGTCCGGTCGCCCAGGATCATGACGGCGTCGAGTTTCAGCTCAGCATAGGCCACGGCCGCCCCGGCCAGGACCGCCGCCATGTCGTTCGCAACCGACACGCCGTCGTCGCCCGCCAGAGGAACCGGGATCCGCGCCGCGATCGTCCGCCCGTCCGCCTCGATCTCCGACACCGTCGCTCCGTGCCGCTCCGACAGATGGGTTCCGCTGACGATCAGGACGGCTTCAAGCCGCGCCGAGGCCTCCAGCCGGGTCAGGACCGGGCGCAGCAGGCCGTATTCGGCCCGGGTCCCGGTAAAGACGCCGATCCGCGCGGGAGCCGTCGCGCTCACGCCTCGATGATCTCGTCGGCGGCATAGGCCCGGGTCGCGGTCAGACCGATCAGATCCCACAGCCGTCCCGGCGCCAGTCCGCCGCCCGCGCGCCGCGCCGCCAGATTCTCCGCGCTGAAGGCCTCGCCCGCCGCGATGGGCCGGGCCGCCACCAATCCGCGCCGCGCCACGGCGATGTTGGGGATTTCGGCCGCCACCGGCCGCTTGACCGGATCACCCAAGGCCTGCGAGACCCGTCGCGCCCCGGCGACCAGAGCGGCCATCTCATCAGGCTCCAGCGAGGCCTTGTGATCCGGGCCCTCGGCGGTGCGGTCCAGGGTCAGGTGCTTCTCGATCACGGTCGCCCCGCGCGCCACGGCGGCCAGTGCGATATCGATGCCCAGGGTGTGGTCCGAATAGCCGGGCCGGACGCCGAGCGCCGCATAGGCGTCCATCACCCTCAGATTGGCCTGCTCATGGGGCGCGGGGTACTGGGTCGTGCACTGCATCACCACGGTCCCGGCGAGGACCGGGGTGGCCTCGGGCGAGGCGAAGGCCTCGGCGAAGGCGCCCAGCGACGGTGCGTCCGACGATCCCGCGATCCGGCCGAACACCACACAGCCCAGCGCCTGTTCGACATCGTCCATCGTCGCCATCCCGGTCGAGAGCAGCAGTGGGCGATCCATCCGGGCGAGGGCCAGCAGGAAGGGGAGATTGGTCAGTTCGCCCGAGCCGACCTTGATCCGCTCCATGCCCAGATCGTCGACCAGCATATGGGCAGAGCCGATATCGAAGGGCGTCGACAGGAAGCGGACGCCGCAGGCCCGGGCGTGATCGACGACGCGCGACAAGGCGTCGCGGGGCAGGACCAGCCGCGACAGCATTTCGGCCTGGACGGCCCCCTGTCCCGCCTCGGCCTGATAGGCGGCGGTCGGCGCGGCCGCCGTGGACAGTTCGGCGGGATCGAAGGTCTGGAATTTGACGGTGTCCGCCCCCGTCTCGGCCGCGGCCTCGACCAGCCGCAAGGCCAGCGCCTCCCGTCCGTCATGGTTCACGCCGGCTTCGGCGATGATTTCACAGCGCGGGGCGTCGGATGTCATGCCGACAGTGCATAGGACGGTTCGGTCGCTGCCGGAAGACGCCGGTGTTCCAACCGCCGAAGCCACCGAAACACTGCATTATTTTTCCGTGTAGCATCAGCGTCACGGTTGAACGGGCACGCGGCATATACCGGCGATATCGGCTCGACCTCTAACGGCAACGCTGTTAGAAGGCCTGAGGCGGTGAGACCGCCGCATGAAACAATATTGGCTGCGGAGGGCTCACACCCATGCGTATTAAGAGTGTTTTTCTGGCGTCCAGCGCCGCGGCGGCTATCGCCCTGTCGGCCGGCGCCGCTTCGGCTGAGCCGGACGGCTGGTACGGCGCCGTCGACGCCGGCTTCCACACCATGGAAGACGGCATCAACGCCGAGTCCCAGACCACCGGCAACAACTGGAACTTCGAAGTCAACGACGGCTGGGCCGCGTTCGTCCGTCTGGGCTACCGCTTCAACCCCAACTGGCGCGTCGAAGTCGAGGGCGGCTACCGCTCGGGCGACGTCGGCAAGATTCGCGCCGTCACCGGCGCCAACGGCGTCTGCAACCTGACGCCTGCCACCGGCGGCTGCTACTCGCCGGACGGCGACATCGAATCCACCACCCTGATGGCCAACGTCATCTATGACTTCGGCTACGAAGCCTGGGGCGTTCGTCCGTTCGTCGGCATCGGCGCCGGCGTGAACCACGTCAACACCGACGTTGTGGGCCGCCTGCGCAACAACCGCACCGTCGGCTTCGCCGCCGACGACAGCTCCACCAAGTTCGCCGCGCAAGCCATCGCCGGTCTGGCCTGGTCGCTGTCGGATCGCGCCAACATCGACCTGACCTACCGCTACCTGACCGGCGACGCCGAGTTCGCCACGACCACCTCGGTCGCGAGCTATGCTCAGGGCACCTTCGAAGGCGATTACGACAACAGCCACACCGTGACCCTGGGTCTGCGCTACGCCTTCGGCGCCGAGCCGGTCGCCCCCGCCGGCCCCGCCGCCGTACGTGGCTCCGCCGGCCCCGCCGCCGGTCGCCCCCGCCGGCCCCGCGTCCGCCGGTGGCTCCGAAGCCCGCCGCTCGCCAGTTCGTCGTTTACTTCGACTGGGATCGTTCGGACCTGACCACGGAAGCCCAATCGGTCATCGCCCAAGCCGCCGCCTACTCGAAGACCGGCGCTGCGACCCGCATCCTGGTCGTCGGCCACGCCGACACCTCGGGTTCGGCCGCGTACAACATCGGCCTGTCGAACCGCCGCGCCCGCACCACGGCTGACGCCCTGGTCGCTCAAGGCGTCGCCGGCGGCGTGATCTCGCTGGACGGCAAGGGCGAAACCCAGCTGGCCCGCGCCACCGCCGACGGTGTCCGCGAGCCGCTGAACCGCCGCGCCACCATCGACATCAACTTCTAAGTCCCGAGGGGCCTGCTCCGGCAGGCCCCGACGGTCTTCGGATGTCGAAGACTTTGAAACGCCGGCCCGCGCAAGCGAGGCCGGCGTTTCTGCGTTCGGCGGTTGTGCATTCTGGTCGCGGAATCGCACCGCTCTCCGCAGGACGCCGCAGACCTCGGCCCTGAAGGGAGTATCCGAAACTCCACACTCCGCGGCCGGGTCGCCCTGGCGCGGGAACCCCCGGCGAGCCGAAGCATTCCGGGCGAGGGTCGTCCGTCCGGGCGTCACTTTTCGCCCCCGCCATGACGGAATCGACATCTTTCACACGACCCATGCGCGAGCCGCCTTGTCAGCGGCCAAGGTGGCGCTCTAGTAAGAGAGACCTCAGCGCAGAACTCAGAAAGTCCACGGGTTTGCTCGCCAGTCTCGACCCCGATTATCCGGAAGCGCCCTCCCCCGTCATGGTGGGCGCGGCGACCGACGGGCTGACGGGTCGGCGTTTTCTGATCGTCACCGCGCCATTCGGGCCGTTCGGGCGAGTCCTGACCCAGGCGCTGCGCTCCCGCGGCGCGGACGTCACGCGAATGCTCTTCAACGCCGGCGACGTCCTGTACTGGCAGGGCGCAGGTGCGATGCGGTTCAAGGGCCCCGCGGCCCAGTGGCCCGAGCGGCTGAAAGCCCTCCTGCCCGACTATACCGACGTCATCGTCTTCGGCGAAGGCGGCGCATACAACCAGGCCGTGTTGCGCGACGCCGCAGCCTATGGCGTCCGGGTCTGGGTGCTCGAGAACGGCTATTTCCGACCCGACTGGGTCACGGTCGAGCGCAACGGCGTGAATGCTTCCAGCGCCCTCCCCCGCCACCGGCTGGCCTACGAGCCCCCGGTCCCCGAGACCCCGGTAACCCGACCGGTCGGCCGCATCCTGCCGTACCATGTGCTCAACATCAGCATCTATCACCTGATCCAGCTGCCGGGTCGCTGGCTCTTCCCGCGCTATGTCGCTCCCTATACCCAGGCGCCCTGGCTTCAGTGCGCGGGCCATATCCGGCGCTATTTCGGCCTGGCCTTCCAACCGCGCAGCCGGACCGACACGGACGTCATTGCCCGCCGCGGCCCCTTCTTCATCGCCTGCCTCCAGCGCGAGGGCGACGCCCAGCTGCTGCGCTATTCGCGTTTTGCCGACAACGCGGCCTTCCTCGCCGAGGTCCTGAACAGCTTCGCCGCCCATGCTCCGCCCGAGGCCCGGCTGGTGGTCAAGAACCATCCGCTCGACCCCGGCCTGGTCAATCTGGGCCGGATCACCCGCGCCCTGGCGGAAGAACGCGGCTTGTCCGATCGGGTCGACTTCATCGACGGCGGCAACCTGGCCCAGTTGTGCCGCGCGTCGCGGGGCATGGTGGTCAACAATTCCAGCGCCGCCCTGTCGGCCCTGGGCTTCCACACTCCGGTCAAGGCCCTGGGCCAGGCCTTCTTCGACTTCGAAGGCCTGACCGACCAGAAGCCGCTGGACGCCTTCTGGTCGGATCCGAAGCAGCCCGACACCGGCCTGTTCAATCGTTTCCGCGCCCACGTCATCGCGCGTAGCCAGGTCAACGGCAACTATCACGAGCCCCGGTCGATGCTGCCGACGGCGCTTGCCCTGGCCACGGTGTTCGAAACCCGCGGCGGCCCCCTCTAGGTCCCCGGCGGGCCGGCATGTATCCGGCCGGGCTTTTCAGACGTATCTGCTGACGACGCCATTTTCGGGAACGGAAACCCGGCGCCGATCCTCCTTCGTCGAGAGCCAGATCGCCATGTCCGCCATTCGCCCCAAACTGATTCTTCGCCCCAGACTGATCGCCGTCGCCGCCATCCTGACCGCCGCGGCCTGCTCCCAGAGCGAGGCGCCGGCCTCGGCTCAAACGACCCCAGCCCAAACGACTCCGGCCCAGACGACCCCGGCACAGCGCGACACCGGCCGCCGCGAGGTCGCCGTCTTCGCCGGCGGCTGCTTCTGGTCGGTGGAATCAAACATGGAACATATCCCCGGCGTAGTCAGCGCCGTATCGGGCTATGCGGGCGGAACCTCGCCCCGCCCCACCTATGAGGCCGTCGAGGCCGGCAACGGCTATGTCGAGGCCGTCCAGGTCACCTTTGATCCCGGCCGGATCAGCTATCGCCAGCTGGTTGACCGCTTCTGGCGCACCATCGACCCCACCGACGCCCGGGGCCAGTTCTGCGACACGGGCCCGGCCTATGGCACGGCGGTCTTCGCCACCTCCGCGCAGAAGCCCGCTGCCGAGGCCTCGCGCCAGGCCGCCATGGCCGTCATCGGCGCCCGCCGCTTCACCACTCCGGTCCGGGATGCAGGCCGGTTCTGGCCCGCCGAGGCTTATCACCAGGATTTTGCCCGCTTGAATCCCGCCCGCTATGCAGGTTATTCGCGATTCTGTGGCCGCGCCGCTCGCCTGAGAGCGGTATGGGGAGCCTAAGCGACTGACTCTGTTCAAGGAACGATGACAGGTTAACAACTGTGGCCGAGGGGCAACCCTGTGGCGCTGTCATATCACTGTCACATCACTGTCGTCCGACGTTACAAGAGCCCAACTAGATGGGGCGAGATTTCGTCAGGTCAGCCATCTGACGGCCATGGGCCCGCTTGCCCGCATTCATCTGGGGATACAGATACAATGATGAACCGCAAACGCGTGTTCTGGGCGACATCCGCCCTCTTTACCGGCATGGTTCTCGCCGGCGCCGCCTCCGCCCAATCGACCGGTACGGAAGCGACCGAAGTCGAACAGGTCGTCGTCACCGGCACGCGCGGCCCGCGCACCATCGACGGCGCCATCGTCGCTGAAGACGCCGGCAAGAGCCGCAACACGATCACGCAAGAGTTCATCGGCAAGCAGGCCGCCGGTCAAACCATCCTGCAGACCCTGAACCTGACCCCGGGTCTGAACTTCACCAACAACGACCCCTACGGTTCGTCGGGCGGCAACATCCGTCTGCACGGCTTCGACGGCAACCGCGTTTCGCTGACCTTCGACGGCATTCCGCTGAACGACACCGGCAACTACGCCACCTACTCGAACCAGCAGCTGGACCCGGAACTGATCGAGCGCGCCTCGGTCAACACCGGCACCACCGACGTCGACAGCCCGACCGCCTCGGCGACCGGCGGCACCATCAACTACACCGTCCGCCGTCCGGCTTCGGACTTCGGCGGCTGGGTCCAGGGCACCCTGGGTGACTTCGGCATGCGCCGCATCATGGGCCTGGTCGACACCGGCGAGATCGGCCCGTGGGGCACCTCGGCCTGGTTCGCCGTCTCCAAGCAGGAGTACGACAAGTTCAAGGGCCTCGGCGAGCTCCGCAAGACCCAGTACAACTTCCGCATCTACCAGCCGCTGGGTGACAACGGCGACTTCATGTCGCTGTCGGCGCACTACAACGTCAACCGCAACAACAACTACCTCGGCCCGAACCTGCGTACGGCCACCGGCTTCTGCGACGTCGCCAGGACCCAGGTCTGCGTCGATCAGGTCAATGACCCGACCAACGCCTTCGGCTGGAACGTCGACCTGACCCCGACCTACACCGCCCCGACCTTCCGCAACGGCACCGCCGACGTGGACTCGAACGGCACGGCCTTCTACGGCCTGCGCATCAACCCGTCGAACACGGGCAACATCCGCGGCCAGTCGAAGTTCACCCTAGGCCACGGCCTGACCTTCACCTTCGACCCCTCGTTCCAGTACACCCTGGCCGACGGCGGCACCCAGAACGTGACGATCTCGGAACGTGACGCCACGATCCGCGGCACCATCGCCTCCACCACCCCGACCTCGGGCGTGGACATCAACAAGGACGGCGACACGCTCGACACCGTTCGCGTGATGAACCCGTCGGTGACCAACACCCACCGGTACGGCGTCAACACCTCGCTGATCTGGGATCTGAACGACGATCACCGCATCCGCGGCGCCTACACCCTGGATTGGGGTCGTCACCGTCAGACCGGCATCTACGGCCTGATCGACTTCTCCGACCCGACCAACCCCCAGTACGTGAACCCGTTCGGCGGTCGCGACAGCGACACCAACATCATCACCAACCTGGACGGTTACCAGCTGCGCGCCCGCGACCGTAAGTCGATCGCTGAACTGAACCAGTTCGCGGCCGAATACCGCGGTTACTTCTTTGACCGCGCCCTGCGTATCAACCTGGGTGTCCGCGCTCCGTTCTTCACGCGCGAACTGAACCAGTACTGCTACTCGCAGAACGCCTCGTCGAACGTCCGCTGCACCACCGAGACCCCGAACGCGACGCTCGCCAACGGCAACGTCACCTTCGCCGCCACGGGCACGACCCAGTATATCAAGCCCTACACCGCAGAGAAGAAGTACGACGACGTTCTGCCGAACGTCTCGGCCCTGTACCGCTTCGGTGAAGGCCACTCGATCTTCGCCTCGTACGCCGAAAACCTGTCGGCGCCGCGTACGGACAGCCTCTACACCGTCCTGCGTCTGGCGGATGGTTCGGTCGGCAACCCGAACGTTCAACCCGAGCACTCGGCCAACTACGACCTCGGCTACCGCTACTCGTCGCGGACCGTCGTGGCCTCGATCTCGGGCTACCTGAACAAGTACCAGGACCGCATCGTCAACACCTACGACGAAGACCTGGGCTACTTCGTGGACCGCAACGTCGGCGACGTGGACATCAAGGGCGTCGACGCCTCGATCGGCTGGTCGCCGACCGAAGCCCTGTCGATCTACGCCTCGGCCTCGTTCACCGACTCCGAACTGCTGAACGACTACCGCCTGACCGCGACCACCGTCGCGGCCACCAAGGGCAAGGAACTCGTTGAAACCCCTGACCAGATGTACAGCCTGCGTCTGGACTACAAGTTCAACGACGTCTTCTCGGCCGGCATCCAGGGCAAATACGTCGGCGAGCGCTGGCTCTCGGACGTCAACGACCTGAAGGACGACGCCTACGCCACCGCCGACATCGACGCCCGCTTCGACTTCTCGACCCTGGGCTTCGAAGGCACCTACCTGCAGATCAACGTGATCAACATCACGGATGAAGACTACTACGGCTCGCTGGGCACCGTGACCTCGGCTACCCCGGGTCAACCCGGCTACGGCCGTCCGTTCGCCCAGGTCGGCGCTCCGCGCACGATGATGGCCAGCCTGCGCGTCGCCTTCTAAGACGAAACGCAGTCAAGACGATCAGGGGGCGGTCCGGAACGGACCGCCCCTTTTTCTTTGGCCCTGGACCCGATACCCCTGTGCCCCTCACAGGAACCGTCGCCATGCCCAGGTCTCTCGTCGCAGCCTCCCTGACATCGGCCCTGGGCGCCCTGCTGGCCGCCTGCGGCTCGCCCGCTCTGTCCCAGGACATGGTCCTGCGCGGCGGGACCATCCATACCGGCCTCCCCGGCGACGTCACGGCTGAGGCCGTGCTGGTCCGGGACGGCCGCATCGCCTTCGTCGGCAAGGCCTCGGACCTTCCCGCCGCCCCCGGCGTCCCGGTGATCGACCTGAAGGGCGCCGCGCTGTTTCCCGGCTTCACCGACGGCCACGCCCATCTGGACGGCATCGGCTGGCGCGAGCTGACCCTGAACCTCGAAGGTTCGACCTCCGTCGTCGACGCCATGGCCCGGCTCAGCGCCTGGGCCTCCGCCCACCCGGAGGGGCCGATCATCGGCCGCGGCTGGATCGAGACCCGCTGGCCCGAGAGCGCGAACGGCCCCCGCTTCCTGACGGCCGCCGACCTGGACGCCGCCGCCCCCGGCCGGGTCGTGCTTCTGGGCCGCGCCGACGGCCATGCGGTCACCGCCTCCTCGGCCGCCCTCGCCGCCGCCCATATCGACGAGACGACACAGCCCCCGGCGGGCGGAGAGATCGCCAGGGACACGGCCGGCAAGCCCACCGGCTTCCTGCTGGACGCCGCCATGGCCCTGGTCGCCGACCTGCGCCCCCAGACCGATCCCGCCGCCCTGCGCGCCGCCTATCAGGCCGGCTTCCGGGTCGAGGCCGCCTATGGCTGGACCGGCGTCCATTTCATGAGCGCGCCGTGGAAGGACATCCCTCTGCTGGAACAGATGGCCGAGGCGGATGAGGCGCCGATCCGCGTCTATACGTCCGTGACGCCCGACGGCGCCCGTGAGCTGTTCGCTTCGGGCCCGCGCAGCGTCGCCGACGGCCGGATCATCACCCGGGCGATCAAACTCTATGCCGACGGCGCCCTCGGCTCGCGCGGCGCGGCCCTCTATGATCCCTATTCGGATGCGCCCGAGACGCGCGGCCTGATGCAGACCGACGCCGCCGAGATCGTGCCCATCTATGAAGGCGCACTGCGCGCCGGGATCCAGGTCGCCACCCACGCCATCGGCGACCGGGGCAACGGCTCGGTGATCGAATGGTACCGTCAGGCCATGGCCGAGGTTCCTCGGGCCGAGTGGAAGGGTGGAACCGACATTCGTTGGCGCATCGAACACGCCCAGATCCTCAGGCCATCGGACTATCAGGCCTATGTCGACCTGCCGATCATCGCCTCCATGCAGCCCAGCCACGCCATCGGCGACTTCCACTTCGCCCCGGCCCGCCTGGGCGAGGACCGGCTGAACGGCGCCTATGCCTGGAAGAGCCTGGTCGACCTCGGCGTCATCGTGGTCGGCGGGTCGGATTCGCCGGTCGAGCGCGGCGATCCCCTGATCGAATTCTACGCCGCCGTCGCCCGCCGCGACCTTGAAGGCTTCCAGGGCCCCGACTGGCATCCGGAGGAGGCGGTGTCGCGCGAAACGGCGCTGAAGATGTTCACCCTCTGGCCGGCCTGGGCGTCCTTCCGCGAAAACGAACTCGGCACCATTGAGGTCGGCAAGCGCGCCGACTTCACCGCCTTCGACATCGACCTGATGACCGTCCCGGCCGCGCAGATCCCGCACGGCCATGCGGTCCTGACCGTTGTGGACGGCAAGGTGGTGTACGAGCGGAAGTAGGCCCTACGCCCGCCCCGCCTGTCCCGACAGGAAGGCCGCATTGACGCCCAGTCGCGCCAGAGCCCGGCTCCACTTCGTCTCGTGGTCGCCGTCGAAGATCAGGTCCATGTCGGCGTCGGCGGTCAGCCAGACGTTCTCGCCCAGTTCGTCCTCCAGCTGGCCCTCGCCCCAACCGGCATAGCCGAGCAGCAGCTTGGACCGGCGCGGCCCGGTGGCGACGTCGGTCATGGCCAGAAGGGCGTCCTTCGTCCCCGTCATGGCAAGGCCGCTGAAGAAGCCGACACTGGCCTCGGGCGACATCCAGTCGTCGGTGTGCAGGACGAAGCCGCGCTCGCGGTCCACGGGGCCGCCGTCCATGACAGGACGGCCGATGGCGCTGTCGGGCGCCGGAATCTCCAGCTTCGAGAGCACGGACTTGAGGTCGACCGCCGGCGCGGGCCGGTCCAGCCTGAGGCCCATCGCATGGTCGGGCTCATGCACGCAGACCAGGATCACCGCATGTTCGAACCGGTCGTCGCCGATGCCCGGCATCGCGACCAGAAGCCGTCCGACGAGGGATTGGAAAGCGTCCATGTAGCGAATGATCGGTGCAGCGGCCCGTCTTTGCAAGCCGACGCCCCTGTTTGGCGCTTGGCGAGGCAACCGTGGAAGCCTATCTGCGCTTCTGGAGCCACGGCTTCCAACCAACCCTCGGAGACGACCATGACCATCCAGATCGGCGACACCCTCCCGGCCGCGACCCTCGGCACCCCGACCCCGGACGGCCCCAAGCCGATCACCACGGACGAAATCTTCAAGGGCAAGACCGTGGCCCTGTTCGCCGTCCCCGGCGCCTTCACCCCGACCTGCTCGGCCCGCCACCTGCCGGGCTACATCGACAACGGCGCCGATTTCAAAGCCAAGGGCGTGGACACCATTGCCTGCCTGTCGGTCAACGATCCCTTCGTCATGGGCGCCTGGGCCAAGGCCACGGACGGCGCCGAGGACATCCTGATGCTGGCCGACGGCTCGGGCGACTTCACCCGTGAACTGGGCCTGACCCTGGACGCGCGCGGTTTCGGCATGGGCGAGCGCTCGCAGCGCTATTCGATGCTGGTCAAGGACGGCGTTGTAACCGAACTCAACATCGAGGCCGGCGGCGAGTTCAAGGTGTCCTCGGCCGAGCACCTGCTCGCGCAGTTGTAAGCACCGGTGCTGAAGGGGTGAGGAGTGCTGGTGAGCGAGAGGTGAGCCTCACCTCAAGCGCGCCGCCTCGCTCACTTCCTGCTCACTGCCACGTCTCGCTCACGCCCGATGACTGACGTCTTCACCCCCGAGAAACGCAGCGCCGTCATGCGGCGGGTGAAGGGCAAGGACACCACGCCCGAACTGGCCGTCCGCAGTCTTCTGCGCGCGGCCGGGATCGGCTATCGGCTGGGCGGCTCGGGCCTGGCCGGAAAGCCCGATGTGGTGATGAAGGGCCGCAGGGTCGCCCTGTTCGTCCACGGCTGTTTCTGGCACGGCCACGACTGCCCCCGCGGCGCGCGTCAGCCCAAGGCCAATGCCGACTACTGGATCGCCAAGATCGGCCGCAACCGGGATCGGGACGCGCGCAATACGGCAGTCCTGACCGGGCAAGGCTGGCGCGTCGTCACCGTCTGGGAATGCGAAATGAAG
The DNA here is from genome assembly GCF_017487405.1 of Brevundimonas goettingensis. Lineage (NCBI taxonomy): Bacteria > Pseudomonadati > Pseudomonadota > Alphaproteobacteria > Caulobacterales > Caulobacteraceae > Brevundimonas > Brevundimonas goettingensis. The sequence goes on along the minus strand of NZ_CP062222.1, from coordinate 3,724,786 downwards.
GCGCGGGACTTCGCGCCAAACCTGATCGCGGAGATGAAGGCCTAGGCGGCGACCGTCTGGGCCTCTTCCGTCGTCGACAGCACCTGCTGCAGCGCCCCGAGCAGGGCCGGCGGGGTCAGGGGCTTGGACACGAAATAATCCATTCCGGCGGCCATACAGGCGGCGATGTCGTCGGGCGCCGTATCGGCGGTGACCGCGATGACCGGGGTTTTGGCATTGGGGCTTTCGCCGGCGCGCAGGCGACGGGTCGTCTCGCGCCCGTCCAGCTCCGGCATCCGCACATCCATGAAGATGACGTCGAAGGCGGCGGCCTCGCACTGACGCAGTGCGGCCATGCCGTCGGCGGCGGTGGAGATGTCGCAACCCAGCGGGGCCAGGATCAGCTCGACCGCGCGGCGGTTGATGTCGTGGTCGTCGACGACCAGAACCCGCAGGGGACGGTCCTGCTCGTCTTCGCCCTCAGCGGCGGCGTCGACGGGGAAGACGGTGTCTTCGACCGGCGCCTCGACAGAAGCGGCCTCGGCAGAAGCAGCCCCGACGGGGGCAGGCGCGGCCTCGACGGGCGGGGCCACGACCACGGGTTCCGACATTCCGGACAGCAGGGAGGCCAGCAGCGCCTCGGACGCACTGCCCGGTTCGGAGGTGATGATCGGGGCGGCCGGTTCGGCGACGGGCGCAGGCTTCCGCTCGGCGCGGGCGACCTCGGCAGGACGCAGGACGCGGGCGACGTCGGCGCGGCTGTCGGCGTCCAGAACCTTGACCACCGCCTCGGGATTGATGGCCGGGGCCAGGGTCAGCGACAGGGTGAAACAGGCGCCCCGACCGGGCAGGCTCCGGGCCGTCAGGCGGCCGCCCATCAGCCCGACCAGATCGCGGCTGATGGCCAGGCCCAGGCCGGTGCCGCCGTGACGGGCGCTGATGCCCTCGGCGGTCTGGTCGAACGGGGTGAACAGACGCAAGAGCTGGGCTGCGGTCATGCCGGGGCCCGTGTCCTGGACTTCGATCAGGATGGCGTGGCCCGAGGGCTCCTCGACCCAGGACTTCAGCCGCAGGGTCACCGAGCCGGTGTCGGTGAATTTGAGCGCGTTGGAGACCAGGTTGTTGAGCACCTGACGCAGGCGCATGGCGTCGCCGCGCACCATGGCGGGCATTTCGCTGGCGCCCTCTACCCGCAGCGACAGGCCCTTGGCCCGTACCGGACCGGCCCACAGACGCAGGGTCTGGGCCAGCATGACGCGCAGGTTGAAATCGGCGACCTCGACCGTCATCCGCCCGGCGTCGAGCTTGGAATGGTCCAGCAGATTGTCGAGCAGCCCCTTCATCATCAGGCTGGCGTCGGTGATCAGGGCGGCATTGGCGCGCGAGGAGGCGTCGCCCGCGATGCGGTCCATCTCGGCCGCCCCGGTCAGGATGGCGCCAATGGGGGTGCGCAGGTCATGGCCGATGGCGGCCAGGAAGGCGGACCGGCTGGCCATGGCGCGTTCGGCCTCAAGGCCGCGACGCTCGGCGTCGATCCGGGCCCGGCTCTCGGCCTCATAGGCCTCGTTCATGCTCCGCCAGGTCGAGATACAATAGGCGATGAAGACCACCACCGAGATGGCGACCGCCGTCACGAAGGCCGGCTCGGCCCCGTTGGCGATCATGAAGAAGGGCATCATCGCCATATAGATGCAGTGCGGAGCGATGGTGATGACCAGCACCTCGGCCGAACGCGGCGAATTGACCACGCCGTAGATGGCCCCGGAGGCCAGGACGATGGCCGCGCAGACCCCGCCCATCGGGCCGCCGAACAGCCACAGGGCGATCGACAGGCTGCCGAAACTGGCGGCGTTCAGGAACAGGACCAGGCCGCCGGCGAAGGTGCGCAGCGGCCCCATCCTTTCCGGCTCGCCGGCGTTCATCGGGGCGAAAATCACCAGATCCAGAAGCTGAACGGCGAAATAGCAGACGATCCAGGCCGCGCTGACTTCCCAGCCGAACAGGGGGCTGAAGATCATGGCCGTGGCCGCGCCCATGCCGAGGCGCTGCAGCAAGGCCTTGCGGCGCTGCAGGACGGCGGGCTCCCAACGCTCAGCGGTCGTCTGGATGGCAACCTCCGACATGCGTGTCCCCGCTCGAGGCGAATACGCGCCCCCGATCGCGGGACAATGACGTCTTGGCCCTAACGCTCCGTCAACGTCAGGTCGAAACTGCCTCAGAAACGCTGGAAAATCCATCCGCACGCAGCCGATCGGCCAGATCGCGCTTGATCCGGCCGATCAGACCCGGCCCTTCGTAGATCAGGGCGGAGTAGAGCTGAACGGCGCAAGCGCCCGCGCGGATGCGCGCATAGGCGTCCGCGCCCGAGGCGATGCCGCCGACCCCGATCAGGGGCAGACGGCCCTGCGCCGCAGCCGCCGCATCGCGCAGGGCGTTCAGCGCCTTGTCCTTCAGGGGCGCGCCGGACAGGCCTCCGGCCTCCCCGGCGTCGGGCGAGCGCAGGCCCGGCCGGTCCAGGGTGGTGTTGGACACGATCAGGGCGTCGATGCCGTTGCCGTGGGCGAGGGCCGCCTCGACGATCATGGCGATCTCGGCCGAGGTCAGATCGGGGGCGATCTTGAGGAAGACAGGGGCCAGGGGCCTGCCGTCGCCTGCGACCTTCGGTCGCGCCTCTGCCACCCGCCCGAGCAGGTCGTCGAGCGCCTCGCGGCCTTGCAAGGCGCGCAATCCCGGCGTGTTCGGCGAGGAGATGTTGATGGTGAAATAGTCGGCCAGACCGTCCAGCCGCTCCAGTCCGATCACATAGTCGGCGGCCCGGTCCTCGGTGTCCTTGTTGGCCCCCAGATTGGCCCCGACCAGCGCGCCCCGTCCGCGGTCGCCGAGGCGGGCCGCGAAAGCTTCCAGCCCGGCGTTGTTGAACCCCATCCGGTTGATGATCGCCCGGTCTTCCGTCAGCCGGAACAGGCGCGGCTTCGGGTTTCCGGCCTGGGCCAGAGGGGTGACCGAGCCGCATTCGACAAAGCCGAAACCGAGCTTCGACAGGCCATTCAGCGCCTCGCCGTTCTTGTCCAGACCGGCCGCCAGCCCGACCGGATTGGGCAGTTTCAGGCCCGCGATGGTCGTCGCCAGGATCGGATCATCGGCCCTGGCCGCCGGCAGGGGAACGGTCTGCAGGGCCCGGATCGCCAGACCGTGCGCGGTTTCGGGATCCAGCTTGCGCAGCAGGGCCGCGCCGAGATCGGTCAGGCCCGTCATGCGAAGATCGTCCCGCCGTCGGCCCCGACCGAAAAGGCCTTTTGCGCCGTCACCGCCGCGACCGGCAGCGGACCGTAGATGTGGGGAAACAGGGCGCCGCCGCGCGAGGGCTCCCAGACGAGGGTCTCGCCCAGAACGGTAAGATCGACAGTCAGCAGCAGCAGGTTCTCGCGGCCCGCATAGTGTTTCGCGACCGTCCCCGCCAGCTGGTCCTCGGCCGACAGATGGATATAGCCGTCGACCAGATCGGCGGCCGATCCGGCATAGGATCCCGCCGCCTCGGCCTCGGCCCATTCGGCCGCATCGACGACCTTGAAGGCCTCGGTCGGATGGCTGGTCATTCGTCCGCGCCGCCGCCGAAGGCCTTGGGGATCAGATAGCCGTCATAGGCGCAGCGCCCGGCCACATCGACCTCGAACACCGCCGCCGCCGCCGTCGGGAAGCCGCCGGCCATCCGGTCCATCACGCCGGGCGAGGCCGCGCTCTCGATCAGATATTCATAGGCCAGCATGTGGACGCCCGGATTGTGGGCCAGGACCAGCAGGCAGCCGGCCTCCTCCTCCGCACCCTCGACGAAGCGGCGAATGACGTCCTGCGGGGCGTTGTACAGGGTCGGCTCCAGCCGCACCTCGACGTCGCCGAACGATTCCTGCAGCACCTCCCAGGTCTCGCGCGTGCGGGTGGAGGTCGAGACCAGGGCCAGGTCTGGCCTCAGGCCCTTTTCCGCCAGAACGCGGCCCATGATGGCGGCGTCGGCGCGGCCACGGTCGGTCAGCGACCGGTCGCGGTCGAGCCCGGAGGCGGCGGCGCGCTCGGTCTTGGCGTGTCGCATCAGGATAAGACGGTGCATGGCCGGGGTTTACGGCGCTTCGGGCGTCGCATCCAGACCGTCGCCGGTCCGAGGCTCGATTTCCGCTACCGACCTGTGGCTTCGCGACGCCGGTTGCGGGACCAGATCGGGCGTGGCCCGCACGCGCACGGCGGACCCGCCGGGCCTGACCCGGGCATAGGCCTGACGCGAGGCCTCCAGCAGGATGACCCCCGCCGTCCCCGGCGCCAGGGTCTTGCCGATCTGTTCGATGCCGTCGGCCATGCCGAGCAGGGGCCGCCACGGCGGGGTGTAGAGGGTCTGGGACCAGGCCGTCGGTTCGAGCCCGACCGAACGCACCAGCCGTTCCAGCTGGCCGCGGGTGAAGGGCCGTCCGTGTCCGAAGGGCGTCGCCTCGGCCCGCGCCCACAGGCCGCCGCGCGCCGCCGCAGCCAGGATGATCCGTCCCGCCGGAGCCAGGGCCCGCACGGCCTCGGTCAGCAGCAGGGTCGGATCGTCCGCCTCCTCCAGCGCATGGATCATCAGGATGCGATCGAAGGCGCCCGCCGCGAACGGCAGGCGCTTGTCATCCACCAGAAGGGTGCGGTTGCGTCCGGCCACGGGCCAAAGCTCCACCCCCTGCCCGCCCGGCATGGCCGCGACCACCCGACGGGCGCCGACGAAGGCGTCCAGCCAGGGCGTGGCATAGCCGATGCCGAGAACATCGCAGTTGGTCGCCTCGCCCCAGGCGTCCTCAAGACGCCGCGCCAGCAACCGGCGCACCAGGGCCCCGGTCGGCTCGCCGTAGAAGGCGCGAAGATCCTCGATGCTGCGACGCATGACGCGCACTATATGCGTTCAGACGCCCCCCGTCGCCCCTGCCCTTCGCGCCCCACACCTCAGAGATCCCGCATGGCCCTGACCGTCCACCTCTTCCCCTGCCTGTCGGACAACTACGGCTTCCTGCTGCGCGACGAGGCGACGGGCATGACGGCGACGGTCGACACCCCCGACGCCGAGGCCATCCTGGCCGAGCTCGAGCGGCTGGGCTGGGGTCGGCTTGACCTGATCCTCAACACCCACTGGCACCCCGACCACGCGGGCGGCAACGCCGCGATCCAGGCGGCGACGGGTTGCGAAATCTGGGGACCCGAGGAGGTGCGCCGCATCGCGCCGCTGGACCGGGTGCTGGCAGGCGGTGAGACGGTGAGGCTGGGCGAGACGACCTTCGAGGTCACCGCCGCACCGGGCCATACGCTCGGCCATATCCTCTACCGCTCGGCCGCCGACGACATCGCCTTCGTCGGCGACACCCTGTTCCCGCTCGGCTGCGGCCGGCTGTTCGAGGGCACGGCCGAACAGATGTGGTCCAGCTTCGCGGCCATCACCGCTTGGCCCGACCGGACGGTCCTCTACGGCGCCCATGAATATACCGCCGCCAACGCCCGCTTCGCCCTGTCGATCGACGACCGGCCCGAGATGCAGGCCCATGCGCAGATGATCTTCGCCATGCGCGAGCGCGGCGAACCGACCGAGCCGACGACGCTTTCGGTGGAGAAGGCCTTCAACCCCTTCCTGCGCGCGCGCGACGCGGCCGACTTCGGCGCCCGGCGGGCGGCCAAGGACGAGTTCAAGGGTTGAGGTTGTCGCTTACCGGCGGACGGCCTGGATGATCCGGGCCGAGGACGGCCGGCCGGTCGGCCCCTGGTTCGGACGCACCGTCACCCTGAGCTCGCCGTTCGAAAAGGTCACCGAACTGGTCCGGCCCTCGGTGATGGTCACGGTCTGCAAGCCGTTGAGCTGGCTTCGCAGCGTCGGCGAGGCCGCCATCCGCAGCACCGCATCGGTCGTCACCATCAGGGCGTCCGTGCACAGGCCCTCGTCCTGTTCGCCGTCCAGCTGGACGCTGATCATCCGGCCGAGTGCGCGGCTCATCAGGAAGCTGCGCTGAACCATCAGGTTGGACAGCTGGATCGGTCCCAGCAGCGGCCGCTCCAGCGCCGGCGCCGGACCGGCCATGGAAGCGGGCGAACCGTTCGGCGCCCGCACCGAATACAAGGTCATGCCGCCGTCGGGCGTGACCCGCAGGATCTGGTCGCCGGCATCGTTGCGATAGATGATGTCGCCGCGCGGGGCCGGGCGGGCGGTCAGGGCCCAGGTCTCGTTGCGGCTGGCGAAGCGGAACAGGGGGCGGGGGCCCGACCGGTCGAAAATGAAGCTCTCGCCCGACTCGGCGACATAGCGGCCGGTTTCCGGCTGGGCCCGACTGGGCCCTCGGCCGAGGCTGCGCGACTGTTCCTGCTGGGCGTTGGACCGGACCTGGGCCTCGGCATCCGCCGGAACGCTAGTGGCAAGGAGGGTCGAGGCGACGAGAGCGACAAACGCCATCGTCGCCGAAAGCGGCGCTGTCGCCGTCTCGACCCGTTGCAACTTCATGCGCTTATCGGTGCAAGCTTGGCGCGGCGGATTTTGGGCGCCGCTGTGTTCAGCCGACCAGATACTGGCCGCCATTCAGGCTGAGGGTGCAGCCTGTGACATATCCAGCACGTTCGCCGGTCAGCCAGGCCACCATGTCGGCGATCTCCTCGCCCTTGCCGAGCCGTCCGACCGGGATCTGGGCGATGATGGAGTCCAGCACGGTCTGGTCCATGGCGCCGACCATCTCTGTGTCGATATAGCCGGGCGCGATACAGTTGACCGTCACCCCCTTGCGCGCGTTCTCCAGGGCCAGAGCCTTGGTGAAGCCGATCATTCCGGCCTTGGCGGCGGAATAGTTGGTCTGGCCGACCTGACCCTTCTGGCCGTTGATCGAGGAGATGTTGACGATGCGGCCATAGTTGCGGTCGCGCATGCCGGTGATCACCTGGCGCGTCATGTTGAACACCGAGTCCATGTTCACCCGGATGACGTCGGACCACTGGTCGTGGCTCATCTTGTGGAAGAAGCCGTCGCGGGTGATGCCGGCGTTGTTGATCAGGACATCGATCGGGCCCAGCTCGGCCTCGACGTCGGCGACGGCGCGGGCGCAGTCCTCGAATGATCCGACATTGCCTTTGACCACCATGACGCCCAGTTCGCGGGCGGTGGCCTCGGCGGCCTCAGTGTTTCCGGAATAGCCGGCGGCGACGGCCATGCCGTCTTCCTTCAGCCGCTGAACGATCGCCTTGCCGATGCCGCGCGTTCCGCCGGTCACCAGAGCCACTCGCGCCATGTGCGTTTCCCCGTCCTGTTTCCTGTCCTCGCCGTCGGGGTCTGCCGCCCCGACCGGCTTCTGGAAAAAAGCTTTAGCCCGCGCGGAGTTGCGCGAAAAGCCGGTGTTACGCGGCGTGATCCGTGATCAGGCCCTCAGCTTGTCGATCAGGGCCATGGCCGCCGCCGGGTTCCTGACCTTGGCCCCGGCGATGAAGTAGGCGAAGACGTCGCCGCGTTTCGCCCAGCCCGCCGTCTGTTTCGCAATGGCGTCCAGTTCGGCCGAAGTCATGCCCGTCGGCTCGTCCTCGCGGCTCGACATCAGCCGCGCATAGGTGAAGTCGGCGGTCTCCTGATCGATCCGGGGCCAGGTCGGGCTCTCGTCATCGACGGCATAGACGATGGCCGCCCCGTATTTCCGCGCCAGGTCGTAGAATTGTTCGTTGTCGAAAGTCGGGCTGCGGACCTCCAGCGCATGCCTCAGCCGCACCCCGTCCTTTTCCTTGGGCAGCAGCTTCAGGAAGCCCTCGAAGTCGACCGGATCGAATTTCTTGGTCGCCATGAACTGCCAGTTGATCGGCCCCAGCTTGTCGCCCAGCGCCGTCAGCCCCTGATCCAGAAACCGCTCCAGGCTTTCATTGCCCTCCGACAGGACCTTGCGATTGGTGCAGAAGCGGCTGGCCTTGACCGCGAAGACGAAGTCGTCGGGCGTCTCGTCGCGCCACTTCATCCAGGTGTCGATCTTGAAGCCGGAATAGTAGGTGCCGTTGATCTCGATCGAGGTCAGTTTCGAGCTGGCGTAACCCAGCTCCTTCTTCTGGCTCAGCTTGTCCGGATAGAAGACCCCGCGCCACGGCTCGAAGGTCCAGCCGCCGATGCCGACATAGGTTTTTCCGCTCATCACATCAGCCTTTCGGAATGAACCGCACGGAGTTCAGGGAGGTCATCGTATCCGCGTCGAGGCCGATTCGCCCTTGTGTCGTGGCCACCACCGACCGGGTCCCGTCGCTGACCACGGCCCACAGACATTCGCCGCCCGCCGCGTGGAAGCCCGTTTCCTCGTCCTCCGTGCCGCAGGTCACGGTCGCCTTCAGTCCCGGTCCGCCCCGCGCCGTGAACCGTTCGACCGGCACAGGCTCGAACCGGCCGTAGGTGGTCATCAGCACGCCCTGGGCGTTCTTCTCGAACCCGGCCTGCTCCGTCGCCACCGTGTCCAGCGACCCGTCGACGGGCTGGAAATAGATCAGGGCCTCGCCCTCCCCGCCTTGGCCCGGTCCGAACAGGCCGATACAGACCACCCCTTCACCAACGTCGCCGCAACCGTCCGTGTGGCGGTCCGGAGCATAGTCGAAGGCGATGCCGAGGGCGGGGTCGCTATAGGTCTTCCAGCCCGCGGGAAGGGCCGGGGCGGCGGCCGGCGCAGGCGCGGGAGCGGTCGTACCGGCTGGAGACGGCGCGGCCGGGGCCGCCGGTTCGGGCCGGTCACAGCCTGCCAACGACGGGATCAGGGCCAGTGCGGCCAGCCAGTGTCTGGACATCGTTTCCTCGCCCCTGCCGGGTTCGTCGGTCACAGCCTCGGCCGGATGTGAGACCGGGGCAAGTCCTGATCCCACCCTCACGGGCTGCAACGCCCGGAACGCGCCATTGGTCGCGACCTGCCTTGACCGGTTTCCGTCGCGAGCCGAAAGTCACGCCGAAGAGACGCTCGAAAGTCTCCCGAGGAAACGCCATGATCGACCCCATCGACCGCCGCGGCCTGCTGGCCGGCGCCGCCGCGAGCCTGTCTTTGGCCGCCTCGCCGTCTTTCGCCGGGCCTCGCGATGACACCGGTGTCCAAGCAAGGACGAATGCCGGTCGTATCCGGGGCTTCCGCGATCGCGACGTCGCCGTCTTCAAGGGCGTGCCCTATGGCGCGGACACGGCCCAGACCCGGTTCGCCGCGCCCAAACCGCCCCGCCCCTGGCGCGGCGTAAGGCCCTGCCTCGACTTCGGCGCTCCCGCACCCCAGCCCGGCGGCAATCCCGGCGCCGGCTATCTGCCGGACAGCGCCTACACCCAGGACCAGACGTCGGAAGACTGCCTGAACCTCAACCTCTGGACCCCGGCGCTGGACGGCGCGAAGCGTCCTGTGCTGGTCTGGTTCCACGGCGGCGGGTTCTCTGGCTGGTCGGCCAACAGCCCCCTCTATGACGGCGCCAATCTGGCCAAATGGGGCGATGCGGTCGTCATCACCGTCAACCACCGCCTGAACGCCTTCGGCTATCTGTATCTCGGCCAACTCGGAGGCGAGCGCTTCGCCGATTCCGGCAATGCGGGGATGCTGGACCTGGTCCTCGCCCTGCAGTGGATTCGCGACAATATCGAAGCCTTCGGCGGCGACCCGGGCCGGGTCAGCCTGTTCGGACAATCGGGCGGCGGGGCCAAGGCCTCGGTCCTGATGGCCATGCCCGCCGCGCGCGGCCTGTTCCACCGCGTCATGACCATGAGCGGCCAGCAGGTCACCGTCACCCCGGCCGAGATGGCCACCACCGCCGCCCGCAAATTCCTGACCAACGCCGCGGTCGAGAGCCCCGACGCCCTGCTGACGATGTCGAAGGACCAACTGATCGCGGCGACGCGCGGCGTCTCGACCGGCCCGGTGCTGGACGGCCGCAGCCTGACCCGCGACCCGTTCGAGCCGGACGCCACCCCCGTCTCGCGCGACGTCGCCCTGATCATGGGCAACACCCATGACGAGACCCGCTATCTGATCGGTCTGGACGAGCCGGCGCTGTCGAACCTGACCTGGGACGAGCTGCTGCCCGCCCTGAAGCGGTCGATCCCCAACTTCTTCGGCCCCCTGACCCCGGAATCGGCGGTCGTCTGGTATCGCGACAAACACCCGGCCTATTCGCCCAGCCAGATCTTCTTCGCCATGACCACAGAGCTGCGGTCCTGGCGGGCCCAGATCATCCAGGCCGACCGCCGCGCGGTTCAGCCGGGCGCCAACACCTGGGTCTATCAGTTCGACTGGCAGAGCCCGGTGCTGGACGGACGCATGGGCGCGCCCCACTGCGGCGACATCCCCTTCATGTTCCGCAACCACCGCGAAATGGTCTCCATGACCGGCGGCGGGCCGGAAACCGACGCCGTCGCCGACGCCATGTCCTCGGCCCTGATCAATTTCGCCCGCACCGGCGATCCCAACGGCGCGGGCGTCCCCGCCTGGCCGAAATACGAGCTGCCCGGCCGGGTCACCATGCAGTGGAACACGGTGTCGAAGGCCACCCCCGACCCGCGCGGTGAGGAACGTCGCCTCGTCGGCCTCATCCCCTACCGCCAGCCGGGCACCTGATCAGGGGAACGGAACCGCGCGGCCCGCCGTTCGGCCCAGCATGATCGAACTTCTCCTCGACGCGTCCAACATCCTGGGCGGCTTCCTGCTGGCCATCGGCCTTCTCGTCCGGCTGCCTTCCGTGGGCGACAACCTCGGGCGGGCGGCTGAACGCCTGGGCGCTTTCGGCTGGATCGTGGGGATCGTGGCCCTGACGGCCGGAGGCTTCTTCCTCATCCAGCACCTGATCAGCGGACCGCGCGTCTTCCACTATGAGGTGGTGGCCATCATCACCGGCGTCCTGCTGCTGTGGGACCGGCTGAATCTCAGGGCGCGGACCGGGCGCGACCTTCCAGCCAGCGGCGCATCCGGGGCGGGACTGGTGCTGGCGATTTTCGGGATCGTCGCGATCCTGGTCGGCCTGCAGGGCCTGATGACCCCGAACTGACGCGATTCAGGCCGACCGCTGCTTCAGCGGCGCGGAGCCGTCGGACAGGCTTTCGTTGAGATAGACCTCGGCCTCCTGCGCCGGCAGGGCGGGGGCATAGCCGAAGCCCTGACCATAGTGGCAGCTGGCGTCGAGCAGCAGCTTGGCCAGCCCGGCGTTCTCCACCCCTTCGGCGACCACCTCGAGGTTCAGGTCGCGGCCCAGATTGACCACCGACTTGACGATCTTGGCCGAGCCCTCGTCCTTGTCCATGGTCAGGACGAAGTAGCGGTCGATCTTCAGCGTGTCGAACGGGAGGCGCGCCAGATAGGACAGGGACGAGAAGCCGGTGCCGAAGTCGTCGAGCGCCAGCGAGGCCCCGACGTCCTTGAGTTGCTGCAGGATCACCGCCGCCCGGGCGGTGTCGCGCATGATGTCGCCCTCGGTGACCTCCAGCTTGAGCGCGCCCTTGGGCAGGCCCGTCTCCTGAATGACCCGCTGCACGTCCTCGACCAGATTGGGCCGCTCGATCTCCCCGACCGACAGATTGACGCTGCAGAACAGCTTGCCGGCCAGCGGATGGCGCTGCAGCCATTCCGCCAGCTGCCGCGCCGACTGGGTCATCATCATCAGACCCAGATCGTTCATCAGGCCCATTTCGTCGGTCAGGCCCAGGAACTCGTCCGGCGGCACCAGACCGCGCTTGGGGTGACGCCAGCGGGCCAGGGCCTCGAAGCCGGCGACGGCGCCGGTGTTCAGGTTCACGATCGGCTGGAAGAAGGGTTCGATCTCGCCGCGCACGAAGGCGTTGCGCAGGTCCGCCTCCAGCGCCAGCCGGCTCAGGCTGTCGCTTTCCAGCGCGCGTCCATAGGCGGCGGCCCCGCCACGCCCGGCGCCCTTGGCCTGACCCACGGCCAGTTCGACACGGCGCAGCAGCTCGGCCGGATCAGGCGCATCCGCCCCACCCTCGCAGGCGACGGAGCCGATCGAGACGGTCGGATAGATGTCGAAGCCGGCGACACGCAGCGGCTGCTCCAGCGCATCGCGCACCCGGTCGCTGGAATGGGTGATGCCGCGTTGCAGGATGACCGCGAACTCGTCCTCGCCGACCCGCGCCGGAGCCGCGTCGTCGGAGAAGGCGGCCGCCAGCCGCGAGCCCAGGGCCGACAACACCAGATCGGTTCGTTCATGGCCCAGGGCCTCGTTCAGCCGCCTCAGCCGGTCGACGTCGGCGACCACCACATCATAGTCGCCGGGCACGGCCAGGATGTCTGAGGCGCGGGCCAGGAAGGCGCGGCGGTCCAGCAGACCGGTCAGGGCGTCCTTCTCGGCGCCCCCGAACTTGGTCTCCAGCGCCACCATCCCGGCGGCGCGCAAGCCGTCCTCCAGCCAGACGCCGCGCCACAGACAGGTCTCGGACCCGCGCATGCGCAGGCGCACGGCGATCTCGGAGCCTTCCTCGCGCGGGGTCAGGATGCTTTCGGCCAGCGACCGGTCCTGCGGCAGGGTGATGGCGACAAAGGCGGCGCCCGAACATTCCGGCGCCAGCGGCCCCAGTCCCAGCGGACGGGTCGCTCCGGTGAATCTCAGGGTGTCTTCGGAAGGGGTCCAGATCCACAGGGCCGTATCGGCCGCGGCCAGGGCCTCGATCGCCGTCGTCGCATCCCAGGCCAGTGTTCGGGATCGCGTGGGGGTCACGGGCGGGGGCGCTCTTCCTTCAGGAGGACCTTTGTTCGGCCCGTTCGGCGTCTTCTGACAAGAGGCCGAACAGCAGATGATCTGCCCATGCGCCGTTAATTTTAAGATAAGCCCGGGCCTCGCCCTCCAGCCGGAAGCCGGATTTTTCCAGCACGCGGCGCGACGGGGCGTTGGAGGGCAGGCAGGAGGCTTCCAGCCGGTGCAGCTTCAGCTGGCGAAAGGCATGGCGCGACATCGCCTTCACTGCCGCCGTGCCGTGGCCCTCGCCCGCATAGGGGCGGCCGATCCAGTAGCCGAGGGTCCCGGTCTCGGCGACGCCCCGGCGGATGTTGGACAGGGTGATGGCGCCGTAGAGGGTCCGCCCCGTGGGATCGAGCACGAAGAAGGGCCAGGCGTTGCCCAGCTCCATCTCGCGCGCATAGACGGTCAGCCTGCGCCGATAGGCCGCCCGGGTCAGGTCGTCGTCGGGCCAGGCCGGCTCCCACGGCTGCAGATAGTCGCGCGAACTCTCGCGCAGATCGGCCCAGGCCGCATAGTCGCCGATGCGCGGCGGCCTGAGGACCACCCCCCGCCCCTCGACCACCGGTCCGGTCGCATCCGTCATCCAGTCGAGAAGGGCCATGGCGGGCAGGTTAGCGTGGGGGATAGCGACATGGAAACCCTCTCCCGGCGGGAGAGGGCTTGAGCGCCTGAGAGCGTCAGCGATCAGACTTGCGCGAAAGGGTGAGGGGTTCCCTGCCAACCGATGAGCGCCGGCCCCTCACCCCTTCGGCTGTACGCATCGCTTCGCTCTGCGAGCCTCAAGCCCTCTCCCGCCGGGAGAGGGAGGTTATTTCGCCAACCCCTTCACGAACGCCGCGCCCGCCGCATGGGCCGCCTTGGGGCCCAGCACCGAGGTCGCCGACAGGCCCGTGGCCAGCACCCTCTGACCCACCCGGCGCAGATCGTCCGCCGTCGCCGCCGCGATCCGGGCGGCGCTGTCGTCCGAGGACACGGGCGCGCCGTAGATCAGGGTCTGGGCGGCGTTGCGGCCCGCGCGGCTGGCCGGGCTCTCGTCCGACATCCACAGGCCCGCCTTCAGCACGGCCTTGGCCCGCGACAGCTCGGCGTCCGTCGGCCCGTCCGTCGCGAGCGCGCGGATCTCCCCGGCGCAGACGTCCGCCAGTTCCACGGCCCGGTCGGCGGCGGCGCCCGCATAGACGCCCAGCACCCCGATGTCCTCATAGGCTTCCTGATAGGCGTCGATGGCATAGGCCAGGCCCCGCTCCTCGCGCGCGCTCTGGAACAGGCGGGACGCCATGCCACCGCCGAGGATTTCGGTGAACAGCCGCATGGCCGGCAGGTCCGGATCGGTCGCTGACACCGACGGCAGCTGGAAGACGATATTGGCCTGTTCGATCTTGCGGCTCAGCGTCGCCGCCCCGCCGGTGAAGGTCGCGGGCTCCGGCGCTTCGGCGGGCGTCGCCACGGCCTGACCGAACCAGCGCTCGGCCAGCGCCAGCAGCTCGGCCTCGTCCACGGCGCCGGACACCGCCACCACCATCCGGTCGGGCGAATAGAGGCGGGCGCGCCAGTCGCCGATGCTCTCGCGCGTGACCGGCGCCAGGCTCTCGACCGAGCCGAGGATCGGCCGCCCCATCGACTGGCTGGCGAAGGCCTTCGTCTGGGCCATCTCGAACACATGGTCATCGGGGGTGTCGAAGGCCTCGGCGATCTCCTGCGCGACGACGTCCTTCTCGCGCTCGATCTCGGCCGGATCCAGTCTGGGCCGGAAGACGAGGTCGGACACGACCTGCATCGCCAATCCCAGCGACCCGTCCAGGGCCCGGACCTCGAAACTGGTGCGCTCATATCCGGTGGCGGCGTTGATCGTGCCGCCCTCGGCCTCGATCCGCTCGACGATGTCCCTGGCCCCCATGTCTCCGGCGCCCTTGAACACCAGATGTTCGAGAAGATGGGACCATCCTAACCGGGTTTCGTTCTCCCACCTCGCTCCGCCGCGCACGGCGACGGTCAGGGCCAGGGTCTTCAGGCCGGGCATCGGATCACAGACGACGCGGACGCCGTTGGCGAGGGTATGGAGGGTGGCGGTCAGTGTGTGTCTTTCGCGGACGCCGGCGCCAGTCGCCGACGGAGCATGGCCACATAGAAGCCCATCAGGGCCACCGCCAGTCCGAACCAGGTCAGGGCATAGCCGAAATGATTGTTGGCGAAGGCCGCCGGCGGGGCCGAAGCTTGAAGCGCGCCCAACTCAGGATTGGTCGAAGACAGGGCGTAGAGGGTGAATTCCGAGGCGTCCGGCGCGCCCAGGGCCTTCGCCATGGCGGCGCTGTCGCGGGCGTAGAAATGGTTGACCCCCGCGGTCTTTGACGGCGCGGGCGTCATCCCGCCACCGCCTTTCGGCGTGCGCCTCAGCTCGACCAGCAGGGACAGGGGCAGGGTCGTGTCCAGCACGCGCGGCCGGGCCGGGACGGTGTCCGGCAGGAACCCCCGGTCGATCAGGAAGGGCTTCGCCTCGCCCGGCGCGCGGCAGACCGAGACCAGCCGCACTCCGACGCTGCCGTCATGAATCGTCTGCAGCTCGACATAGGGCGCGGTCGGCAGGCCCGGGCAGACGATCAGGGCCTTGCGGAACTCAGGGTTCGGCGCGGTCAGGACCTCGGCGATCGGCGCGGGCGGGGCCTTGGCCGCCGCATCCGCCTGGGCGATCAGGCCTTCCTTCCAGTGCAGCCTCTGCACCTGCCAGACGCCCAGCCCGATCAGCAGGACCAGGCAGGGCAGGACGGCGAGCGTCAGGATCCACGGGAAGCGCTTCACGAAATCCTCCCCCGTCGGGGGAGGATCGAAGCTGAGCCGCTCATCGCTCCCGCCCCTTCATCTGCAGCGCGATCATCAGCCCCTTGCCGGGCCGCATCAGCCCCAGAGACAGGATCAGCGAGGCCGGCAACGCGATCAGCAGCATCAGCCAGATCGGCGGGTTCAGCGCGATCTGCAGATAGAGGGCCGTGAACACCACGATCCCGCCGGCGATCTGCATGATGAAGATGGCGGCCCCGTCGCCGGTGTTCAGCCGGCTGAAGTCGAAGCCGCAGGCCTCGCAGCGTTCGACCACCTTCAGGAATCCCTCGAATAGCCGCCCCTCGCCGCAGTTCGGACAGCGGCAAAGCAGACCGGCCCGGATCGGGTCGATCCGGGCCGGCTCAGGTGCTTTCGAAAGTGGGTCTTGGCTCAAACGCCCTAGCCGAAGATGACGTAGACGAAGGCGAACAGGAACAGCCACACCACGTCGACGAAATGCCAGTACCAGGCGGCGGCCTCGAAGCCGAAATGCTGCTTGGGCGTGAAGGCGCCGTTCAGCAGGCGGATCAGGCAGACGATCAGGAAGATGGTGCCGACCAGAACGTGGAAGCCGTGGAAGCCGGTCGCCATGAAGAAGATCGAACCATAGAGGCCCGAGTTGGCGGCTTCCTCGTTGAAGAACAGGTTCTCCAGAATGATCTCGTGGTACTCGTACGCCTGCACGCAGGTGAACATCAGGCCCAGGGCGATGGTCAGGACCAGGGCCAGTTTGGCGCCCGAACGGTCGCCGACCTGCAGCGCATGGTGCGCCCAGGTCACGGTGCAGCCCGAGAGCAGCAGAGTCACGGTGTTGAGCAGCGGCAGCTGCCAGGCGTCCAGGGTCTCGATGCCCTTGGGCGGCCAGGCGGACCAGGCCTTGGCGGTGTCGGCCCAGCCGGCGACCTCGGGAATGTGCTGACGCGCGGTGTGGAACACCGACATCTCGAAGAACATCCAGAAGAAGGCCGCGAAGAACATGATCTCCGAGGCGATGAACAGGACCATGCCGTAGCGCAGGCCGATGGCCACGACCGGGGTGTGATCGCCCTGGTTGGCTTCCTTGACCACATCGGCCCACCACAGGCCCATGCCGCCGAGCGTCAGGACCAGGCCAACGAAGAACGGCCAGTGGGTGCCAGCCTCGAAGCCGAACAGCCCCTTCATCCAGATGACCGCCCCGACCATCATCACCACCGTGGTGGCCGAGCACCACAGAGGCCAGATGCTGGGATTCACGAGGTGATAGTCGTGATGCGGAGCGGCGTGGTTATCGGCCATCTTCAGGATCTCGTTGAGAACGCGAAAGTCGTCAGCTTCAGGCTATAGCCGATTTTGACGGTCCGTCGAGCGGGGCGCGGGGCAAAAATGAGGCGAGCGTTGCGGGAAGCCCGCAGGCTCAGCTTTTCGCCGGAATCGCCAGCCCGGTCTGACCGTTACCCAGGGCCACCGGCGCGCCGTCCTTCGCCGGATAGAAGGTGTAGCTCAGGGTGATTTCCGTCGCCCCCTTCGCCTCGCGATCCGTCGCCAGTTCGGGGGCGACGAAATACTGGACCGGGAATTTCCGCGTCTCGCCGGCGGCGATCGTCTGTTCGTCGAAGCAGAAGCACTGCAGCTTCTGGAAATAGGGTCCGGCGTATTCCGGGGTGACATTATAGGCCGCCCGGGCCTGGATCGGCTGGTCCGAGGTGTTGGTCACGTCGAAATAGGCGAGACCGGTCTCGCCGATCCGCACCCGCTGAAGCGTCTGTTCGGCCGTAAACTTCATCGGCATGTCGCGGACATTGGTGTCGAAGCGGATCGTCACCATCCGGTCCAGCACCTGATCCGGCGCCTTCTCGGCCCGGCGCACAGTGCCGTCGAAGCCGGTGACCTGACAGAACATCCGGTAGAGGGGCACGGCAGCGAAGGCGGCCCCGGTCATGCCGATCACCGTCAGCAGGCAGATCGCCGCGATCATCCGCGCCCGCTTCGAGGCGACCCCTCCCGAAGATCCGCTCATCGGGCCAGTGTCGAATCGTAGGTCTTCTCGGGATGCATCGGGCCGGCGGCGAGTGCGGCTTCCTTCTCCCGCTCGGCCTTCTGGTTGGCCTGCATCCTCAGGAAGGTGGTCGAGAACAGGAGGACCACGAAGGCCGCCAGGGCCAGGCCGATCCAGACGTTGCGGCGGCTGCGGGCCGCGACCTCTGCGGGGGTGAGCTGGATGACCATCGGAAGCGGCGTCCTACAGGGAAACGGGCGGCAGGCTGGACAGGTTCTCGACGAGCAGCGCCGCGAACAGGGCCATCAGATACAGGATCGAGAAGGCGAACAGGTTGCGGGCCGGTTTCGACGCCTGTTTGACGTCGTACAATGCGGCCTCTCGCCCCACGGTGTCGGCCTTGTCGGGTCCCTCGGCGCCGACGGGATCGCCCGCGCGCGACCGATAGAGCCGCCAGGCCAGACCGAGGAAGCCCAGGCCTCCGACCACCGAGACCGCCAGATAGATCCAGCCGCCCAGACCGGTCAGGCCGGGCGCTATGGCCACGGGCACGAAGATCAGGGAGTAGATCAGGATCTGCAGACGGGTCGATTTTGCGCCCCGCGCCACCGGCATCATCGGAATGCCCGCCTTGGCGTAGTCGCCGGCCGAATAGAGGGCCAGCGCCCAGCTGTGCGGCGGGGTCCACAGGAAGATGATCAGGAACAGCAGCCAGGCCTGCCCGGGCGCCGACCCCGTCGCCGCGGCCCATCCGATCACGGGCGGCAGGGCGCCTGCGGCCCCGCCGATGACGATGTTCTGGGGCGTCCGGCGCTTCAGCATCACCGTGTAGAAGCCGGCGTAATAGACGATGGTCAGGGCCAGCAGACCGGCCGCCAGCCAGTTGGTGTTCATGCCCAGCAGCATGACCGAGAACAGGCTCAGCACCGCCCCGAAGGCCATGGCGTCATTCTTGTTCACCCGCCCCGCCGCGACCGGACGGCCGCGCGTGCGCCGCATCAGGGCGTCGGTCTCGCCCTCGATGGCCATGTTGAGCGCGCCCGCCGCGCCGGCGCCGACGGCGATGCACAGGATGGCGATGGCCGCGACGAACGGATTGATCGATCCCGGCGCCACCACCAGCCCGGTCGCGCCCGTGAACACCACCAGCGACATGACGCGCGGCTTGAGCAGCTGGAAATAGTCTTCCGGCTGGGCGGTGGAAAGGACGGGGGCGGCGGCGGTCTTGGTCACGGAAACTCTTCTACACCGTCATCCTCGGGCTTGTCCCGAGGACCCGTTGTTCCACCGCAAGGAAAGAACCCCGGAGGCGCGGCAGCCACCCGGGGTCCCTTTTAGTCGTTCGTGTCATTCCCGCCATGGGTCCTCGGGACAAGCCCGAGGATGACGGATTCAGTGGTCGTGCTCGTCCTTGACCACCGGCAGCTCGTTGAACTGGTGGTAGGGCGGGGGCGAGGACAGCGTCCATTCCAGCGTCGTGGCGCCTTCACCCCACGGGTTGGCGACGCCCTTGCGACGACGGATCGCGGCCTCGGCCAGCATCACCAGGAAGACGCCGACGCCGACGATGGTGATCACATAGCCGATCGACGAGACGTGGTTCCACAGGGTGAAGGCGTCCGGATAGTCGATATAGCGACGCGGCATGCCCTGCAGACCCAGGAAGTGCTGCGGGAAGAAGACCACGTTCACGCCGACGAACATGATCCAGAAGTGGGCGCAGCCCAAGGCCTCGTTGTACTTCACCCCGAACATCTTCTCGAACCAGTAGTAGAAGCCGGCGAAGATCGCGAACACCGCGCCCAGCGACAGGACGTAGTGGAAGTGGGCGACGACGTAATAGGTGTCGTGCAGGCTGTAGTCGATGCCGGCGTTGGACAGGACCACGCCGGTCACGCCCCCGACGGTGAACAGGAAGATGAAGCCGATCGCCCACAGCATGGGCGTCTTGAAGTCGATGGAGCCGCCCCACATCGTGGCGATCCAGCTGAAGATCTTCACGCCCGTGGGCACGGCGATGATCATGGTGGCGGCGACGAAATAGGCGCGCAGGTTCACCGACATACCGACCGTGTACATGTGGTGGGCCCACACGATGAAGCCGATGAAGCCGATGGCGACCATGGCGTAGGCCATCGCGAGGTAACCGAAGACCGGCTTACGCGAGAAGGTCGAGACGATGTGCGAGATGATGCCGAAGCCGGGCAGGATCAGGATGTAGACTTCGGGGTGGCCGAAGAACCAGAACAGGTGCTGGAACATCACCGGATCGCCGCCGCCGGCCGGATCGAAGAAGCTGGTGCCGAAGTTGCGGTCGGCCAGCAGCATGGTGATGGCGCCGGCCAGGACCGGCAGCGACAGCAGCAGCAGGAAGGCGGTGATCAGCACCGACCAGGCGAACAGCGGCATCCGGTGCAGGGTCATGCCCGGGGCGCGCATGTTGAAGATGGTGGTGATGAAGTTGACCGCGCCGAGGATCGAGCTCGCGCCCGCGACGTGCAGGGCGAAGATGGCCAGATCGCCGGCCGGTCCGGGGGCGCCCTTGGTCGAGAGCGGCGGATAGATGGTCCAGCCGCCGGCGATGCCGTGGCCCGAACCGCCGTCCGAGAACATCGAGAGCAGCAGCAGCACCCAGGCCGCGACCAGCAGCCAGAACGAAACGTTGTTCATGCGCGGGAAGGCCATGTCCGGCGCCCCGATCATGATCGGCACGAACCAGTTGCCGAAGCCGCCGATCATCGCCGGCATGACCATGAAGAAGATCATGATCAGGGCGTGGGCGGTGACCACGGCGTTGTAGCCGTGCTTGGACTGGTCAACGAGGCCCAGCAGGTTGATCGAGGAGCCTTCGCGGAAGATCTGGATGCCCGGCTCGGCCAGTTCCCAGCGGATCAGGCCCGACAAGGCGCCGCCGACGATGCCCGCCATGATGGCGAACAGCAGGTACAGGGTGCCGATGTCCTTGTGGTTGGTGGACAGGAACCAGCGGGTGAAGAAGCCGGGCTTGTGATCGTGGGCGTCGTGAGCCGCGTCGTGGGCGTGCCCGTGTCCGGCGTGATCGTCTGCAGTGATGTCGGTGGCCATGATCTCTATCGGGCTCGCGATTACTGGGCGGCCGGCGCGGCAGGCGCCGCGGCAGGAGCGGTTGCGGGGACGCCGGTGGTCGCGCCCACAGAGGCGGCGGCGGGGGCAGCGCCGGCTTCGGCGGCGGGGACGGCGGCGTCAGCGGCGGCCGGAGCCGCCACGGGCGCGGCGGCCGGAGCGGCCGACTTCGGAGTCATCGAGCCGCCCTTGGACACGACCCACTTCTCGAACTCGGCCTGCGAGACGACATGGATCTCGATCGGCATGAAGGCGTGGTCGTCGCCGCACAGTTCCGAGCACTGGCCGTAGAAGACGCCTTCGCGCTCGGCGCGGAACCAGGTCTCGTTGACCCGGCCCGGAACGGCGTCGGTCTTCAGGCCGAAAGCCGGCAGGGCGAAGGCGTGGATCACGTCGGCGCCGGTGACCAGCACCTTGACCACCTTGCCGACCGGCACCACCAGCGGCTCGTCGGCGGCCAGGCGATAGAGGTCGTGCGGCATGCCGCGCTTGGCCAGTTCGGCCTCGGGCAGGACATTGGAGATGTACTCCGGGATGCCCTGGTCGGGATATTCATAGGCCCAGTTCCACTGGTTGCCGGTCGCCTTGATGGTCAGATCGACGGGCGGGGTGTCGTGGTAGGCGAACAGCAGGCGGAACGAAAACAGCGAGATGCCGACCAAAATCAGCACCGGCACCACCGTCCAGACGATTTCAATCGCCGTGTTGTGGCTCCAGCGCGCCGGGACCGGATTGGCCTTCTTGTTGTAGCGGATGACGATCCAGATGATCAGCGCCAGGACGAACAGGCAGATCACCGTGATGATCGGCAGCAGGATCGCATTGTGGAAGAAGATGGCGTCGCGCTTGAGCACGGAGGCGGCGGGCTGCAGGTCGATGCCGCCCGGCGTCGGCTGTCCAAGACGGTCCTGCGCCCAGGCCGGCGCGGACGCGAGGGCGAAGGCCGCGGAGGCCATCAGCCCACCGACGGTTCTGCGCAGACGCGCCGTATTTTCTCCCAGCCCCAATCCCATGCGGAACCCCCATAAACCCATTTGCAACAGGCCTTTGCGAGCGACTCGCAACGCCCGCCGCGCTCTCTGAACACGGCGCTCCCGCCGGTCCTTATCGGCTCGTTTCGCGCTTGCCAAGCGGTCGGCGCCGCGAAGAAGCCACACAGTCATCAGGGTCGATCATTAAATCGCAGTCATGTTTTGACAGCTACCTTGCGACGCACGATACCTTGTCATAGTCTCTCCTCATCGAAGGAGGACACGACGTGCCCGAAACCATAGAGATTCAGTTGAAGAAGGGGGTGCTGGGACTGTGCGTCCTGGCCCTCCTCAAGCGAGGCGACAGCTACGCCTATGAGATCGCCAGTCGCCTGTCGGACGCGATCGACATGGGCGAGGGCACCATTTACCCGCTGATGCGGCGGATGCAGTCCGACGGGCTGGTCGAGACCTATCTGGTCGAATCCAGCGCCGGCCCCTCGCGCAAATACTATCGTCTTTCCGAAGCCGGTCGCGAGGCTCTCGCCGTCCAGACCGCCGACTGGAAGACCTTCACCGATGCGGTCGATGCGGTCCTCAACGAGGCTCCGCTGACCCCCGTGCCCGAAAACACGACTGGAGACGTCCAATGACGCGCGCCGACTTTCTCGCCCGACTGAAGCGGGGCCTGGTCGGACTGCCGACCTCGACCGCCGCCGACATCCTCAACGACTACGAGGCCCATTTCGACGACGGCAAGGCCGCCGGACGTTCCGAGGCCGAAGTGGCTGACGCGCTCGGCGATCCCGACCGCCTGGCGCGCGAACTCAAGGCCGAAGCCGGGGTGAAGCGCTGGACCCAGGAACAGACCCCGTCGGCCGCGGCCGGCGCCGTCTTCGCGGTTCTGGGTCTGGGCGCGATCGACATCATCATCCTGCTGCCGATCCTGATGGGCGTCATCGGGACCCTGTTCGGCTGTTTCGTCGCGGTGATCGCCCTGTTCGGCTCCGGCCTGGGGGTAATGGTCGCCGGTCCGTTCGCGGGCTTCCCCGGCGGCGGCCTGGCGGCCTTCTTCATCGGCCTGGGCCTGATGGCCTGCGCCGTGACCGTCGGCGCCCTGCTGTCGATCGCCACCATCCTGCTGGTGAACGGCCTGATCTGGTTCGCCCGCCTGCACTACCGGCTGCTCAAGCCGGCCCTTGAACCCCACGCTGTCAACTCGACCTCGGGAGATCCGGCATGATCCGCACCCTTCTCGTCATCGCCGGGGCCGCCTTCGTGCTGGCCCTGGCCTCCATGGCCGGCGGCGTCGCCATCGGCGGTCGCGACATGGCCGCCCACGGCTGGAACTGGACCTTCCCGGGTCACGGCGACGGCGGCGACCTGACCATCACCCGTCAGGACGGGACCCAGGCGGCGGAAGTCACCCGCACCCTGGCCTGGACCGGCGGCGACAAGCTGGTCGTCGACCTCTCGGCCGATGTCGAATACGTCCAGGGCGACACTCCCGGCATCACCGTCCGGGGCCCCGCCGACCGGGTCGACAAGGTCCGCATCGAGGGCGACCGTCTGGTCTGGGCCGACGACAGCGAAAGCCACCACGGCGAACGCATCGTCTTCGGACGCCGCGCCAACGGCAAGGGCATCTGGGTCGACAGCGGCGAGGTCCATATCGTGGTCACCGCCCCGGCCGTGCACATCTTCGACCTGCGCGGCTCCTCGGACCTGACGGTCAAGAGCTATGACCAGCCGACCCTGACGATCGATTCCTCCGGCAGCGGCGATTTCAGCTTCTCCGGCGTCACCAAGGCCCTGGACCTGACCATGACCGGCTCGGGCGACGGCGATCTGGAGAATCTCCTGACCACCGACGCCAATATTGAGATCTCCGCCAGCGGCGACGCCCGTGTCGCCCCGACCGGGGCGGTGGTCGCCGACCTCTCCGGCTCCGGCGACCTCGAACTCCTCACCCCGCCGGCGACCCTGCGCCAGTCCATCACCGGCTCGGGCGACGTCCGCCAGGAATAGGCCTTTCTCCCCACGACAGTGGGGAGGGGGACCGCGAAGCGGTGGAGGGGCCGATCCCCTTGGCCCGATCCCCCTTCCGCCCGTCGGGAGGGGGATTTTCTTTGCCTCCGCTATGCCCCGCTTATCCCCACGAACGTCGGGATAGGCGGTGGGCGGATCCGGGCGCCCGAATTCCCAAACCCGCGCAATTCCCAACACCAATCCCAACGATTTCGGCACCTTGCGAACATTCAACCGTCGCGAACCCGCCCCACCCGCGACCTCGCCTATAATCCTCCCGTTCCGTCGTGGGAGGCGCAGAGGCCTTGCGACCGTCTGGCGGCGGAATGCGGAGAAGCGGGAAGTCTGGTTCCGATCAGACGGTAGGGGCCAGGGGGATACTGAGCCCGGTCCGGGGATCGTGTCGCAAGCACGACCCGCCCGTGGGCGGCGCTGCGGTAAGGCGATAAAACCGCCACCTGACGCAAGCTGCTCGAAACTCTTCGCGCGGGGCCAGAAGGCGGCGTCGAAACGGTATTCAAATCTCTTCTTCCGGGCGCCGCCCGGCGGCTCCGCTCGCCTCCCAACTCGCCGATCGCATCGGGAGATCGCGAACCCATGTCCGCATCACATGTCCGCATCACAGGCCAGTTCCCCGTGACGAACCGCCCCCGCCGTCCTATCTATCGGCCATGACCGTCCACACCTCCCCGCCCCCGATCCTCGAAACCGCCGGTGTCGATCCCTCCGAGGCCCTGTCGATCCTCGAGAGCGCCCTCGTCGGCGCCGATGACGGGGAGCTGTTCCTCGAGCGGTCGGAGTCGGAATCCCTCGTCTTCGACGACGGCCGGCTCAAGTCCGCCGCCTATGACGCCTCGGAGGGTTTCGGCCTGCGCGTCGTCGCCGGAGAGACCGCCGGTTACGCCCACGCCAACGAGATTTCCGCCGCCTCCCTGCGCCGCGCCGCCGACAGCGCGTCGCTCGCCAAGGCCGGCCATGCGGGCGTGACCGCCGAAGGGCCGCGCGCCACCAACCAGAAACTCTATGACGAGGTCGATCCCCTCGCCGCTCCCGCCTTCTCGGACAAGATCGCCCTGCTGGCCGAGATCGACGCCTGGGCCCGGGCTCGCGATCCGCGCGTGGTCCAGGTCTCGGCCTCCCTGATCGGCGAACGCCGCGCCATCGAGATCCTGCGCGCCGACGCCATGACGGTGCGCGACATCCGCCCCCTGGTCCGGCTGAACGTCTCGGTCACGGTCGAGAAGGACGGCCGCCGCGAGAGCGCCTCGGCCGGCGCCGGCGGCCGCGCCGGGTTCGACACCTGGATCGCGCCCGAACGCTGGCAGGCCCAGATCGACGAGGCCCTGCGTCAGGCCCTGGTCAATCTCGAGGCCGTCGACTGCCCGGCGGGCGAGATGGACGTGGTCCTCGGCGCCGGCTGGCCCGGGGTCCTGCTGCACGAGGCCATCGGCCATGGCTTCGAGGGCGACTTCCACCGCAAGGGCTCCTCGGTCTTCACCGGCATGATGGGCAAGCGGGTCGCGGCCCCGGGCGTGACCGTGGTCGACGACGGCTCCATCGCCGGCCGCCGCGGCTCCCTGTCGGTCGACGACGAGGGCACCCCGACCTCGCGCACCGTCCTGATCGAGGACGGCATCATGGTCGGGCTGATGAACGACCGGCTGTCGGCCCGCCAGTTGGGCCAGCGCGCCACCGGCAACGGTCGCCGCCAGTCCTTCGCCCACATGCCCATGCCGCGCATGACCAACACCTTCATGGAAGGCGGCAAGGACAAGCAGGCGGACATGATCGCCTCGACGAAGCGCGGCCTGTACGCGGCCAATTTCGGCGGCGGCCAGGTGGACATCACCAACGGCAAGTTCGTGTTCCAGTGCACCGAGGCCTATCTGATCGAGGACGGCAAGATCACCGCCCCCGTCCGCGGCGCCACCCTGATCGGCGACGGGGCCACGGCCCTGCAGAATGTGACCATGATCGGCGACGACTTCGCCTTCGATCCGGGCGTCGGCGTCTGCGGCAAGGCCGGGCAGGGGGTTCCCGTCGGCATCGGCCAGCCCTCACTCAAGATCGGCGGCCTGACGGTCGGCGGCACGGCGGTCTGACCGAACGGCACTCCGGAACCGGGGCCTCGGCGTCGGGTTTCGCAAACAACGCCCGAACGTTCGGGACGCGAGGAACAGGCCCATGACCGGCAAGGATGTTCTGGACTACCTCAGCCAGCCCCGGGCGCGCTGGGTCATGGCGGGCGTCGTCGCCGTCGCAGCCCTGGGTCTTGGCGGCATGATCCTGACCGGCGGCAATGACGGCGAGGCCCGCGCCGGCGGTGGTCCGGGCCTGAGCGTGGCTGTGGTCGCGCCGGTCGAGCCCGACGTCGCCCCTGGCGGCGTCATGGATGTCGGCCAACTGACCAACGGCTTCGACGGCAAGATGCCCGAGGCGCAGACCGCCTCCGACGCCACCCAACCGCCCGACGACTACTACGCCGAACAGCCGGCCTATGTGGAACCGCAGGTCCAGCAGATGCCCCCGCCGCGCCCCGGTGACGAAGTCCATCCTTATGTTGACCGTCAATCGCCGCCCCCGCCCCGCGATGGCAATCCACGCGCGTTCGGCTTCGACCAGCCGCGCCCCGACTACGCCGCCGAACGTGAGGCGCGTCGCGCCTTCATGGAAGCCCGCGAGGCCGAGCGCCGCGCCCGTCAGGATCGCCCGGTGGCCGGACCTGACACCTTTTACTGAGGTCAGAGCCGCCGACCGAAGCTAGCGCTGGTCCTCGCGCCAGATCGGGCCATGAATCTCCAGCCCCTGGGCCTCCAGCTGGTCCAGAACCCCGCCCGACTCCGCCAGGATGCGCAACGGCGCGACCCCCATGGTGACCCCGGGCCGGGTCAGGGCCAGTTTGGTCGCATCGGCCCACTGACCGCGCAGCACCGGAGCGATCTCCGGATCGCCCGACGGCCAGCACATGTTCAGGGCCTGATCCAGCGGCGTGGCCAGCACCTCGGGGACCTTCAGCGACCGCCAGGCCTCCAGCCGCGCCGCCGCCCCGGCCGGACCCGCCTCCGCCGCCCGCATCGAGGCCTCGAGGCAGGGCAGATAGGTCTGGGGCGGCTGGGTGATCAGATTGTCGACCAGTTCGTCGCCGCGCACGAACCCGACCGGCTCGCCTGCGATATGGGCCGTCCGCGCCGCCCGCCGGACCGCGTCGGGAGCCCCGCGACTGCGGCCCCGCTCGTACCCGGCCTGTTCCAACAGGTCGAAGCTGAGGCCGACGAAGCTCTGGGTGCGCCAGTTCGGGTTACGGTCGCCGGCCTTCAGCGCCTCCAGTCGCGCCTGCATCTCGGGCGACAGATAGTCGGCGGTCGTCTTGCTCTCGGGCAGTCTGGCGATGGTGCGGATGCGCCAGATCAGCCGGAGGACGTCGCTCAACGACGCCCGCCCCTCCTGCGGATACAGGATGCGTTGCGACCGGGCCGTCGCCGCCTCCAGCGCCTCGGGTCTCCATTCGAAGTCGCGCGGCACCCCGCCGATCGCTCCCACCAGAATGACCGTGCTCTCGCCGTCACTGATCTCCCACATAGGGGCTCCGGCCCGACGGGCGACGACAACGACCTCATCGACGGTGTCGACCTGTTCCTCCTGAGAGGGCGCCGCTTGGGCCCTCGTTTGAGCCATGGCGATAGGCGCAACGGCCAAGCCCGCACATAAAGCAACCAGCGATGTCAGGCTTCGGAAGTCGTTCATGTTCAAATAATGACTCGATGATTACAGAACATCCACATGACTTTCCGGTAATGATGGAGACGATTTAATCCACCTTTCAGCCTTGTAACTGGAGGCAGCTCGCCTGTCCCTCCAAAACCCTCCCACCAAAGAGGGGAACCCCAGGCGATGACCAAGACAATCCTGCTGGCCACTACGGCCCTTATCTTCAGCGCCGGCGCGGCGTTCGCCGGAACCGAGCCCCAGGTCGCCCAGGCCCCCGTGCCGACCGGCCCGACCCAGCCCGGCCCCGGCGTCGCTCCCCTGGCCGACGCGACCCAGCGCGGCGTCCTGGTCTTCACCCCGGACTTCTTCGCCGAACAGCGCCCGAACACGGCCCTGGACATGGTCAACCGGGTCCCCGGCTTCTCGGTCGAGGACGGCTCCGGCAGCCGGGGCTTCGAGGGCGCGGTCGGCAACGTCCTGATCAACAACGCCCGTCCGGCGTCCAAGAACGACACCGGCTCCAACGTTCTGTCGCGCACCCCGGCCAACCGGGTCGAGCGCATCGAACTGGTCCGGGGCGGCGCCGCCGGCATCGACATGCAGGGCTATTCGGTCGTCGTGAATGTGATCCTGAAGAGCGGGACCAGCCACCAGTCGATCGTGACCTTGAACTCGACCCTGTTCGAGGGCGGTCAGGACATCTACGGCGGAAGTTACCAGTTCACCGCCACCAACGGCGATCGCAGCTGGGGCGTGACCCTCAGCGACGGCATGGGAATGAGCGATTCCAACGGCGTCGGGCGTGTGATCCGCCGCGACGCCAACGGAAACGTGACCCGCGACGAGCATGTCTTCACCGACGGCTACGGCGGGGGCAACGGCATTCGCGGCAACTATTCAGGCCCCCTCGCCGGCGGCAAGATCGACCTGACCGCCCGCATCGGGATCAACGACTGGCATGGGATCCAGACCCAGACCTCCCCGACCGTCCTGCGTGAAAGCCTGGACGACCAGGACAGCACCTCGGGCGAACTGGGCCTCGTCTACACCCGGCCACTGAACGCCCGCTGGACCGCCGAAGCCCGGCTGATCCATCAGTACGAGGACTTCGACAACACCTCGACCAGCAACTTCAGCCTGAACAATGTCGCCGATCCGGAACAGGCCTTCACCGCCAGCGGCAACTCGTCGGAGAGCATCCTGCGCGGGCTGGTCCGCAACGAGCGCTCGCCAAAACTGACCTTCGAGCTCGGCGGCGAGGTCGCCTACAATATGCTGGAGGTCGAACAGGCCTTCACCATCGGCGGGACCAACATTCCCCTGCCTTCGGCCTCGGTGAAGGTCGAGGAGACCCGCGGCGAGGCCTTCGGCAAGGGCACCTGGCGTCTCCACCCCGACCTGACCCTGGAGGCCGGCCTGCGTCTGGAGGCCTCGACGATCAGCCAGTCGGGCGACGCCAATCAGGAAAAGAGCCTGTTCTACGCCAAGCCTCGCTTCCTCGCGACCTGGACGCCCATGCCCAACAACCAGCTGCGCTTCCGCTTCGAGCGCGAGCTGGGCCAGCTGGACTTCGGTGACTTCGCCGCCTCGGCGGACCTCAACGACGGCAATGTCTATGGCGGCAACGTCGATCTGGAGCCAGAACAGCGCTGGATCTCGGAACTGACCTATGAGCGCCGCTTCTGGGGCGAGGGCATCGTTTCCATCGGCTACCGCCACGACAAGATCATCGATGTGATCGACAGCCTGCCCCTGCCCGGCGGCCTGTCGGCGACCGGCAACATCGGTGACGGCACGCTCGATCAGCTGTCGCTGAACGTGGTCGTCCCGACCGACAAGCTGCACATCCCCGGCGGTCGTTTCACCTTCCGCAACGACTGGAACAAGACCG
Source organism: Brevundimonas goettingensis (assembly GCF_017487405.1). Lineage (NCBI taxonomy): Bacteria > Pseudomonadati > Pseudomonadota > Alphaproteobacteria > Caulobacterales > Caulobacteraceae > Brevundimonas > Brevundimonas goettingensis. The sequence goes on along the minus strand of NZ_CP062222.1, from coordinate 3,695,601 downwards.
AGGTCACCGATCCGACCACAGGCGAAACCCGTTCGATCTCGGGCGTGCGTCCGACCCAGGCCAATGTCGGCTTCTCGCAGGACATCCACTCTTGGAAGACCCAGTGGGGCATCAATGTCCTGCCGCTGCTGGGCCAGAAGCAGTTCTACCCGGATCAGGTCTCGGGCTGGCGCGGTTCGGGCTATTACGAGATGTTCGTCGAGTACAAGCCGACCCCGACCCTGTCGATCCGGGGCCAGCTGAACCTGTGGGACGACTTCCAGATCCGCCGCACGGTCTATTCGGACCGCGCCGCCGGGACAGTCCTGTTCACCGAGGACCGCCAGATCGACCCACGCACCTTCTGGTCCTTCCGGATCCGCAAGACGTTCTAGGAGGGGTCGACTTCGTCGACGCGCTAACGCTCGCGACACGGTCGCTCGCTGCTTGAGCGCGGGCGTTATGCGTCGAGAAGGAAATGGGCGAGCGGTAGCCCCAACAAAAAAGGGCGGCGTCCATGCGGACGCCGCCCCTTCTTTTTGATCCTTGGATCAGGCGCTACTTCACGCCCCTCATCATCCACTTCAGGACCGGCGAGCCCAGCAGCAGCAGCACGCCGAAGCCGACCCCCCAGATGCCGATCTCCTGGAACACCTTGGCATAGGTCGCCAGGGCCAGTTCCGGGTTGGTCACCACGCCGCCGACGGTTTCCGTCGAGGTCGATTTAGCGACCAGGCCCGCGATGATATGGGCCAGGGCCGAAGCCATGAACCAGGCGCCCATCATCATCCCGACCATCCGCGGCACGGACAGTTTGGTGATCATGGACAGGCCGACCGGCGACAGCATCAGCTCGGCGATCGAGTGGAGGAAATAGGCCAGGAACAGCCAGATCAACGGCACCTTGAAGGCGCTGTCGGCCTGGGTGTGGGCGGCCCACACCAGCAGCAGGAATCCGGCGCCGACCCCGACCAGGGCCATGCCGAACTTGACCGGGACATTGGGCTCCAGGCCCTTCTTGCCCAGCCACACCCAAAGGCCGGCCATGATCGGGCCGAAGATGATGATGGTGCCGGGGTTGAAGGTCTGGGTCATGGCCGCGTTGAACCAGCCGGGGATTTCGGTCGACTGGTCGGCAAACAGGGTCAGGCTGGAGCCCGCCTGTTCGAACAGGGCCCAGAAGACCACCGAGAACATGGTCAGCAGCAGGGCCGCCAGCATCTTCCAGCGGCCGTCGCCCTTGATGAAGATCACCGAATAGCCCAGCAGGCCGATGAAGACGGCCGGCACGAGGTAGAGCAGCGAAGCCTCGACCGCATCGTGCTGCTGCACGATCAACCACATGGGCACGACGAACAGGATGCCGAGGATATAGATCCAGGCTTCGCGCGGGATGCCGAAGGTCTTCTTGTCCAGCTTGGCCGAGGCCGGCGGATCGGCGCGGTTGCCGAGCCATTTCTGGCCCACCCAGAAGGTGATCAGACCCGCCAGCATGCCGATGCCGGCCAGGCCGAAGCCGTATTTCCAGCCGTATTTGATGCCCAGCCAGGCGCAGACCGCCGAGGCCAGGACCGAACCCAGGTTGATGCCGACATAGAAGATGGTGAAGCCGGCGTCGCGGCGACGATCGCCCTGCTCATAGAGCGAACCCACCACGGTCGAGATGTTCGGCTTCAGGAAGCCGACGCCGACGATGATCAGGGCCAGGGCGAAGAACAGGGTCGCCTGACCACCCAGGTCCACCTGGGTCCGCTTCTCATAGGCGCCGGTCGGGATCTGGGCCGGGAAGCCTGCGGCGGCATTATCGGCCTGGGCGCGGGCCACGGCCGCCTCGGGCGAGGTGGCGGCGGCGGCGGCCGGACCATCGGCCGGAACCGCGGCCGCGGCCGGATCGGTCACGGTGGCGGAGGCCGGCACGGCTTCGGGCGAAGGCGCGGCGGCTACGGCCTGGGCGGTCTCGACGGCCGTCGGCAGGTTCAGGACGCGAATCCCTTCCGGCCCGATCTTGATCGGAACCCGCTTGTCGCCATCCACGATGAACATCTGGCGGCCGGTGTCGCGGCCTTCGACCGCGACCTGATATTCGCGGCCCTCGTATTTGATGAACTCCTTGCCGCCCGATCCCTCGAACGCCATCATGAAGTGACCGGCGACCAGCAGAAGCGCGCCGATGGTCACGGCCTTGCGCGAGCCCAGGAAGCGGTCGGCGATGGCGCCGCCGATGACCGGCATCAGATAAACCAGCGCGGCATAGGCCGCGTAGATGCCCTGGGCGTTGCTCGAATCGAACAGGAAATGCTGCGTCAGATACAGGACCAGCAGGGCCCGCATGCCGTAGAAGGAGAACCGTTCCCACATCTCGGTGAAGAACAGGATCACCAACCCCCGTGGGTGCCCCAGAAACTGTTTGTGAGGCGCTTCAACAGCCCCTCCCCCATCCGTCATACTCAAGCGACTGCTCCTTCAGGTGCGCCGATCCGGCGCGATTGGGCGCATAAGCAGCACGGCGGGAAAGACCGGACAAGTCTTAAGGATGAATCCGGACCGTCGCCTCAGTGTCGCATGCGGCCGCCGGAGGGCCTGCGGATCAGTGGAAATCGCGTGATCCGGGCAGGATGCGGACGTCGCGGGGGTGGCGACGGCGGTTGGGGCCGGTCGGCGAATGGCCCGATCCCCGCGCCTCGTCGGGGGACACCACGCCGTCCTCGCTGATGCAGCCCAGCATCGGGGTCCAGTCGATCAGGTCCTCGACGACCAGATGGCTGACCCCCTCGGCGCGCTGGATACGGCCCTTGGCCAGCACCATCCGCGCGCCCATGGCGACGGGACGCAGCCGTTCGAAGACGTCGGGCCAGACGACCAGATTGGCCACCCCGGTCTCGTCCTCCAGCGTCAGGAAGACCACCCCCTTGGCCGAGCCGGGCCTCTGGCGCACCAGAACCACCCCGCCGACCGCGACCCGCCGCCCCGCCGGCGCCGACTGGTAGTCGAGCGCGGTCAGGGCCCCGGCCTGCCTCAACCGCTCGCGCAGGAAGGACACGGGATGGCCCTTCAGCGACAGGCGAATGGTCTGATAGTCGCCGACCACCTCTTCGCCCTGACTCAGCTCCGGCAGGGCCTCGGGCGGGCGGCCGTCGGCCTCGCTCAGTCCCATGGCCGCGAACAGGGGCGCGCCCGACGCCGGCGGTGCGCCCTTCGCCGCCCACAGCCCCTGCCGCCGCGACAGTTTCAGCGACCCGAAGGCGTCCGCCTCGGCCAGCTTGTCCAGCGCCGCCGGCGGCAGTTTGGCGCGCAGCCGCAGATCCTCCAGATCGGCGAAGGGGGCCTGGGCGCGCTCCTCCCCGATCCGCCCGGCCCATTCCTTCCGGAACCCGTCGATGGCGCGAAAGCCGAGACGCAGGGCGCGGCGCTCACCCTCCCCCCTCTTTTCGAGGGTCGCGTCCCAATCGCTCGCATTCACATCCGGATGCCTGACCTCGACCCCATGCTCACGGGCATCACGGACCAACTGGGCCGGAGCGTAGAATCCCATCGGCTGGCTGTTCAACAGACAGGCGGTGAAGACCTCGGGATAGACGCACTTCACCCACGCCGAAACATAGACGATGTGGGCGAAGGAGCAGGCGTGGCTTTCCGGAAAGCCGTACTCGCCGAAACCCTTGATCTGGTCGAAGCAACGGCGGGCGAAGTCGGGCTCATAGCCCCGACGCACCATGCCGTTGATCATCATCTCCTCATAGTGGCCGATCGTCCCCATGTGCCGGAAGGTCGCCATGGCCCGACGCAGACCATTGGCGTCCTTGCCCGTGAACTCTGCGGCGACCATGGCGATCTTCATCGCCTGCTCCTGAAACAGCGGCACGCCCAGCGTCTTCCGCAGGACATAGGCCAGCTCCTGCGGATTCTCCCGTGAGCCGGGCATTTCGAAACGGTAGCTGCCAGGTCCGTGGCGCGCCTCATGCTCCCGGCGCTCCAGCCGGCGTTTGAGATAGGGATGCACCATTCCGCCCTGGATCGGACCCGGCCGGACGATCGCCACCTGCACCACCAGATCATAGAACTCCTTTGGCTGGAGGCGGGGCAGCATGGCCATCTGGGCCCGGCTCTCGACCTGAAACACGCCCAGGGAATCCGCCTTGCACAGCATGTCGTAGACTTCCGGCGCCTCCTTCGGGACCGTGTCCAGGGCCAGAGTGCGATTATAACTGTCCTCGATCATCGCGAAGGCGCGCTTCATCGCCGTCAGCATGCCCAGCGCCAGCACATCGACCTTCATCAGCTTCAGATGATCGATGTCGTCCTTATCCCATTCGATAAACGTGCGTTTTTCCATCACCGCATTGCCGATAGGGACGATTTCGACCAGCGGCCCCTGACTGAGAACGAAGCCACCGACGTGCTGGGAAAGATGGCGGGGAAATTTGATCAGCTCGGCCGTCAGCTGAAGCGCCAGAGCCATGCGGGCGTCATCGCGATCGAGGCCGGTCTGATCGACGTGGTCGTCCTTCACCGCATCGCCGTATGAGCCCCAGACGGTATCGGCCATCCGGGCGGTAACATCCTCGGTCATGCCCAGAGCCTTGCCGACGTCGCGGATCGCCGAGCGCGGCCGGTAATGGATGATGGTGGCGACGATCCCCGCCCGGTCGCGGCCGTAGCGGTCATAGACATACTGCATGACCAACTCGCGCCGCTCGTGCTCGAAGTCGACATCGATATCGGGCGGCTCGGACCGTTCGCTGGAGATGAAGCGCTCGATCAACATGTCCTGTCGGGTCGGATCGACATTGGTGACCTCCAGACAGAAGCAAATGACGGAGTTCGCCGCCGAACCCCGGCCCTGACAGAGGATGTTCCTCTCCGGATCGCGCGCCCAGGCGACGACGTCGTGCACGGTCAGGAAATAGGGAGCGTATTTGCGCTCGCGCACCAGCCGCAGCTCCTTGCGGATGGTCTCCACGACCTTCGTCGGCACGCCGTCCGGCCATTTCTTCCGCGCGCCGCGACAGGTCAGGCGGATCAGCCACCCCTGTGGCGACCACCCCGGCGGCACTGGCTCGTCGGGGTAGTCATAGCTCAGCTCCCTCAGCGAAAACCTGCACGCCTCCACCACTTCGATGGTCCGTTCCAGCGCCGCCTCATGCCCCCGGAACAGCCGGGCCATGGCGGCCGGGCCCCGCAGATGGCGTTCGGCGTTGGACTGGAGCCGGACCCCGGCTGCGTCGATGGTGGTTCCCTCGCGGATACAGGTCAGGACGTCCTGCAGGGGGCGGCGGTCGGGGTGGTGGTAGAGGACGGCGTTGGTGGCGATCAGGGGGGCGCCCGTGCGCTCGGCCATTGCCGCCAGCCGGTTCAGCCGCGCCCGGTCGTCGCCACGCCACAGGGGCTGGGCCGCCAGATAGAGGGTGTCCGGCCAGCGGGTGCGCCAGTCCTTCAGCCGGGCCTCGAAGGCGGCGTCGGGGACGATGGGCGCCACGGCCAGGGCGATCATCCCCTCGCCGAAGGCGACCGCCTGATCGAAGGTCAGCCGGGTCTCGCCCTTGGTGGTCCGTGCCTGCGCAGGATCCTCGGCCTCGACCTCCGCATGGGCCTCGCCGCCAGGGAAGCCGATCACGTTTGAGGCGGACGGGGCCGCCGCCGGATCCGGCAGGATTTCGCTCTTGCCCAGGGTCAGCAGGCGGCACAGCCGGCCATAGGCGGGGCGGTCGCGCGGGAAGACGATCAGCTCGGTCCCGTCGAGAAACCCCAGTCGGCAGCCGACTACCAAGGGAATGTCCTGATCCTCGGCCCCCATCAGGGCGCGCACCATTCCCGCCAACGTATTGCGGTCAGCGACGCCCACGGCGGCAAGACCGAGCGCCTTGGCCTGGATCATCTGCTCGCCCGGATGGGACGCCCCCTCCAGAAAGCTGAAATTGGTCATGACGCCGAGCTCGGCGTACTGGCCGGACCACACGGAAGATGGCGAAGAAGAGATCGGGCTCACGGGAACATGCCATGCATCCACCAGGAGGGCGCGCGCTCCTCGTCGGCGCCCGTGTACTCCCGGCCGTAGAGACCCTCGCGGAACAGCCAGTAGCGCAGACCCTGATCGTCCTCGACGCGGTAATAGTCTCGGGTGCGGGCTTCACGGTCTGCGGGCGGCGGGCGCCACCATTCAGGCGACAGCCGTTCGGGACCATCGGCGCGGGCGACGCGGCGCGCCAGCCGACGCCAGGTGAACAGGGCGGGCGCCCCGTCGGGCAGTTCGGCGATGGCCTCGACCGGCTCGGGCGGGTCGAGCAGCAGGATGGGGCGATGTCGGGGGTCGGCGTCAGCGGCGTCGGCGTCCGGCCGCACCGCCTTGCTGAGGCCAAGGGCGGGCCGCCAGCGTTCGGCGCGTTCGGGCAGCCACGACCCCTGCGGCTCCGCGACCCGCACCGCCCCATCGCCCAGCCGCGCCGAGAGTCGATCGATCAGGGCGGTCAGACTCTCGGCATGGCGCGCCGCCGCCTCGTCCTCCAGCGAGACCTGATACGCCTTCAACGGTTCAGCCAGGTCGGCCGAGAGCATCAGGGCATCGACGCCGAAGCCGAGATCGAGCCGCTCCACCCCGCGCTCGCGGAACAGCCGCATCCAGACCGCGACGTCGCGTCCCGGCAGGCCGGACTTGATCGTCAGGGCCGTGGTCCGGCCGTCGGTGCGGAAGCCGGTCAGGGTCAGGACCCGCGCCCCCTGACCGTCCTTTTCGAGGGCGGCGGCGAGGTCGGCCGCCAGTTCCGGCAGACGTCCCTCAACCCCGGCGATGTCGCACAGGGGTTCGGCATGGGCCTCCCACGCCCGGTATTTCGGCGGCGGGCGCGTCGGAACCAGCGCCTCGGCGGCCAGACCCAGGGCCTGATCCAGCCGCTTCACCAGACCCACGCCCGCTCCGTCGCGGAAGCGGCGGGCCAAGCCCGCGCGCGGCATCTCATAGAGGTCGCCGATCCGCTTCAGCCCGAACCGTCGCGCCTGTCTGAGGGCCGCCGCCTCGATACGCAGGGCCTCGACCGGCAGGGGGGCGAGGGCGTCCCGGGTCCGGCCTTCCGGAACCACCGCATGGTCTTTCCCCCAGCGCGCCAGGGCCCAGGCCGCGCCAGGGGTGGGAGCCAGGGCGACGCGGGCGCGGGCGCCGGCCTCGGCCAGACGCGCCTCCATCCCGGCCAGAAGCGCCGCCTCGCCCCCGAACAGATGGCCGGCGCCGGTGACGTCGAGGAACAGCCCCTCCATCCCTTCCTGTTCGGTATCCACCACCACCGCCGGGGACCAGCGCTCGGCCCAGACAGCCAGCCGCTGCAGCGCCCCCCGGTCGGCGGCGAGGTCGGCGGGGCGGCAGATCAGGGTGGGCAGGATGGCGCGGGCGTCGGCCTGGGTCTGGCCCGCCGACAGGCCCGCCGCGCGCGCCGCCGCGTTCAGGGCGTGGATGACCGCGCCCCGGGCGGTGCGGGTGATCAGGGCGAAGGGCGGGCCTTCGTGCGCGCCAACCGGGACTTCAGGCGGCGAGACCCGTCCGGCCCCGTTCGCCCAGACCGTCACCGGCCAGTCGATCAGCCAGACGGAGACGATGCGTCTCATCATCCTGCTCCAGTTTCCAGACGCCGGGCCGCTCCGAACGGCTACGGGTCAGTTCGGCGCTGAGGGCGAAACCGCCCGGGGACCTCAGGTCGTCGGGATTCGAGACGCTCCTCAGGGTTGTGATGCGCCAGCGGCGGCGGGCGGCGCTGAGCCCGCCTTCGGTCTGTCTCAGAAGCACCCCGACCGCCGCCCCGTCGCGCGCCGCGAACTCCAGCCGACGGGTCTGGGCCAGGGAGGCCGCCTCGACCGTGGTCAGGGCCGCAGAGACCGCCCCGGACCTCAGGGCCTGCTCCATGATCCACAGCAGTTCGCTCTCGGTCCGCCCCTCGCTGAGGATCAGGCCGGCGCCGCGCCCGTCGAGCCCCGCCCCCCGAAAACCCGGGCCATAGGGCCGTCCATGCTCGCCCGACCACCGGCGGCCCGCCGCCAGCAGCACCGGGCGGCCGTCATCCTGCGGCAGACGCGACAGGGCGAAGGCGAAGGCCCCGGCCATGTCCCGCGTCCCGACCACGCACACCTCTTCCAGCCCCTCGGCGAGGGCGGGCCAGGCGGTGGAGCCCGAAAGGGTCTGAAGGGGCGGGGACATGGGTGTGGATGGGGACATCGGAGGAGCAAAACCTGAATGTTCATTATTTGTTCCGGTCGCCGACAGAGTCAAATCCTGAATCGTTTCGCGTGAGGACGGCAACCCTTGCGCAATCCATAGTTGTTACAGGACAGGCTTCCCGTGGCCTGGGTCATGCAGCCCAGTACCTCAGACACCCCCGCCGTCCCGCATCGGGAAGGATATGTCCGATGAGCCTGCGCCCCTTCGAACCCGACGACCACGACGCCGTCAACGCCCTGCACCGCGGCGTCTGGTGGCCTGAGCGGTCCCACGCGGGCTGGGCCTGGCTGGCGACCAATCCGGCGCGGCTGGACATCGGGGCGCCGTCAGGCTGGGTCGTCCCGGACCGGGACGGCGCCGCGGCCGCCTTCATGGGCAATCTGGTCCAGCGGGTGTGGAAGGACGAGCGGCTGCATCACGTCGCCACCGGCTTCTCCGTCATCGTGCCCCCGGCCGTGCGCGGCAAGAGCCGGGCCCTGATCCGCGCCGTCCTGGACCAGCCGAACATCGCCGCCGGCTATACGCTGAACGCCAATCCCAAATCGGCGCCCCTCTACGCCCGCCACGGCATGCGGGCCTGGCCGGCGCGAACAAACGCTCTGAAACTATCCTGGATCGTCGATCCGATCGACTGTCTGCGGGGCCGGCTGCTGCGCGAGGCGGTGAAGCGGGCGCCCCATCTGACCGATCCGTACCGCGAGCGCTTTCTGCGGTCCGATCGCGCCCTGGGCCGGGTTCGGCGCCCCCGCTTCCCGTCCCTGGTCTCAACCCTGACCGACCTCTCGGACGGCTCGCCCTATTGCGACTTCTGGCGGGCGCTGAAGGGCGAAGGTCGGGCGGTCGCGGACCGAAGCCCGGAGATCCTGCGCTGGCGCATCGCCGATCCGGACCAGGCCGAACCGCCGCTGCTGCTGGCCTATACGCGCGACGGCGCCGTGACCGGCTATGCGATGGCCATCCAGGCCAAGGCGACGCCGATCGACCCGGTGTTTCTGGAGGTCCTCGACCTCGTCGCCCTGGAGGACGAGCCCCACGCCATTCCGGCCCTGATGCGGGCCCTGATGGATCAGGCCCGCACCCGCGGCGCGGCCAAGGTGCGGTTGCAGGTGGTCAATGAGGAGCTGAAGCGTCGCCTCGGCGCCTGGGCCCTCGGCGCCCGGCACGAAGGCGGCTGGGGCCACGGTCATTTGCGCTTCCGCAACGGAGCCGACGCCGGAGATCTGGCCACATGGTCGCCGACGCCCTTCGACGGCGACCACGGCGTCTGTCAGCGCCCGGCCCCGCGCCGCCAGCGGGCGACGACCGGCGCCGACCTGCGAGCCTAGGGGCGCGCCTTCAGTTCGTCGCGGATTTCGGTCAGCAGCAGTTCCGTCGGCGTCGGGGCGGCCGGAGCCTCAGGCGTCGGATCGGCGGCGTTCTGACGGCGCAGCTGGTTGATGCCCTTGACCAGCATGAAGACGACGAAGGCCACGATGGCGAACTGGATCACCGTGTTCAGGAAGGCGCCGTACTGGATCGAAACCTTCTCCACCGCCTCGGTCGCCGTGTTCTCGGGCCGCATAACCCACTCCAGCTTGGAGAAGTCGATGCCGCCGGTGATCAGGCCGATCGGCGGCATGACCACCTGATCGACCAGGCTCTTCACGATGGAGTTGAAGGCCGCGCCGATGATTACCCCGACCGCGAGGTCGACGACATTGCCCTTGATGGCGAACTCGCGAAATTCGGAAACCAGGCTCATCGATCTGTCCTTCTCAGCCAGCCAAAATCAGCCGCCGGAGCGGTTGCTGAAAAGGACTGAAAACCGGTTCGCCTGCGTTTTCAAGCCGCAAGCTTCAGGACCCCGTCGGGATCAGGCGTCGCCCGAGGCGTTGAGCCGCTCGCGCAGCTCCTTGCCGCTCTTGAAGAAGGGCACCGATTTGGCCGGCACGTCGACGGTCTCGCCGGTGCGCGGATTGCGGCCGGCGCGGGCCGGACGCGAGCGCACGGAAAACGCGCCGAAACCACGAAGCTCCACACGGCCGCCTTCGGCCATGGCGTCGGTCATACGGCCCAGAACGACATTGACCACCCGCTCGACCTCAGCGTGAGTGAGGTGGGTGTTTTCAGCCGCCAGCTTCTCGATCAACTCTGACTTGATCATCCGTTTCAAGGCCCCCGCCCTGTCTTGTTTTGCCCTTCCAGAGGCGTTTGAGCCGTCAGATACGCGACAGCGGGTTCCACCCTAACCCTCGCGCGAGCGGTGAAAAAGCCCTCATGAGCAAAAGGGGTCTGCAAAGATCATTAATTGTACGCAATCAGACACTGGTCATTGATGCTTGATCGGCAAAGAAAAAGGCGGCCGGATCGCTCCGGCCGCCTTCTCAGTCAGTCTGTGCAATCGGTGCGCGAGCCTCAAGCAGCGAGGTTCCGCGAACCGAGAGGTAGGCTCAACAAGGACTTAGATCAGTCCTTGCCGGCCTTTTCGCGCAGGGCCGCGCCGAGGATGTCGCCGAGCGAGGCGCCCGAGTCCGAGGACCCGAACTGCTCGATGGCTTCCTTCTCGTCGGCCATTTCCAGCGCCTTGATAGACACCGAGACGCGGCGCGAGGCCTTGTCGATGGCGGTGATCTGGGCGTCGACGCGGTCGCCGACGGCGAAGCGTTCCGGACGTTGCTCGTTGCGGTCGCGGCTCAGGTCCGACTTGCGCACGAAGCTGGTGACCGGAGCGTCGTCTTCACCGAACTTGACCTCGATGCCGCCCGACTCGATCGCCGTGACGGTGACGGTGACGGTCTGACCCTTCTTGTAGGTGTCGCCTTCGCCGACCGGATCGCCGCCGAGCTGCTTGATGCCCAGCGAGACGCGTTCCTTTTCGACGTCGACGTCCAGGACCTTGGCCTTGACCATCTCGCCCTTGCGGTAGCGCTGGATGGCTTCTTCACCCGAGACCGACCAGTCGAGGTCGGACAGGTGCACCATGCCGTCGATGTCGTTGTCCAGGCCGATGAACAGGCCGAACTCGGTGGCGTTCTTGACTTCGCCCTCGACGGTCGAGCCGATCGGGTGAGCGGCGACGAAGGCGTCCCACGGGTTGTCCTGGGCCTGCTTCAGGCCCAGCGAGATGCGGCGCTTGGAGGCGTCGACGTCCAGGACGACCACGTCGACTTCCTGCGAGGTCGAGACGATCTTGCCGGGGTGGACGTTCTTCTTGGTCCAGGACATTTCCGAGACGTGCACCAGGCCTTCAACGCCGGCTTCCAGCTCCACGAAGGCGCCGTAGTCAGTGATGTTGGTGATGCGGCCCGTGTACTTGGCGCCGACCGGATACTTGGCTTCCACGCCGTCCCAGGGGTCCGACTGCAGTTGCTTCATGCCCAGCGAGATGCGCTGGGTGTCCGGGTTGATCTTGACGATCTGGACCTTGACGGTGTCGCCGACGGCGAGGACCTGCGAAGGGTGCGAGACGCGCTTCCAAGACATGTCGGTGACGTGCAGCAGGCCGTCGATGCCGCCCAGGTCCACGAACGCGCCGTAGTCGGTGATGTTCTTGACGACGCCGTCGCGGACTTCACCCTCTTGCAGCTGGCCGACCAGCTCGGTGCGCTGTTCGGCGCGGGCTTCTTCCAGGATGGCGCGACGCGAGACGACGATGTTGCCGCGCGGACGGTCCATCTTCAGGATCTGGAACGGCTGTTCCTTGCCCATCAGCGGGCCGACGTCGCGAACCGGCCGGATGTCGACTTGCGAGCCCGGCAGGAAGGCCGAGGCGCCGCCCAGGTCGACGGTGAAGCCGCCCTTGACGCGACCGACGATGGCGCCGTTGACCGGCACGCCTTCGGCGAACACGACTTCCAGACGGGTCCAGGCTTCTTCGCGGCGAGCCTTGTCGCGGCTGATGACGGCTTCACCCAGGGCGTTCTCGACGCGCTCGAGGTAGACTTCGACGTCGTCGCCGACCTTCGGGATCACGGCGCCTTCGCCGATGCCGAATTCACGGGCCGGGATACGACCTTCGGTCTTCAGACCGACGTCGATGATGATGATGTCCTTTTCGACGCCGACGACGCGGCCGTGAACGACCTGGCCTTCGCCGAGGTCGCGGCCCTGCAGTTGTTCGTCGAGCAGCGCGGCGAAATCGTCGCGCGAGGGGTTGTGAGTATCAGCCATGTAGCTCTGGTGTTTCCGAATGGGTTGTGGCGCGTGACCGGACGGCCCCGCGCGAGGTGGAACAGAAGTTGGGAAGTCGATCTGGGACGCGAGGCCTGATGAAGACCAGAGCGCCCGCGGAAGCCGAGGTTGGAGCGTTGGATTTGTCCGTTAGGCCGATGGCTTAACGGGCGCGCGCCGCCTCGACGATACGGCGGGCCGCATCGAAGGCGGCCTCTATATCCATTTCGGTCGTGTCCAGCAAGACCGCGTCCCCGGCCTGGACCATGGGGGCTGCGCCGCGGCCGGCGTCGCGCTCGTCCCGCTTGACGATATCGGCCAGCATCTCGTCGAAGCCGATGGCGTCGCCGCGTGCGGTCAGCTGTTTCCAGCGGCGGGTGGCGCGGGTGTGCGGCGTGGCGGTGATGAACAGCTTGGCCGTGGCGTCGGGGGCGATGACCGTGCCGATGTCGCGCCCGTCCAGCACCGCTCCGCCCGTCTGGCGCGCGAAATCCTGCTGCAACTGCAGAAGCGCGGCGCGCACGCCCGGATAGCCGGCGATGCGGCTGGCGGCCTCACCGGCTTCGCCCGTGGTCAGGCGGGCATTTTCCGAAAGCCCCGACACCTCCAGAGACCGGGCGGCGGCCTCGGCGGCGGCCTCGTCGTCCAGCGACCCGCCGGCGTCCAGCACCTTCAGGCCGACGGCGCGATACAGCAGGCCGGTGTCCAGATGTGGCAGGCCATATTCGGCGGCCAGCCGGGCGGCGATCGTCCCCTTGCCCGAGGCGGCGGGTCCGTCGACGGCGATGATGAGGAAGCTGCTCATACGCCTTGCCTTTCCGAGCTGAAGAGATCCCATGCGGCCGAGGCAAAGCCCGCAAGGCAGGCCAGGGCGACCAGGGCCATGAGCAGCACGGTCAGATCAAACTGCCAACCGTCCTGCAGGCGGCTGATCGCGAACTCGGCGCGGGTGGGCCCCTTGCCGGAGGTCATGTGGATTCTGCCCGCGGTGTGAACGGCCCAGCCGGCATAGCCGACGACAATCGTCAGCAAGCCGAAGACCACGCCGCGCACCGGCGCCGTTTCCTGCTTGCCGGCCACTACCCGACATCCCCGCCGAGGCCGTTCATCAGATCGACGAAGCCGGGGAAGCTGGTGGCGATCATGTCGGGCTCGTCCACGGTCACCGGCGCGGCGGCGGCGAGGCCGAGCACCAGATGACTCATGGCGATACGGTGATCGTGGGCGGTGTGGACGGTCGCGGCGCCGGGGACTGGACCACCGGTCACGAGGAAGCCCTCGGGCTCTTCCTCGACCGCGACGCCACAGGCGCGCAGGCCGTCGACCATCAGCTTGATGCGGTCGCTCTCCTTGACCCGCATCTCGCCGACGCCGCGCATGACGGTGACGCCCTCGGCAAAGGCGGCCGTGGCGGCCAGGATCGGATATTCGTCGATCATCGAGGCGGCGCGCGCTTCCGGGACGACCACGCCCTTCAGGGCCGAATGGCGGGCAGTGATGTCGCCGATCTCCTCGCCGCCGCTTATCCGACGGTTGGCGATGGTCAGATCCGCGCCCATCTCGATCCAGGTGTCGAACAGGCCGGTGCGCAGGGGATTGAGCATGACGCCCTCGACCGTCACCGAAGAGCCCGGGACGATCAGCCCGGCCGCCAGCGGGAAGGCCGCCGAGGACGGATCGCCGGGGACTGAGACGGCGGTCCCGGTCAGGGGCTGGCCGCCCTTGAGACGAATGATCCAGCCTTCGCCGTCTTCCTCGACCTCCACCACCGCCCCGAAGGCGCGCAGCATCCGCTCGGTGTGGTCCCGGCTCTTTTCCGGCTCGGTGACCGAGGTCACGCCCTCGGCGTTCAGCCCGGCCAGAAGGATGGCTGACTTGACCTGGGCCGAGGCGACGGTCTGGACATGGTCGATGGCGGTGAGGGAGCCGCCGGTCAGGGTGGCGGGCAGAAGCCCGGCCTTGCCGCTCCAGTCGAAGGTCGCCCCCATCCGGCCCAGATGGTCGGTGACCCGGCCCATGGGACGGCTGCGCAGGGAGGCGTCGCCGTCGAAGGTCGCGGTGATCGGATAGCCGGCGGCCGCGCCCATCAGCAGGCGCACGCCCGTTCCCGCGTTGCCGCAGTCGATGACCGAGGCGGGCGACTGAAAGCCGCCTTGCCCCGTGATGCGCCATTTACCGTCGCCCAGACGCTCGATCGTCGCGCCGAAGGCCTCGGCGGCGCGGGCGGTGGCCAGGACGTCGTCGCCTTCCAGCAGCCCTTCGACCTCGGTCACGCCCGAGGCCATTGCGCCGAGGATCATCGACCGGTGGGACATGGATTTGTCGCCGGGCGCGCGGACCGTTCCGGTCAGGGCCGAGCCGGGCTTACTGGTCAGATTAGAGGCGGAAGACACCCGCTTGAACTCCGAAACGAGAGATATGGAGGGGGTGCGCCCCGTGATCGAGGCCGCAGTGCAGCCGCCGGGACCAAAGAGGGCTTTTGACAGCGAGCCCCCACAGTGGCAAGGGACGCGACCGAAATCCCCACACCCAATCAAAGGCTCCCCTCACGTGGCCGATCCCCAACTTGGCGCCAAGCAGGTCTGTCCGAACTGCCAGGCCAAATTCTACGACCTGAACCGTCGCCCCGCTCACTGCCCGAAGTGCGACACCGAATTCGATCCGGAAGAAGCGATCAAGCTGCGCAGCCGTCGCGGCCGTCCGGGCGGTTACGCCGCCGACGACGCTGAAGATCAGGTCGACGAGAAGAAGGTCTCGGACGACGAGGATGAGGAAGAGGACGTCGCAACCCCGGAAATCGACGAGGAAGGCCACGAGCCGATCCTGACGCCGGACGACGAGGACGATGTGGTCACCGACCCGACCGACGAACCCGGCATGGGCTCGAGCGACGGCGACGACGATGTCCTGGCCGACGATGACGACGACTCCGTCCCCTTCATCGAGGATGAGGACGACGACGGCTTCGACGAAGACATCGCCAAGGGCGGTGACGACGACGATCTCTGATCGAACAACGGACTCCGGAGGCCGCCGAACGGCGTGCTTCCGGAACATCCGGAGGCGGTGAAAATAAATCCGGAATCGGGGTTGATCGGAAAATCACCCTGACATACTAACGCCGCCTCGCCGGGGACCACAGGGAACCGGACGACACCGACCGGAGGCGCAACCTTCGGATTGGGGCTTTAGCTCAGCTGGTAGAGCGCTTGCATGGCATGCAAGAGGTCAGCGGTTCGACTCCGCTAAGCTCCACCAAATTCCTGGGGGCCGACAGCATCGCTGTCGGCCCCCTTTGCTTTTCCGGATCCGTTCAGACCTGCCGACCGCGATCCAGCGTCAGCACGGTCTCGGCCAGGGCCGCGACGTCGCGATCATCGTGGGACACCACGATCATGGGTGTCTTCACCGTGTCCCGCAGCCTGAGCAGCCAGGCGATCAGGGCCTGGCGGCGCGCGTCGTCCAGACCGGCGAAGGGCTCATCCAGCAGCAGCAGGCGCGGACGCGGCAGCAAGGCCCGTGCAATAGCGACGCGGCGCATCTCTCCGCCCGACAGGCCGGCGGGACGGCGATGTTCGAACCCCTCCAGATCGACCAGCTTCAGGGCCTCGGCGACCGACATGGGCTTCTTCGCCCAGCGCGCCCCGAAGGCGACATTGGCCCCGACCGACAGATGCGGGAACAACCGCCCGTCCTGAAACACATAGCCAAGGCCGCGCGCATGGGCGGGCGGGTCCAGACCCATGGCCGTATCCACCAGCGCCCGGTCATTGACGGTCAGCCGGACCTCCTCGGTCGGGATCAGCCCGGCCAGCCCCTGCAACAGGGTGGTCTTGCCCGCCCCCGAGGGGCCCACCAGGGCGACGGCCTTGCCCGGGGCGTCGCAGGCCGCGTCGAGCGCGAAATCGCCGCGTCTGGCGCGGACCCAGAAGGACAGGCTCATGCGCCCCTCCGGGCCAGGGCGCGGCGGTTGATCCATTCGGTGACCACGAGCGCGCTTACCGAGACGAGAACCGACAGCAGGGCCAGCCTCAGGGCCGCCTGTTCGCCGTCGGAGCGCTGCAGCACCGTATAGATGGCGACCGGCAGGGTCTGGGTCTCGCCCGGAATGGAGCCCGCGAAGGTCACGGTCGCCCCGAACTCCCCGAAGGCCCGCGCGAACCCCAAGAGGGCGCCGGCGACCAGCCCCGGCAGGGCCAGGGGCAGGGTGATGCGAAGAAAGACCTGCAGCGGCGATGCGCCCAGGGTGGCGGCCGCCTGCTCCAGCCGGCGATCGACCGCCTCAAGTGACAGCCTGAGCGGCCGCACGACCAGCGGCAGGGCCATGATCCCGGCGGCCAGGGCCGCGCCGCTCCAATGAAAGGCCAGGGTCAGGCCGAAGACCTCATACAGCCAGCCCCCGACCGGTCCGCGCACCCCGAAGACCATCAGCAGCGCCAGACCCGTCACCACCGGCGGCAGGACCAGAGGCAGGTTTACCAGGGCCTCGACCAGCCATTTGCCCCCGAACCGCCCCCGCGCCAGCAACAGGGCCAGCCCCAGGGACACGGGGACGACGCCCACGAGGGAGGCCGCCGCCACGCGCAGCGACAGCCACAGGGCCTCGGCCTCGAACGGGGTCAGGGGCGCGAACAACAGAGCCTCTTCAGGACAAGGAGCTTCAAGACAGGGGCTCGAAGCCGTGGCGACGGAACACCGCCCCCGCTTCCGACGTCCGCAGCCAACGCAAGAAGGCCGGCGCGGCGGGCGAAGCCATCGGCGTCAGGGCGGCGGGATAGACGATCTCGGGCTGTTCCGCGGGGGGAGGCTCCTGGACCACCCGGACCCCGGCGAAGCCCGTCGCGTCGCTGCGATAGACGACGCCCAGCTGCGCCTCCCCCCGCGCCACGAAGCTGCGCACGGCCCGGACGTCGGCGGCGGTGACCAGCGAGGATTGCAACTCGTCCCATCGCCCCGCCTTCTTGAGCCAGTCCCGCGCATAGGCGCCGGCCGGGACGCTGTCGGGATCGCCGATGACCAGCTTTCCGCCCGTCCGTTTCAGCCAATCGAGCGGTTCGCCCTCGATCCGGGCGTCAGGCGCCGCCACCAGAACCAGCCGATTGCCCAGAAGGCCCAGACGGCTCCCCGGCGCGATCCTGCCCGAGGCGGCCAGCCGGTCCATCCAGGGGCGGTCGGCCAGAATGACGATGTCGGCGGGCGCACCGGCCTCGACCTGGCGCGCGACCTGCCCGCTGGCGGCGAAGGACAGGCGCACGACCTGACCGGTCCGGGCCGCATAGACGCTCGCCAGCTCGCCGAGCGCATCGGTCAGGGAGGCGGCGGCGAAGACGGTGACGGGCGGGAGCGGCCGGGGGGCGGGCGCGGGCGAACAGGCGACCCCGGCCAGAAGCCCGGCCGCCAGTAGCAGGCCGGCCAGGGCCGAACGGCGCGAGGGCCCGCTCACGGATGCGTCCCAGAGGTCGACAGGCGCACAACCTCCACCGCCGTCACCTGACGCACGGACCGGGCCGGCCGGAGATCGCCCTCGGCCACCAGTCGAAACGGCCCGTCCCCGGCCTTCAGGGGCGCGCCGTCGACGGTGTCGGCCAGGATGATCCGGTTCGGCCGCGTCCCCGGATCCAGCTCGGCCAGACCGAAGACGACCGCATAGCCGTCCGCCGCCCGCACCACGACCGCCTGGGCCAGGGCCGGGCCGCGCAGGGCCGCCCCGGTCTGGATCCCCGTGGCCGTCAACACATCGATCAGCAGCGGCCCTTCGAAGACATGGGCCTCGCCGTAGATCGTCAGGGGGATAGAGACCCGGGGCAGGGCTGCGAGCTCCGGAGCCTCAAGCGTCGTGACCCCGCCGTCCGCTCCTCTCAGAGCGACGGATTGCGCGGCCGCCGGTCCCGCAAGGGCGAAACAGGCGGCGACGAGGGCGAGGATCGGGGCGCGATGCGACATGGGGCGGATGCTAGACTCCGGGGCGCAGGATTTCGACGACCGCGCCCAGGGGCGCCGCCGGGGCGAACGGCGGCCGGCGCACCAGAACATCGGCCTGGGCCATGACCGAGACCAGCGAGGAATCCTGATTGGGGAAGGGCGTCACCCGCCGGGCGCCGTCACGCCCCGTCTCGATGCGCGCGCGCATATAGTGGTCGCGCGGCCCGTTGGACGGCAGGGGCTCGGCGAGGACCGCCGTCTCGAACGCCATGTCCTCCGCCCCGCCCTGCACGGCGGCCAGCAGGGGCCCCAGGAACAGTTCGGCGCAGACCAGGGCCGAGGCCGGATTGCCGGGCAGGCCCAGCACTGGCCGCCCGTCGGGCAGGAGGGCGAACCAGACCGGCTTGCCCGGCCGCATGGCGCAGCCTTCGACGTGCAGCTCCGCGCCCATCGACCGCAGCGCCGGCTTGACCCGGTCATGATCGCCGACC
The DNA here is from genome assembly GCF_017487405.1 of Brevundimonas goettingensis. Lineage (NCBI taxonomy): Bacteria > Pseudomonadati > Pseudomonadota > Alphaproteobacteria > Caulobacterales > Caulobacteraceae > Brevundimonas > Brevundimonas goettingensis. Next base: position 3,676,860 of record NZ_CP062222.1, on the reverse strand, counting down.
GAGGCGCCGCCGATGGTGACCAGAAGGTCGAAGGTCACACCGTGGATCAGCGACAGGATGTCCGCCTCGTCGTCCCGCGCGTGCCGCAGCGCCTTCGGGACGCCGCCCTGCCGCGCCACGAAAGCCGCCAGGGCCGGGGCGCCGGCGTTATAGATCTGGTGCGCGCCCGCCGCCCGGCCCGGCTCCACCAGCTCGTCGCCGTTGGGCAGGATGGCGACGCGCGGACGCCCCCCGCAGACCACTCTCGCCCACCCCGCCGAGGCGGCCAACGCCAGCCGCCAGGGATTGAGCCTCACCCCCGCCTCCAGCAGGACCTGACCCTCGCGGAAGTCGCCGCCGCAGGGCCGCACATAGCTCGCCGGACCGCGCCCGGCCTCCAGGACCACCTCGTCGCCGTCCCGCCGCGCCTGCTCCTGCACCACCACATAGTCGGCGCCCGCCGGCAGGGGCGCCCCGGTGAAGATCCGCGCCGCCTCGCCCGGCCCGACAGCCAGACCGGCCTCGCCTCCCGCCGCGCTTTCGCCGACGATTCGCAACCGGGCGCCGCGCGCGACGTCGGCGACCCGCACCGCCCAGCCGTCCATGGCCGAGGCGTCGAACGGCGGCTGGCAGCGCAAGGCCCGGACGGGTTCGGCCAGCCGACGCCCGTCCGCCTCGCCGAGCGGCGTGGAGGTCGACGCCAGCGGCGTCACCGCCGCCAGCATGGCGGCCCGCGCCTCTTCCACCGTGGGCAGCTTCATGCGCGGGTCCAGTCGCCCGAGGCGCCGCCCGATTTGGCCAACAGCGCCACCTGTTCGATGACCATGCCGCGATCCGCCGCCTTGAGCATGTCGTAGAGGGTCAGCAGGGCGACGCTCGCCGCCGTCAGGGCCTCCATCTCCACCCCGGTCTGCCCCTTGGTCCGCACCGTCGCCACGACCTCCAGCCCGGTCTCGTCAGCGGTCGGTTCGACCCTCACCTTGACCGAGGTCAGCATCAGGGGATGGCACATCGGGATCAGGTCACTGGTCCGCTTGGCGGCCATCAGCCCGGCGATCTCCGCCACCGCCCGCACGTCGCCCTTCTTGCCCTCGCCCGACAGGGCGAGCGCCAGGGTCTCCGGCGCCATGACGATGCGGCCCCGCGCCGTCGCCTCGCGCGCCGTCTCGGCCTTGTCGGAGACGTCGACCATCCGGGCCCGCCCGTCGGCGTCGATATGGGTCAGTCGGGACGGTTCGTCCGGCATCATCGCTCCAGCAGCCGGGGCATCAGCTCGACCATGTTGCAGGGCTTGTGACGGCTGTCGAGTTGCCAGCGAATGACCTTGTCCCAGCCGTCGCGCACCGCCCCGTTCGAGCCCGGCAGGCAGAAGACGAAGACCCCGTCGATGATCCCCGCCGTGGCGCGCGACTGCAGGGTCGACAGACCCACCGTCTGGTAGCTGACCTGATGGAAGATCACGGAAAAGCCGTCGATGCGCTTGTCGAACAGGGGCTCCAGCGCCTCGGGAGTGACGTCGCGTCCGGTCAGGCCGGTGCCGCCGGTGGTGATGATCGCATCGACCGTCCCGGCCGAGATCCACGCCCGCACCTGGGCCCGGATCGCCGCGATGTCGTCGGGGACAATCGTCTTCGCCGCACAGTCGTGGCCCGCCTCCACGATCCGGTCGGCGAGGATGCCGCCGGAGGTGTCGCTTTCCTCGTCCCGGGTGTCGGAGATGGTCAGGACGCCGATCCGCACGACCGTCAGGGGAGCGTCGATCAGCTTGCCGCCGGGAGCGGGCAGAACGGGTTTGGGGAGGGTTTCGGTCATCGGCCTGTCATAGGGTTCCGGGCGCCCATCGGGCGAGGTCATCGTGATCCTGGAGGCGCGGCTCGACCCAGCGCACGCCGTCGGGTCCCTCCTCCTTCTTCCAGAACGGCGCGCGGACCTTGAACTGGTCCATGAGAAAGTCGCAGGCCTCGAAGGCGGCGCGGCGATGGGCGGCGGCGACGGCGACGAAGATGATCGGCTCCCCAACCCCGATCGGGCCCCAGCGGTGCACGGCCAGCACGTCCTGAACCTCGAACCGGTCGCGCGCCTCGGCTTCGATCCCTTCCATCACGGTTTCGGTGAAGCCCGGATAGGCGTCCAGCACCAGCCGCTCGATCCCTGCCCCGCCGCGCGTCAGGCCGGTGAAGCTGGCCACGGCGCCGGTCGTTTCCCGGTCGCGCGAAAACGTTTCCAGCCATTCGCCGGGTGACAGAGGTTCGGTCTGGATGCGGATCACGGCTCAGCCCCCGCTGACCGGCGGGCCGAAGGCGATCTCGTCCGAGACCTCGAGCGGCAGATCGTCGCCGCGCTCGCTTCGATGCAGCATCAGGGCGTTCTTGATCACGAGCGTCGTCGGGTGATCCAGCCGCTCGGCCAGGCCGGGATGATCCTCCACCAGTTTCGCCTTCAACCCGCCCAGGGTCGGAACGTCGATGACGCTCTCGCTCCAGCCGGCCAGGTCGCGGAAGACGCCGAACAGTTTCACCGTCGCCATCTCACCCCCCCGTCATCGACATGGGCCGCGCCACGGCGGGCGCCGCGCCGGGCCGGTCGATGCGGAAATCATGCCCCTTCGGCTTGGCGAGGATGGCCGCACGGATGGCCTCACGCAGCGGTTCGTCGTCGTCGGGATGGTTGCGCAGCACCGGCGTCAGCGCCACGCCGTCCTCGCGCCCCAGGCACAGGACCAGATCGCCGGTGCAGGTCACCCGCACCCGGTTGCAGGCCTCGCAGAAGCTGTGGCTCATCGGGGTGATGAAACCCAGCGTCCCGCCCGTCTCCTCGACCCGAACATAGCGGGCCGGGCCCGACGTCCGCCGCGCCAGAGGCGTAAGCGTCCAGCGCGCCTCGAAGTCCGCGCGGACCTCGGACAGGGGCAGATACTGGTCCATCCGGTCGGCCTCGATCTCGCCCAGCGGCATGGTCTCGATCAGGGTCAGCCCCATTCCGCGCCCGTGCGCCCAAGCCACCATATCGGGGAGCGCGCCGGCGTTGTCGCCCTTCAGCGCGACCGTATTGATCTTGACCTCCAGCCCCGCCGCCCGGGCCGCATCCAGCCCGACCATGACCTTGGCCAGCTCGCCGCCCCGGGTGATGCGCCGATAGAGGTCCGCATCCAGCGTATCCAGCGATACATTGATCCGCCGCACGCCGCAGGCCGCCAGATCGTCCGCATGTTCAGCCAGCCGCGTGCCGTTGGTGGTCAGGGTCAGCTCCTCCAGCCGCCCGCTCTCCAGATGGCGCGACAGGCCGCGCACCAGATCCATGAAGCCTTTGCGCACCAGAGGCTCCCCGCCGGTCAGCCGCAGCCGCCGCGTCCCGAGGTCGATGAAGCCGGTGCAGAGCCGGTCCAGCTCCTCGAGCGTCAGCAAATCCCGGCGCGGCAAAAAGGCCTGGCGCTCGGCCATGCAGTAGACGCAGCGCAGATCGCACCGGTCGGTCACCGAGACCCGCAGATAGTCGATGCGCCGCCCGAAGGGGTCGATCAGCACCGGCCGGGCGGTGGTCACGGACGGGACGGACTGGAACAGGACCGTCATCCCGATCGTCCTTCCCGTCTCATGATCCGAACCCCTCGCATTGCACCTCCCGACATCGCACGCCCGGCCCGCGCATGAAACCTCGACCATGGACGCAGTTCGTCGGCGCGCGCCGTTCCGTTTCATCCGGGCGAGTGTTTTCTCTGCGCCAGAACGCGGAACGCCCCCCGGGGCGGACCCGGGGGGCGTTCTCCTGTCACCGGGCTGGGGATCAGACCAGGTACAGGGATTTCAGGCGTTCGATGTCGGCCCCATCGACGCCCAGTTCGCGGTCGAGATAGGTCTCGACCGAGCCGTGATCGCGGTCGATCATGTCGAACACCGCCTGCAGATAGCGTTTGTCGACGCCCATGAAGACGGCGCGGATATCGGCCGGAAGCTGCATGAACGCCGCCGCCTGCGGATTGGCCGCGACGGCCTCGGGCGAGGCGTCCGGACGATAGTACTGATTGGACAGCTCATAATCCGCCAGGATCGTCTCGCGCGGCACGCCCAGGGCCGACAGGATCAGGGCCGTGGCCATCCCCGTCCGGTCCTTGCCGGCGGAGCAGTGATAGAGCACCGCGCCCTCACCCTTGAGCAGGTCCTCGAACAGGGCGCGCTGCTGCGGCCGCTGCGACTTGAGCATTTCCGGATAGGAGGCGGCGAAGACCTCGCGCGCCCGGTCCGCCGTCGGCATCCCGCCCTGGAACAGGGTCGCGAAACCCGAGGTGTCCATCGAATAGTCGAAGGCGGTGACAGTCGGGGCGCTCGCGTCGGTCCAGACGGTCGGCTGGGCCCGGCGTTCCTCGACCGTCCGCAGGTCGTGGATGGAGCGCAGGCCGCGCGCCTCCAGCAGGCCCCTGTCGTGGGCCGTCAGGTGCGACAGCTCGGCGGTGCGATAGATCACGTCCCACTTCACCGTGCGGCCGTCGGCCGTGCGATAGCCGCCGATGTCGCGGGCGTTCTGGACGCCCTCCAGGGGCAGCAGGCGCGAGTGCGCCTGCTGCTGGACCGGTGCGGCGGCGGTCTGGGCAAGCACCACCGTGGCTGGCGCGACGGCCAGCATCAGGGCGGCGGCGCTGAGAAGAACTCTCTTCATCTCGGTTTCCTCTTTCTCGTAGGGATCAGAAGCGGAAGCGCACGCCGGCCAGGAAGCGGCGGCCGATCTGCTCGACTTCGGTCGGGTGCTGCACGTCGCCCTCGTAGGCGACATAGGTTTCGTCGGTCAGGTTGTTGGCGTCGAAATACAGCGAGGCGTTTTCGGTCACCGCATAGCGCAGCGGCAGATCGACGTTGTCATAGGCGTCGCGCATCTGGTCGCCTAAGCCGGCGAAGTCGAGGGTGTCGATCCAGGACGAGCGCCACTGGTAGCTGAGGCGCGCCGACAGACCGAAATTCTCGTAGAAGATCGAGGCGTTGACGATGGTGTTCGACACGCCCGGGAAGGCGACGGTGCGGCCGTCCGGGGCCTCGAAGTCGCCGTCCAGCAGCGACAGATTGCCTTGGAAGCCGAAGCCGCTCCAGGCGCCCGGCAGGAAGACGAACTGCTGCAGATAGGCCAGCTCCACGCCGTACAGCTTGCCTTCGCCGCCGTTCAGGGTGGTGACATAGTCATAGCCGGTGCGGTCCAGACCCGGGGCGTCGAACAGGTCGCCCGTGACCTTGGTCTGGCTGTCGAACAGGACTTTGTCGACGTTGCGGTAGAAGACGCCGGCCGAGGCCAGGCCCGAGCCCGGCAGATACCATTCCAGCGAGGCGTCGCCGCCCCAGGTGCGTTCCGGCTCCAGCTAGGGGTTGCCCGCGGTCACCTTGCGGCCGATGTCGTCGACCGAGGCGCTGGTCCAGCGGTTCGGGCCGCCGCGGACCTGAAGATACCGCTCCTGTCCCTGGTCGCGCTGGACGGCGACGGCGGGCAGGCGGGCGAGCGCGGCCGCCGAGTTCCGGTCGGGGAACTGGCCGACGGTGTCGGCGGCGATGACGTTGATCAGATTGTCGGCGTTGCGCTGCTGGTTCAGCGCCGCGCGCTGGCTGCCGACGATCGGCGAGCCGGTGACGACGATATCCTCGACGTTCTGGGCCTCCGCCTGGGCGTCGGACGCCGCGGCGGTCTGGGCCTGGGCCGCGACGCCGCTGAGAAGGGTGACAGCGGCGACGCCGGCGCTCAGAACGGATCGTAGGACGAAGGAACGAGTCTTGGACATGGCGGCACCCCCTGATGCGATTGGAAGGCCGCTGAGTAGAACGTTTGTTTCGCGAATTTCGAACAGTTGTTCTGCCGATCTGTGATCCTATTGCAAAGGTTCGGCGACGAACCACGGGACGGTTGCCCCCGAAGCCGCGACCCGGCACACAGGGATTATGTCGAATTCGTCCGTGTCCGCACCCACCGCCAGTGAAGGCTAGTCGGATCGGGCAGCCGGCCTGATCACCGCCTTCCTGGCCCAGATGGCCGAATCGGGCCTCGCCGGCGCGACAGCCCGGACGGTGGCGGCGCGAGCCGGGTCCTCGCCCTCGGCCATCAACTATCACTTTGACTCTATAGAACGATTGTACGGCATCGCCCAGCAGCAGGCGATCTCCGAGGCCCGCCTCTGGCTGGCGGCCCGTCTGGCCGAGGTGGACCCCGGCGCGCCTTGGGGTCCTGCCGCGTTTCCAGCCTTTGCGGCGACCGTCATCGACGACTGGTGCGCGACCCGGCGCGTCCTCGCACAGGCCGAGGCCTGCGACTGCGCCGCCTTGGCCTGGCGCGTTTCCGACACGGCCGGCCAGTGGCTCAGCCTCTGGGAAGGCTTCTGGGCCGCGGCCCTGCCGCGCTTCTCCCTGCCCGTCGAACTGGCGCCGGTCGCCGCCGGCATTCTGCAGTCCGAGCGGTTCGGCCACCTCGCCCGCTGGCGCACCCCCTATGACCGCGCCGGTCTGGAGGAGGTCTGCACCCGCCTGGCGGCGCGCCTATCAGGCGACGCTGAACTTCTGGCGCGCCCGGCCCCCTGGCGCACGATGGCGGAGACACTGTCACAACAGGCGACCGTCTTTCCTCCCCTGACCGGCGCGGAGATCCGGATCACCCAGGCCGTGGTGGAGGCCGTCGACGAAGGGGGCGAGAGCGCCTTCACCCACCGCGCCGCGGCCGTCGGCGCCGGGTTGAGCCTGGGCGCGGTGACCTATCATTTTCCCACCCGGGCCGCCCTGATGGCGGCGGGCTATGCCTGGCTCTACCAGACGATCGTCATCTCGGCCCAACGATCGGGCGTGATCAGCGCCGATCATGACGATCTGGGACGGCATATTCTGGCCTTTCTGGATGTCGGACAGTCCGCGCCGCGCGCCCGCGCCTTCGAGACCTTCTTCTTTTCGGCCACCCGCGATCCAGCCCTGGCCGACTTCGCCGCGCGGGTGCGCTACAGCCGCGGCCTCTCGACCCTGGGCTTCCTCAGCCCTGTTGCGCCGCAGCTGACGCGGCTGGACGCCTTGCTGATCTCGCACTGGATTTCGGGGGCGGCGCGCGCGTCGAAGGCCGGGGCGACGGGCGCCGAGGGCGTCAAACAGGCTCTCGCCGCCCAGGCGGCCGCGATGTTCCCGCGCACGCCCGCCGTCTGAGCCGCGCCGAGACTGCGGATCATGGCGCTCCGGACCATAGGCCGGCTGCTGGGGTGGGCAACTGAGGCCGGCGGCGTAAACGCAAAACGCCCCGCTGGATCAGCGGGGCGTTTTGAGTGTTTGGGTGCGGGAGCAGGATTTGAACCTGCGACCTTCAGGTTATGAGCCTGACGAGCTACCGGGCTGCTCCATCCCGCGGCGAACGGTCGAGTGAAGGAAGATGTTCGAGAAGATTACAGAGGATATCCGCTTGGTAGACCCGGCGGCGACCTACTCTCCCACGCCTTGAGACGGAGTACCATTGGCTCTGGAGGGCTTAACGACCGAGTTCGGGATGGGATCGGGTGGGGAACCTCCGACATAGCCACCAGGTCAACCAAGCGGATATCGTACTGTAATGAGAAGACATTGTCGTATTCGAAAATCGAATGAGTTTTGCTGAGAAACGATCAAGCCGATCGGATTATTAGTACCAGTAAGCTTCACACGTCACCGCGCTTCCACACCTGGCCTATCAACGTGGTAGTCTTCCACGATCCTCAGCGAAGCCTTGTTTTGAGGTTAGTTTCCCGCTTAGATGCTTTCAGCGGTTATCTATTCCATACTTAGCTACCCTGCTGCACAGCTGGCGCCATGACAGGTACACCAGAGGTATGTCCATCCCGGTCCTCTCGTACTAGGGACAGATCCTCTCAAGCTTCGAACACCCACGGCAGATAGGGACCAAACTGTCTCACGACGTTCTGAACCCAGCTCACGTACCACTTTAATCGGCGAACAGCCGAACCCTTGGGACCTGCTCCAGCCCCAGGATGTGATGAGCCGACATCGAGGTGCCAAACTTTGCCGTCGATATGGACTCTTGGGCAAAATCAGCCTGTTATCCCTAGAGTACCTTTTATCCGTTGAGCGATGGCCCTTCCACTCGGGACCACCGGATCACTATGGCCGACTTTCGTCTCTGCTCGACTTGTCAGTCTCGCAGTCAGGCGGGCTTATGCCATTGCACTCGACGACCGATTTCCGACCGGTCTGAGCCCACCATCGCGCGCCTCCGTTACACTTTAGGAGGCGACCGCCCCAGTCAAACTACCCACCACGCCATGTCCCGGGACCGGATAACGGCCCTCGGTTAGACGTCAACGACAGTAAGGGTGGTATTTCAAGGATGGCTCCACCGGTGCTGGCGCCCCGGCTTCATAGCCTCCCACCTATCCTACACATACGGTCGCTAACGCCAAGGCGAAGCTATAGTAAAGGTTCATAGGGTCTTTCCGTCTGACCGCGGGAACCCCGCATCTTCACGGGGAATTCAATTTCACTGAGCCTATGCTGGAGACAGTGGGGAAGTCGTTACGCCATTCGTGCAGGTCGGAACTTACCCGACAAGGAATTTCGCTACCTTAGGACCGTTATAGTTACGGCCGCCGTTTACCTGGGCTTCAGTTCGACGCTTTCACATCTCCCTTTAACCTTCAGGCACCGGGCAGGCGTCAGACCCTATACGTCGCATTGCTGCTTCGCAGAGCCCTGTGTTTTTGCTAAACAGTCGCTACCCCCTGGCTTGTGCCACTCTGCAGAGGTTGCCCTTAGCAGAGTCACGCTTATTCCGAAGTTACGCGTGCAATTTGCCGAGTTCCTTCAGCATAGTTCTCTCAAACGCCTTGGTATGCTCTACCTGACCACCTGTGTCGGTTTCGGGTACGGTCTCTGCCAGAGTTATTTCCAGGGACAACTTCCCTGCCAGGACAATCCAATAAGCCCTGACAAGTTGCGCCATCCGTCACTTCTGGCTGGTGCAGGAATATTTACCTGCTTCCCATCGACTACGCTTTTCAGCCTCGCCTTAGGGGCCGACTAACCCTGCGCAGATTAGCTTTACGCAGGAACCCTTGGTCTTTCGGCGGGAGTGTCTCTCACACTCCTATCGTTACTCATGTCAGCATTCTCACTTCCGATACCTCCAGCCAGGCTCACGCCTGACCTTCACCGGCTTACGGAACGCTCCGCTACCGCGCACATAAGTGCACCCATATCTTCGGCGACTGGCTTGAGCCCCGTTACATTTTCCGCGCAGGATCGCTTGATCAGTGAGCTGTTACGCTTTCTTTAAAGGATGGCTGCTTCTAAGCCAACCTCCTGATTGTCAAAGCAATCCCACATCGTTTCCCACTTAGCCAGTACTTGGGGGCCTTAGATGATGGTTAGGGTTGTTTCCCTTTTCACGACG